>CABWKN010000045.1 GCA_902505605.1 Candidatus Guanabacterium sedimentis
TATGAGTAAAAGGGTTTTTATCCTTAATCCTTTGGTAATTTTTCTTTTAATCCTGGCTTTCTCTGCGGGAGTCATCTATGCACAGGCGGATCAGAAGGAGCGCAGGCTTAACATCGCCATTGTGGGGAGCATAAGTAACCCCGACCCGATTTACAACCCCTATACCTATTGCAATCTCCGGGAAGTGCAGCTTCTGCTGCTGGATATGGCCGAGCAGCCGATGACCGGAGAGGAGATTTCTTCCCGCCTCGGCGAGTCGAAAGCCTCCATTGACGACCTGCTGCGGCTGGAAATCATCCGCCAGGAGGAGCAGCTCTACTACATCAACTTCCCCCTGTTCACCGACAGGGACCAGCAGCTCATAAGCAGTGTGACGGACATATACAGCCAAAAACTCGCCGACAGCATCTCCCAGAAAAAAGAGGAAATTTACCAGCTGCTGGGAGGCTACCGCCCCACGGGGATTGAGCCCTCTAAGCTTGCTTTCATCATGATAGGGGGGCTTATCCTCGACTTTGAGGGTCTGCGCCTGCTGAGCGAGCACGGCTATATCGTCCACGGTGTCGAAAAGCCAGGCGGGAATCGCTACATCCTCAACGCCCAGGAGGTGACCGAATTCTCGCTCAAGGAAATCTACTGGGGTGGCCACACCGATAGTGTCAATGATGTTACGCTGATGAGCTTTGGCGACCACCATTTCGAAACCGTCCGCAACGGCTTCCCCGACCTGCTGTGGGGACTGGGAAGAAGACTGGGAACCAGCCTCAGGAAGGAACTGCCCGAACTCTATGGCACAGAGTTCCTGACGGTGCTCAACGACCAGATGGATTCTTTCTTAGAAGATGTGGTTACTATATTGCTTCGGCTTAAAGAATCCCCGGCTGGCTTGCCGGAGCTGGAGGAAGCTACCTCGCTTGACCGCACCCATCTGGAGCACGTGCTCAACTTCCTCGCCAAAATTCGCTACATCTCACAGGAAGGCGAAACCTATCATTTGCTGATTCCTGTGCTCACCGAAGCCGACCAGGAGATGTTCGAGAAAATGCGGGGCATGGTAAGCGGGGAGATACTCAACTGGCTGCAGACCTATTACGACCACATAAAAGAGGACCTAAAGGATATCAGCGCCGTAAGAAACAGGGTGAATTATGGGGAAGTCTTCAATATGCTTTGGCACTACTTCTTCGGCTATACCAACAAATTCCTGGCTCGCTCGGGACTGATATACGACACCTATAGTGCTCCTCAGGGATTCACCGGCTTTCTACCAGCAGTCTTGTCCGGGTTAGAAAGATAGTAACTTCACAGGCGAGAGCCTCATAACGACTGGAAAGGAATCCCCCTCTACCTGATTTTTATTTCACGGAGAGACTATTCCCCAGATATAGGCTGCACAAACTCACAGAGATAGAGGATAAGGTAGACCACTTTAAACTGAAAGAAGAAATCCTTCCTCGCTTAAAGTTGCCTCTTATATGTATTCAATAGTAGCGGGCTCTTTCGGGGTCAGGTCGTAGAGAACCCGGCTCACCGAGCGAACCTCCGTGCAGATGCGCTGCTGTATTTTCTGAAGCGCCTCCCAGGGTATCTGGCTGGGAGTGGCCGTGCGGGCATCGGTGGATTCCACCGACCGGACGACAATGATATTCCCGTAATGCCGCTTCCCCTTCTTCATCCCGGTTGCCCTGTCGCCCATAAGCACAGCAAAAGCCTGGAATGGTTTAAACTGAGCCAGCTCCTCCTCGACGATGGTGTTCGCCTTGCGCACTATATTCACCCTCTGCGGGCTCAGTTTGCCCAGCACCCTTGTGCTAAAGCCCGGACCGGGGAAGGGCATGCGGTCGTAAATCTCCGGTGGGAGTCCCAGCTCCCTGGCAACCTCTCGCACCTCATCCTTTCTTAGGTCTTTCAAAGGCTCGATGACCACGGGAGGCAAGCCGAATCTCTTGGGCTTTATCCCCATTTGCTCCAGTACATTATGCTGGGTCTTGACGCCTCGCTTGGTTTCCTCAATGTCGGTGAGAATAGTCCCCTGCAGCAAGAACTTAGCCTTGTAGCGGCGCGCTATCCTGCCGAGCATGCGGTAGAAGGTGCGGCGGAATTTCCTCCGCTTGACCTCGGGGTCGGCGGTGGTCACATTGAAGAACTCGCGGCGGGCAATCACCACTCGCACCTTGATTCCCAACTTCTTGAAGATGTCCTTCACCCGTCGTGCTTCTCCTGCACGCATCAGACCGTCGTCAATAAAAACCGGTATCAACCGCTTTCCGATAGCCCGATGAGCTAATACGGTGGTAGTGGAGCTATCTACTCCACCCGAAAGAGCGACCAGAGCCCTCTTATCACCCACCGTCTCCTTTATCTCTTTCACCTTCTCTTCGATAAATTTCTTAGCTTCCATAATACATCCCCTCCTTTATTCTCGTTCTTAATAATACATTTAAGCTTCAATGCGCCTCGTACCAATTTTTACCAGTGCTGATGGCAACCTTAATGGGAACACTCAGCCGATACACATCCTCCATCTCCTTTTTTATGTATTTTTTAACCTCCTCCAGCTCCTCTTCAGGCACTTCAAAGACCAGCTCATCGTGCACCTGCAGGAGCATTCTGGTTTGCCAGCCCTGTTGCTTCATCTCCCTGGAGATGCGTATCATAGCCACCTTTATCAGGTCGGCAGCGCTCCCCTGTATGGGAGTATTTATGGCGATGTTCTCCGCTGCCGCCCGCACTCCCTGATTGGTAGAGTGGAGCTCGGGAAGGAGTCGGCGTCGGTTCAGCAAGGTGGTCACATATCCCAAACGCTTCGCCTCGGCCAGACGGTTGATAATATATTGATGCACCTTAGGATATTTCTGGAAATAGGACTCTATAAACCTCCGCGCATCCTCCACCGGGATGCCCACCTCCCTCGACAGTCGGAAAGGTCCCATACCATAAATGATGCCAAAATTGATGGACTTCGCCTTGTAGCGCATTTCATAGGTCACCTCTTCCGGGGGGACCTCAAATATCAGCGAGGCGGTGCGCCGGTGGACATCCTCGTCCCTTTTAAACGACTCGACCAGGGTCTCATCCCCGGAGAGGTGCGCCATGATGCGGAGTTCGATCTGGGAATAATCGGCAGAAAGGATGAACCGGGATTTATCCGACGGGATGAAAGCTTTTCTTATCTGCCGACCGACCTCACTGCGGATGGGTATGTTCTGGAGATTGGGGTCGCTGCTGGAGAGCCTTCCGGTGGCGGTAATGGTCTGATTAAACGAGGTATGCACCCTGCCGGTGCGGGGATTGACCAGCTGGGGAAGAGCATCGACATAGGTGGACTTCAGCTTTGATAACTGGCGATACTCCAGCAGGTTCCTCACCAGGGGATGCTCGCCCATGGCCTCCAGCACAGAGCTATTGGTGGAATAGCCGGTCTTGGTTCGCTTTACACGCCGTATGCCCAGCTCTTTGTGGATCTGGAGCTTCTCAAATAATATCTTACCCAGCTGCTGGGTGGAATTGATGTTGAACTCCTCTCCCGCTAAGATGTAAATATTATGGGCAATCTGCTGCAGCTGAGTTTCCAGCCGCAGCGACATCTCCCGCAGGAGCTCCATGTCCAGAGTAATACCCTGGCGTTCCATCTCGGCAAGTACCGATATAAGGGGGACCTCCACCTCGGTGAACAGCTTCCAGGTGTCTGTCTCCAGCAGCTTCTGCTGGAGCAGGTTTCGCAAACGAAGGGTGATATCGGCATCCTCGCAGGCGTAGGGGAAAATCTTATCCAGGGGGACTTCTCTCATAGAAATTTGTTTCTTGCCCTTCCCTATGAGGGACTTCAGAGTAATTTTTTTGTAGTTGAGATATTCTAAGCTGATGAGGTCGAGGTTGTGCTGGCGGCGGGAGGGATTCAGCAGATAGGAAGCCACCATGGTGTCGAAATTCACTCCCCGCAGCTCAATCCCGTAATTAGACAGCACCAGCATATCATACTTGATATTTTGCCCGCACTTGTTTACCCGCTCATCCTCCAGTAACGGCTTCAGACGGGAGAGAATCTCCTCCAGAGGGATGCGGGCATGAGGAGGGGAAGCCGGAAGATAAAAGGCTTCTCTTTCCTTGACAGCAAAGGAGAAGCCCACCACCTCCGCCCGGAGAGGATTGGCACTGGTGGTCTCCAGGTCGAGGGCGAAGCTGCCCGCCCGGGTCAGCCTATCGATAAGACTCTGCAGAGCTTGAACCGACTCGACCATGATGTAGCGACGCTCTTCCTCAACCTGACCCAGAGGAAACTCCTGCAGCAGACTGGTGAACTCCAGCTCCTTGAAGAGCTCAATCAGTTTATCCCTTTCGGGCTCCTTTAGCTTAAGCTCATCCAGAGAGAGCTTCAGGGGGATGTCGCAGTCCAGGGTAACCAACCTTTGCGAGAGGAGGGCTAAATCCCTGTTCTCCTGAATGCTCTTGCGAATAGCCGTCCTTTTTATCTCATCGGCTCGCCGCAGAACCTCCTCGAGGCTATGGAACTGTTTTACCAGTTGGACCGCGGTCTTCTCGCCCACTTTGGGGACTCCGGGGATATTATCGGAGGAATCGCCCATAAGCGCCAGCACATCGACCACCTTATCCGGAGGGACTCCAAACTTCTCCTTCACCTCCTCAACATCCAGAATCTCCACTTCCTTACCAGTGCTTCGCAGATGGTAGAACTTAACCGAAGGACCCACCAGCTGGAAAAAGTCTTTATCCCCGCTCACCAGATATACCTCCAGCCCCTCGCCGGCGAATCTCTTGGACAGCGAGCCGACGATATCGTCCGCCTCATAGCCGGGCATCTCCAGCACGGGCAGACCTATGGCCTCCAGCACTTCCATGATGCGAGGCATCTGAGGGACCATCTCCTCGGGCATCTTCTGGCGGGTTGCCTTGTAGGCAGGATAGGCTTTATGGCGGAAGGTAGGGCGCCGGCTATCGAAGACCACGGCTAAATATTCCGGCTTCTCTCTGGTCATCAGTCGCAGCAGAGAGTTGGTGAAGCCGAATACCGCGCTGGTGTTTTCGCCTTTGGAATTAATGAGGGGGTTACGGATAAAGGCAAAGTAAGAGCGATAAGCTAACGCACTGCCATCTATCAAAAATAGCCTCTTAACCATCTTTAATCTACCTTATAAGGCCTCTACTAAAAATTCGGCTATATCCTTAACCTTAACCCTCTCCTCCGCTCCTTTATCCTTGACTCCATCGCTGAGCATAGTGAGGCAATAGGGACAAGCAGTAGCTATCTGCCGGGCATCGGTTCTCAGAGCCTCCTCGGTGCGCAGGAGGTAAATTTTGGTTCCCAGGGTCTCCTCCATCCACATCTGCCCCCCGCCGGCACCGCAGCAGAAGCTCATATCCTTGTGCCTCTTCATCTCCTTGAGTCTGATACCCTGCAGTGCGGTAAGTATACCCCTCGGCTCGGCATAGCTCTCATTGAACCTCCCCAGGTAACAAGGGTCGTGATAGGTGACTAATTGCTCCACTGCCCTCCTCGGTTTGACAACTCCTTCCTTTATTAGTTTATACAGGAACTGGCTGTGATGCGAGACCCGGAAATCCCCGCCCAGCTGGGGATACTCGTTCTTAAGGGTATTGTAACAGTGAGGGCAGGTGACCAGGACCTCTCTCACCTTATATTTTTTCAGAGTTTCTATGTTCTCCCCAGCCAGGGTCTGGTAGAGATACTCATTCCCCGCACGGCGGGCGGCATCGCCGCAGCAGCGCTCCTCTTTGCCCAGGATGGCGAAGTTAATTCCGGCATGTCGCAGTATTTCCACCACCGAGCGGGCAACTCGCTTATTACGGTCATCAAAAGCCCCGGCACAGCCTACCCAGTACAGGAGCTCGGCATCGGGGCTGTCGGCGATCAGGGGCACATCCAGCCCCTCTGCCCACTCTGCCCGGGTGGCGAAGCCAATCCCCCAGGGGTTGTAATTGGACTCCAGGTTCTTGAAGAAGGTGGTTAACTGCGGAGGGAATTTGCTCTCCATAAGAACCTGGCTCTGGCGGAGGCTGATGAGCTTGGGTAACTGCTCGATTTTCTCGGGACATACATTAAGGCAGGCGCCGCAGGCGGTGCAGGTCCACAGCTCATCCAGGGATACCACCTTGCCCACCAGTGGGGTGGCGGGAGGGTCCTCGCCTCCCTTTATCCCTTTCAACAGCCCGGAGCCCTCACTCAACAGATGCTCCTTCAGGTTGACGATAAGTCCCTTTGGTGTCAGGGGCTTCTCGGATTGATAAGCGGGACATTGGTCCTGGCAGCGACCGCATTCGGCGCAGGCAAACAAGTCTAACAGATGCTTCCAGGAGAAATCTATTATCTTCTCTGCCCCATAAGTCTCCGCCTCCTCAAGGTCGAGAAGGGGAACTTCCCCCAGGGGTTTCCGGTTCTGGAAAATAAGGTTGATGGGTCCCGCAATCAAATGGAGATGCTTGCAATGAGGAACATAGACCACAAAGCCAAACAGTATAAGGATGTGCATCCACCAGAATAACCCATAGAGAAAAGACCACCCCCCCTCTGCCAGATTCATATAATGTAGCCATCCGGCAGTCAGCCTCCCCAACCACGCCCCGCTGACCCGCGAGGGGTCCAGCAGGGAACGGACACCCTCGTAAAGGAAAAAGGAGAGCATCAAGGTGATAAGAAAAGTAAGCACAATAGCTGATTGGCGGGAGGGAATGGTCAGAGCGGGGGGACGGAAAAGATATCTTCTCACCACAAAATACACCGATGCGATTAGCACCAGCGCGGCAAAAATGTCCAGAACCATGGCGTAATAAAAGCCAAATGTGCTCTCCCCGAACAGGTAAAATCCCCCCACAAACCCCTCCAATAAATGGTTGAGAGAACCGAGAATAAAAATTATAAATCCCCAAAAGACCATAAAATGCATCAATCCCGTCACAGGTCGAGCTTTGATAACCCTTTTCTGGGACAACACAGAGAAGAGCGCGTTGCCCAGGCGTTTGGCCAGAGAATCAAACCTCTTCTCAGCTCCCCCCAGGCGAAACAATCGGTAGCGATGATATAATGCATGGATAAATACAGCCGCCGTCAGTATAAGAAGCATCAGGAAAATTGCTAATTTTACGGTCATTTATTACTCCTCTCGCTTTCCTCAGCTATGTTAACACTTCTTCTTCTGCCAAAGGTTGCATTATACCAAACTTATCTATCATTTGGCGGAAAAAATCTTAGACATTATATTAACATAAAAAAGAATAATAATTCAACTTTTTTAGAAAAAAGTGGAATTTTCTTGGCAGGATTTATTAACAGAGGCTGGACTACTCCTCC
Source organism: Candidatus Guanabacterium sedimentis (assembly GCA_902505605.1). Classification (GTDB taxonomy): domain Bacteria; phylum Acidobacteriota; class B3-B38; order Guanabaribacteriales; family B3-B38; genus Guanabaribacterium; species Guanabaribacterium sedimentis. Next base: position 7,328 of record CABWKN010000045.1, read on the forward strand.
TCCAGCGGAAGGAAGAACAGCGAGAAGGGGTCGAGGCGAGCTCCCTTCAAACGGACACTGCAATGCAGATGGGGACCGGTCACTCTCCCGGTCGCTCCCACCAAGCCGATAGTCTCCCCCCTGATGACCATATCCCCTTTCTTCACCAGAATCTCCGAGAGATGAAGATACATCGAGTAAAGTCCCTCTCCGTGGTCTATGAATATGGTGTTTCCCCCGAAAAAGAACTCCCTCGCCAGCACCACCACTCCGCTGTTGCAGGCGCGCAGCGGAGTGCCCTCCGGTGCTGACATATCCACCCCGGTGTGCTGGCTGCGCCGTTGATTGTTGAAAACCCGGTAAGCACCGAAGCCCCTCCCTTCCACATCGGGAATGGGAGTGAGAAACCGCCCTCTCCAGAGCCGGACGGGATGAGGGGTTGCCCAGACTTTCCTAATTATCTCCTGCTCTTGAGCCACCCGGCGCTGGTCTTCAGGGCTGAGGACTATGAAGCGCGGGTCCACTTTGAGATGCTGCCGTGGAAAAACCTTCTTTTCAACGGTGAAATCCTTGACCTCCCTGAGCAAAGTGCCGTCGGGAAGCATCCCTTCTATCTCAAGCTGATAGCTGCCGGGTGAGCTGGACAGTCCTATCCCCCCCAGGGCAGACCACTCCCCCGCCTGTGAGAAAAAGCGGAGTTCCTGATTCAGAAAGCGACCCCTTACCTCCGACATCATCTCCCACCCCTCAATCCGGATGAGTACTGCCTCTCCCGGTTGCAGTGAGCGGGCTCGGAGCTCAATGATGGGTGAGGCCTGCTGGAGGGAAGGCTCATTAACAGCGGGCAAGGCGGGAAGGAAACCTCCCACGGCAGACAGTTGTGCAGCACTAAGGAAGGCTATAAAGACAAAAGTTAACATCATCTGCTTAAAAGCAGAGGTAATAAAAAATCTTCAAATAACAGGAGTAGAGGTCTCCTCTTCCCTATTATTTCTCTTTGAGACTCTCCGACTCAGACTTTATTTCTGGCTCTTTGCCGCGCTCCCTCAAACCTCCTAACTCCTTCTGCATCTCCTTGCCCAGTCTATCCATCAGCTCTTCGGAGAGGTGCATAGAGATGGTGACCTCGTTTTTCTTAGCCTCAATATCGATTTTGTCGAGCACCTGCAGTAGGTCGGGCTTCTCGCCGGCACCCATCTTGCCCAGGGCGACGAAGCCCTTCATGGCATCCGCCATAAGCTTGGCATCCTCTTCCACATCGCTCCGGCTCAGCAGGAAGAAGTCAAAGCCTTTCTCCGCATTGATGGAAAGGATAATCGACCTCAATGAGGCAAAGCTCTTGGTCATCGGGTTAGCCATAGCCTTCTGCTTATAACCTTCGGGCATAAGACCAGCCCCCCAGAACATGTCCTCCTGATTTACATCCTTGAGAACTTCCATCATCTCGGCATTAGTCTCAATGCTTTCCCCTTTCCCCTGGGAGAGCTCAATCATCCTCTTTATGCTCTCCTGTCCGCCAAAGATAATGCACCCTTCGGCCAGAAAGCTCATGCTCATCGGCTCGTCCTCAGGGGTGAAGGAGTAAACATCCAGCCCCTCATAGGTGCTGGTCTCTATCTCCCCTTGCTCCTCAATGGCGCTGAGGATCTTCTCCCGGTCAAAGATTCCGAAGATAGCAATGGCAACCTCCTGAGTCTCCTCCACATCGGGTGGTATAGCTAATACTATCCGCTCCAGGTGCTTCTCGGGGTCAACGCTGGTCTTCTCTACAAACTCGTTATACTTCTCCAGCGCTTCTGTATCTTCTTTGATTTTGTCGTAGAGAGGGGTGGCGGCGAGCTTCTTCATATCGATTGAGAAGAGGAATGCTGACTCCTTCGGAAGCAGCGTCAACGCCTTATCCGACTCTACCTTCTTAGCACAGGAGAGGGTAAGGCTCAACAGGAAGAAGGCAACTCCAACGATGATAAAAAATCTCAGGTGGTGACTTCTCATGACAACCTCCTTTTAAATCTCAAATTAAGGGAATTCTATATATCCCCCATTCTCTCCCTAATCCAATTTTTTGTCAATAATTATTTTCATATTATTATAACGAAAATCTTCTCCCAAAAGTTCCCATTGAGGAGGGAATAAAAGGTCTCTTAAAAGTTTACCCCTCTCTCTATGATTCTGCCATCATTATCAAGGACGACCAGTATGCTTGCAAAGCCGCCCCTCTGCTCGGGACCGCGGAAGCGGAGGTCAACCAGCCGGACGATATGTCGGTCGTCCTCCTGCTGATAGAGAACGAGGGGATACTGGGCAAACCAATGAAAAGCCTTTAACTCCTCAAGCTGATAGGCTCGCTCTATATACCTGTTGGAAGGTATCTTTTCATACTTCACTAACTCTATGTCCTCCGAGCCGATGGTGAAGCGGAGGCTACGATAATACGCCCCTTCGGTCTCCACCACCCCTCTCCAGCGGAATGGGGAGAGAAATTGAGGAAAGGCAGAGGCTTTGAGAAAGCTTATCCCCTGCTTAGCCATAGCGCCCTTCACCTTACCAAGAGCCAGGGAATGGTTGACCGCTCCGAGGAAGATATAACCTGCCAGGCAAAATATACCGGTGAGGGCTATCAGTTGAGCCCTCCTCTTGAACAACAGCGAGCCCACCAGCCCCAGCGCTAATATGGAGGAGAAGTAGAAATCTATTATCACAATAAAGTCGAGAGAGTACATTCGGTTGGTCAAAGGGGCGAAGACCTGGGTCCCGTAAGAGGTGAACAGGTCAAAGAATATATGGATATACATCCCCATCAGGCATAGCCCGAATAGATTCCATAGCTTCTTGTAATTACCAAACCTATATACCATAAAGGCAATAAACAGAGCAAAAACCGGCGCCACCAGAAAAGAATGGGTAATGCCCCGATGGTTTCTTATGACTGCCGAAACCCCCCAGAAGCGGGAGACTATATCTATATCGGGGAAGATGGAAGCCAGTAATAAAGCCACCGTAGCCTCTCCCCCTATTCTTTGTCTTATCCCGCTGCGGGCTAAAACTCCTGATGTGAGGCTATGGGTGAAGGGGTCCATATATCATCCTTCGGTTCACGATAATAACCCAAAAAGGAGAAACAGCACCACCGCCATCACGGCGGCGGTGGTGGCGTAGGGGAGCTGCGTCTGAACATGGTCGATATGGTCGGAGGCAGATGCCATAGAGGAAACCATGGTAGTATCGGAGATGGGGGAACAATGGTCTCCGAAAACTCCCCCACTTAAAATCGCCGCCACCACCAGAGAGAGGTTAATCCCCATCTGGTGGGCTATGGGAACCCCCAGAGGGATGAGTATGGCGAAGGTTCCCCAGGAGGTACCCGTGGAGAAGGAGATGAAGCAGGCAGTCAGGAAAACGAGAAGCGGTATAATCCAGGGCGAGAGCCATAAGGAGACCACCCGGGCAGCAAACTCCCCGGTCCCCAGCGCCTGGCAGGTGTTGCCTATGGCAAAAGCCAGCAACATAATGAAGGCTAAAGGAACCAGACCAGCCATTCCCTTGAGAATTAGCTCGCTGAGCTCCGCCAGACTTAGCAGGCGCTGAACCAGATAGAGCAGGCAGGCAACCAGAATGGCGGCAGAAACCGCCCACAGCACAGAGGTGGAGCCGGAGCCCTGGGTTATTCTGCCCTTACCGGTGATGTACATCGCCAACGGCATCATACCTATCATAGTGCCGACGGGGATTAACATATTGTAAGCTCGCGGGATAACCCCATCCTTCCGCTCTATGGCGGTCACCTCAGTGGAGACCATAGGGGTGGCCCCATCCCGCAAGACCTTCCCTTCCATCCGGGCACGACGCTCTGCTCTGGCCATAGGACCAAAGTCTCGCTGGGTGAGGACGATGGTGAGCACCAACAGGAGAGCGAAGATGGCGTAAAAATTCATCGGCAAAGCGTTGATCAGCACCCATACCGGTCGCTCCACCCCCTGCTCACTCAAAAGACCCAGGACAAGGGCACCCCAGGCATTCAACGGAATCATAATGCAGACCGGCGCCGAGGTGGAATCGCAGATGTATGCTAACTTCTCACGGGAAATTTTCAGGCGGTCGTAAATGGGACGGGAGATAGCTCCCACAATGAGGCAGGTGATGTTTGACTCAATAAAAATGAGAAACCCCACTATATAGGAAAGAAGCCCCGCACTTCTGCGACCCCGGATAAATCCCCGTTTCACCACCAGGTTGATAAAACCCTCCACCCCACCCGAGCGCTGGGTCAGGGTTATCAGCGCCCCGATGAGGAGGCTGAATACAATAACCTCGGTTCTCCCCCGATTGAGGAAGACATCCACACAGGCAGCCAATGTTCCCACCGCCCCACGAAGTGGATTCCATTGGTAATAAATCATCCAGCCCAGCCAGATGCCCAACAGCAGGGAGAAGTAGACCTGTCTGGTCTTGATGGCTAATAGTATAGCAATCAGTGGCGGTAGTAACGAGAGCCAGCCGAAATAGTGCATTCCCCATCAGAGGTTACAGAAAGCACCCCCTTACTAATCCTTAGGTGGAGGTCTTTGGGCGATAATCTCCTGGTAGCGAGGGTCCTTCCGGATGTTGTCTAAATCAGAGTCTATCTCTATTAAATCCCAATTAGAATAGCCATACTCAATGGATAGCCGAAGGTATTCTATTGCCAGGTCTATCTTGTTGAGGAGCGAATAGTAGCACGCCATATTATAGTAGGCTTTGAAATTGCGGGGATTAAGCTGTATGGCCTGCTTGAGCTCGGCAATAGCATCTTCATCATTCCCCAGATAATGCAAGGCAATAGCCAGATTATAATGGGGAAAACCGTAGGCGGGGTCAATTTCTATCGCCTTCTTCAGATAGGGAATGGCTTCCTTATATTCCTCTTTATACAGATAGACCGCTCCTAAGTTATTGTAAGCTTCGGCATAAAAGGGGTTTATCTCAATTGCCTTTTGAAACTCCTTGACAGCCTTGTCCATCTTCCCCTGGTTGTAGTATGTAACCCCCAACTGATTATGCTTTGCCGATTCGCTCTGCTGAGGGATAAAGAGTCCCCATTGAGTCAACGCAAATATGATAGCCAGCAGAGAAAAAACCTTCTTGCCTGGCATTTTGCCGGGTCCCTTGCTGAGGGTCAATTCGGTTGCTCCTTAAAATTTACACCATTCTAATATGGAAATCTCTTTTGTGTCAACAGAAATCAGAGAACTTCCTTCATCGGGGGGAGGGCAACTCCCTGTCTCTGATGCGGGTCAGGTAGACGCCCACCAGCACCATGGCTGCCCCCAGTAGCAGCTCCAGGGTCAGCCTCTCTGCCAGGAAAATCCAGGCAAAGAATATGGCGGCTACCGGGACCAGGTTGGAATAAACGGAGGTGCGAGTGGCACCGATTTTGGCTACTCCAATATACCAGATGGTATACCCTATACCGATAGCTAAGCTGAAGGAATAGGCAAGTGCCAGCCAGCTTATGGGAGCGATTCTGTGCCAGTCCTGTTGCCATAGCTCCCTGAAAGAAAAGGGGATAAGAAACAAAGTCCCCAGAGCCATGGACACCCCAGTCAGTCTGAGGGGCGAATAGCGTCTCAGCAACGGCTTGGCAATTACCGTATACAGCGACCAGCACACCGCACAGCCTATAATAAGAAAGTCCCCTTTATAGGATAAGCCCCCTAACTTCCACCCACCGCTGTTGACTTTTACAATCAGATAGATGCCGAAAAAGGAAAGGAAAATCCCCACCCAGGTCCACAGCCTCACCCGCTCATAGCGGGAGAAAGAACTCAGCAGGGCGACGAAAATAGGCGTAGCCGCCATAATGACCGAGGCATTGGAGACCGAGGTGTGGTATATCCCATAGATAAATAAGAGTTGATAGGTGGTATGCCCCAGCAGGGCAAGAACTAAGATGGGGAGCCAATCCCTACGGCGAATGGTGATGCCCTTCTCGGTGACTTTGAGGAGAAAAAGGATGAACAGAGAGGCGAGGATGAACCGGGGAAGATTGAAGCTCATGGGGTAAAAATCCCTCAGAGCTCTTTTTATAGCCGAATAGTTGACCCCCCAGATGAGAACCATTCCCACCAGCACTAAATCAACTCCACTGACTCTCCGGCTCATCATCTTTCTTCTTTCTCTATGACTGCTCTGAAAAATAAAAGCCCCTCTGCTTCACCTTGAGGCTGTTCAACAAAAGAGCGAGAGGGTAATCAGACCTTATCTTTTTTTGTCCCTTTACAGCAAAGCTGAGCTGAAGAACACCCCGTCAGTCGAAGGTCCACATCAATCCGGTGGAGAGCTTGGTCCAGGTGCCATCACCCAGGTATAAGCGGAGGTCAAAGCGGATCTTGAAGCTCTTCATTATGCTATATTTTATCCCTCCACCAAGCATCACATCGGCATTTCCACCTCTTCCGCTGACTCCGGTGTAAGCTATTCCGCCCAGGGCATATGGGGAGACCTTCGGATGCTGGACATCAAAATTATAAAGGACCCCGGCACTTATAATGTAAGAGTTGGGGTCGGAAAAGGCTACGCTCCCCTCGCCCTCCAGCTCCAGCCGGGAGGTGAGATTATAGCCCACTGCCGCGCCAATGCCAAATGAGCTCCCGCCATCGAATAACAAAGCCCCAAAAAGGGTGGTGTTCAAGCTCCCCTGGCGCTCGCTTGCCTCAGAGAGTCCTGTTGCCAGCACCAGCAGGAATATGGTTATAATGGATACCCTATACCACTTCATTCTTCATCCTCCTTTCCGTTTTCGAAGAACCTCGACCTATTTTAAGTACCCTCCCTCATACCTGATTTATTATACCTCATTTTTATCTTCTGTTGTAGGACAAAGACTGAAAATATCACCATCCATGTTCCTACAAAAAAATTAGACTTATGCCGATAGTTTACTACATTATTCACCATATATCATATAAATATGAAAAAAATACCCTCTAAGAGAATTTTTGTAGAACCTTTTACCTGTTTGAAGCGTCTTATTTATAGAGAGGAACAGAAGTGTATTTGAGATAGGAGAAAGGATAACTTTCTCCAGTTAATTTACTATTGATGCTGGCAAGCACTAAATATAAAAGAGGGCGAGGATGGGAACTGCGAGCTTCTCCTTTTTACCCTAAAAAGGTTGGAAAACACTTCCCAAAAAGCCCGCCTGATTTCCCCCCTCGCCCTCTTCTTTTATATAAAATTCCTTCCGGTGAAATGGGATCCAGAAGCATTTAAATATTCTTACTAAACATTTGTTTACAGTAACCCTCTCAGAAGTTGCTCTTGCCTAAGTCCACCTCGCCTTGAGTGTTTACCGCTCCGAAGGCTTTGAAGCTGCGGATGGAGGTCCCATCAGCTTTGAAGAGCTTAACCCACGAATTTCCTCCCTCACCATGAGCGCAGAGTATCTCGCATACGCCATCGTTATCTATATCAGCCGCGGCTATCTGCACATCCCCGTTAGGGTTGCCACCAAATCCAAAGGCTAAGAATTGCTTGATTAAAGTGCCGTCCTTGTCAAATAGCCTGACCTTGTTTCCTCCGTTATATCCCGTAGCTACAGCTATCTCCAAATCAGCATCGGCATCAAAGTTCCCTACCGCCAGACGCACCTCACCGCCGGGATTATCGGCAGGGTCAAATGCCGGGAAGGAGCGGATAACGGTCCCATCGTAGTTGAATATCTTCACTCGGGAGCTGCCGCCCTCGCCCATGCCGGCGATAATCTCATCAATCCCATCGGCGTTTTCCAGGTCACCTGTGGCCAGATGAACTTCGCCCTGAGCATTGGCAGCACCAAAGGCTTTGAAGCTGGTGATTGGAGTACCGTCGGTTCCGAAGGTCTTGACCCACGACTGTCCCCCTTCACCCTGGGCTACTGCTATTTCAATATCGCTCAGGGTAGCATCAAGGTTGCCTATGGCCAGATGGAGTTC
>CABWKN010000046.1 GCA_902505605.1 Candidatus Guanabacterium sedimentis
GAGGGCAGTCGTGGGTGAAGACCTTTGAGACCGATGGCACCCTCATCAAGAGCTTCAAAGCCTTTGGTGCCGCCAATGCTCAGGGTGAGGTTCACCTTGCAGCCGGCGACCTGGAGAACGCCGATGGGATTGACGAGATAGTAGCCGGCATGGGCGAGGGAGGAAGCTCCCGGGTGAAGATATTCAACTATGATGGAACCGTTATCCGCTCCTTCCCGGCATTCGATTCCACTGATAATCCTGGAGGAGAGGTGCGTCTGGCGGTGGGCAACTTTGATGCCGACGCTGATTTGGAGATAGCCGCCTCCACCGGTTATAACGGGGGAAACAAGGTCAGATTGTTTGACAAGGACGGCACTTTAATCAAGCAATTCTTAGCCTTTGGCTTTGGCGGCAACCCCAACGGCGATGTGCAGATAACTGCGGCTGATATAGATAACGATGGCGTGTGCGAGATAATTTGCGGTCATGGTGAGGGAGGCAGCTCCATGGTCAAGGTGTTCAAGGCTGATGGCACCTCCATCCTCAGCTTCAAAGCCTTCGGTGGGGTAAACGCCCAGGGCCAGGTAAACTTAGGCAAGAGCAACTACTAAAAGGCTTATCCTTTAGCATGGTAAAGTGGTAATTCCTGAGCGGAAGCTTGCGAGCTTAAAGGAATGCTCAGATAAAACAAGATAGTCTGCAAAGATGCTGGAACTGGTGGCGAAGTTTATGTGGAGAGTAAATAAACTCTTCTAATCAACCTGGACCATACAAAATACTATCACTTCTTGAGGTGATAAAGTTTACCCAAGATCGTTTAATATTGAGTCGTAATCTATAAAATAAGGGGAGTAATAGACACAAGCGGATTATGGTAATTGACAGAAAAAAGCTTGCAAATTAAAGAAAAAGCTGGTATAATATAAAAAAAGTTTGAGCAGGAGACATAGACTATGAAATTTAAGCTCTTTACCTGTGGGCTTCTCTTGATGGCTCTTTTCTGCTTTTCGGGGTTGGTCAGCAGCGATACTATCTACCTTAAAAACGGACGGAAGATACAGACATCCTGGGTGGAGATCAAGGGAGACAAAGTTCAGTTCTTAAAGTATGGGGGAATAGTGAGCATTCCCTTAGACAAGGTGGAGCGGATAGTGCCCGACTTCTATGAGGAGGAGAGCATCGACCGTACTCCCAGCGTTCCAGAGACAGCCGAGCAGGTCGCTCCTCCACCGGAGGAAGCTCTTCCTGAAGAAGAAGAGGAAGAAATTCCCGAGGAAGAGATGCTCAAGCGCACCCCTCAATACTGGATTGAAAGGCGGCAGTTTCTGAACGAGCAGATAAGGACAAAAGAGGAAGAGATCTGGCAGTTGCAAATAAATATACAAGGAGCTATAGCTACTGGTATTAGCACCATTCCCTTAGCTGAGAGGATTGCGCAGCTGGAAGAGGAAATCGCCCAGATGAGGGAGGATTTAGCGAATCTGGAGTTCGAGGCAAGGAGGTATGGAATCAGACCGGGGGAACTCAGAGGAACACCTCCGCCTCGATAACCCTGACGGGAAGCCCTTATAGAAAGCCAGCCATTTAATCATATCTTGTAGAGGGCTTTGTTTTTCTGTTATTCTCTTTTCTAAAAAAATTCTTATGGGGTCATTTGTAACTTCGTTTACACAATTAACCGTTAAACTAAGAGGAGGTAATGGAGATGTTTCCGATTATTAATTACCGGCAAGGGACGGTCTGCTTCTTGCTGTGTTTATCCCTTATTTTCGCTGGAACTGGTTTGGTATTGGGGAATGAGGAGGTCCCTCACCGAAAGCTGGAGGATTATAACTGGATGGAGTTCAAGCTGACGGTGCCCTCAAAGGTAGATACTGTTCTGCTGGTGACTGGCACCCTGGAAGCCCATGGTGTGGGAAACAACGGGGCGGACTTCACCGTACCTTATCATCTCTGCCAGCTCATCAGCGATGAGGTCAACGCCATTATCGCCCCTTATATTCCTTACGGAAGGACTGTATCCTTAGCACCCTATTCAGGTGGATTTGGCATATCGGAGAAGGTCTTCAAAGGCTATGTCAGGGAGGTTATTGAGGGGCTGGCTACTATCGGGTTCAAAAATATCATCATAATCAACGGACATGGTCCAAACCGCCAGCCAGTGGACGAAGCGGCTACCGAGGTTGCCTTAGCCCGCAAGGTTCGCTGTCTGGTGATTGACTGGTGGAGCTATACCGCCGACATCACCATGGAGGTGTTCGGCGAGAATGGGGGTCATGCCGGGATAAACGAGAACGCAGCCATGCTGGCGGTCGACCCTTCACTGATTCATAAGGAGCTCTACTCTGAAGAGCTGGCCTCCCCAATTGACCCCAGCTACACCGCCATTCCCTCTCCTTCCTCCATATTGCTCTACAAAGCCGGGGAGGGATATCCTAATTTCGACCTCGACCAGGCCAAGCTCTATACGAAAAAGGTGGCTGAGAAGCTGGAAGAGCTCATCAAAGACACCATTAGACGATGGGATGAAGCCGGCTTCTGATTCCCTGCCTGCAGGATAATTCAGATTAGTGAGGGGTCAGTGCCCTAAGACGAAATTGTCCTTATCCAGGAGGGGAGGAGGAGGTGTATAAAAGGGGTTGATTTTGCATATAAATTAGGCTATAGTTTTACTATTATTGATGGAGAAAAGGAGAATTTTGTCTGAATTTTAACGAGGTGAGGGCTTTTCCCCTTTCGTTAAATGGAATGGTTTAAAAAGAAGAGAAAACCGCGAGAGCCGCTCGGAGAGAGGCGGCTTAAGGTCCCTGATGGACTGTGGTTGAAGTGTGAAAACTGCCAGGCTATAGTTTACAAAGAGGAGATTCTTCGTAATTCCAAGGTATGTCCCAAGTGCAACTATCATTTTCGCATCTCGGCTCAGGATAGAATGATGTCTCTGTTCGACGATGGGAAGTATGAGATAATCGACGATAATATACGCTCCTGCGACCCCCTGACTTTTAAGGACACCAAGAAATACAGGGAGAGGTTGAAAGAGAGCGAAGAGAAGACAGGCTTCAGCGAGGCAGTGGCGACCGCGGTGGGTGAGGTGGGCAAGATACCCGTCATCATCTCTGCTATGGAGTATCACTTCATGGGAGGAAGCATGGGCTCGGTGGTAGGAGAGAAGATAACCCGGGCTATTGAGTTAGCGCTGGAAAGGAGGATGCCCCTCATAGTGGTATGCTCTTCAGGTGGGGCACGAATGCAGGAGGGAGCCCTCTCGCTGATGCAGATGGCAAAAATCAGTTCCGCCTTAGCGCGGCTGGATGAAGCAGGCCTCCCATATATATCGATTCTGGCAGACCCCACCACCGGAGGGGTAGCCGCCAGCTTTGGCATGCTGGGCGACCTGAATATCTCCGAGCCTAAAGCCCTTATAGGGTTCGCCGGTCCTCGAGTGATTGAGCAGACCATCCGCCAGGAACTCCCACCGGGATTTCAGCGGGCTGAATTCCTGTTGGAACACGGTATGATAGATATGGTAGTGAAAAGGAAGGAGCTAAAAAGGATTCTTATCAATTGTCTCCGATTTATGACCACAAACCAATAAAAAGAGGATGATAGTGACTTCCCCTGTCTCCTTATTTTCCCTTTTAGAGTATTTATCTGGTAGCTCTGTTTTACTGATGTAATAAAGGGTATCAAGCGAGTTAATGGAGCCAGGATGTAGTTAGCCCCCCTTTTTCCTTTAAAGAAGCATGGATTACCCTCAGGCGATTAATTACCTTCATGGGCTTCGACAATTCGGCATCCGGTTAGGGTTGAAGGCCATTACTACTCTTCTCTCATCTCTCGGCAATCCTCACCATAGCTATCCATCTATCTTGATAGCGGGGACCAATGGCAAGGGTTCTACCGCAGCAATGCTCTCCTCAGTACTTTGTGAGGCTGGCTATCGGGTGGGGCTTTATACCTCTCCCCATCTGGTAGCGCTTGAAGAGCGGATAGTAGTTAACCGGAGGCAGATATCCCCAGCTGAGGTTGCCGAGCTCATAGGTCATCTGAAAAAGGTTATTAACTACCTTATGGCTAAAGGTAAGCTTAGCCAATGCCCTACCTTTTTCGAGGTGCTCACGGCTCTGGCCTTTAACTATTTCTCTCAGCAGAAAGTTAATATAGCGGTGCTGGAGGTGGGACTGGGTGGAAGATATGATGCCACTAATGTAGTTGAGCCACTGGTGTCGGTTATCACCTCGGTGAGCAAAGACCATAAAGAGCATCTTGGTTCCACCGTGGAGCAGATAGCCTGGGAGAAGGCGGGGATAATCAAAAGGAGGGGGCGAGTGGTAGCAGCGTGCCGCTCCCCCACGGCCATAAGTGTATTGGAGAGGGAATGCCAGCATCAAAGCGCCCAACTATGGCAGACCAGGAAGGAGGTGTCTTTCCGAATAAGGGAGAGAGGAATTTTCCCCATCTTTGACTTGGAGACAAAAAAGGATCTCTATGGAAGTGTGAGACTTGGTTTAGCTGGCGAGCACCAGATTTTGAATGCCTCCACCGTGGCTCTGGTCGCCGAGCACATCAGGGAGATGAACTTTACAGTCCCTCACCGTTCGGTTAAGGAGGGATTAGCCCGAGTAAGGTTTCCCGGAAGGCTGGAGATTATCGCTCAAAGCCCCCCCTTTATTCTAGACGGCGCTCATAATCCTGAGGCAGTGGGTTGGTTGAGGAGGTTTCTCCGCCAATATTTTCCCGAAAGGCTAACGTTAATCTTCGCCATCATGCGAAATAAAGAGATAGAGAAGGTGATGAGGATTATCCTTCCCTTGGCTCGACGGGTCATCCTGCCCCGATTGAGGGTAGACAGAGGGGCTGAGCCAGCAAATTTGCGCTCACTGGGGAGGAGGTATCACTGCCATCTCACCACAGCAGACAGCGTTGCTGAGGCTATGAAGATGGTCAGCTCCCGGACAGAGGGAGAAGCGGTGTGCGCTACCGGCTCATTTTACCTGGTGGGCGAGATCAAGGAGTTCTGGCACAGCATCTAATAACCGACCCCACCAGCAGGAAGTGCCAAATATTATCTTGAAAAATATCTTTTATTATGATAATTATATTTTTACTTAATCTATTGGTATGAAAGATGCGTCTTAACAGGTTCTATAAGGCAATTCTAATCAGCATATTCGTGCTGTGGTGCCCCCTTGTGCCCTCATTTCTCCTGGGGGAGGAGGAAGGAAAAAATCCTTCCGCCCTTCAAAACGAACAGAATAAGCAGCAGAAGGTTGATCCCTCGCAGGGTGTTCAGCAGAAAGTCTCCTCCGAGCTTAACATTAAAGCTGGTCATGTGGAGCAGATTGATAAGGAGCACCGCTTAGCCTCCGACTATGTGGTTATATCCTACCAGGATATTCTCCTGCAAGCTGACAAGACAACCTATAATGTCTCCACTCTGGAGTTCATCGCTGAGGGGAATGCCGTCCTGGAGCAGAAGGATATGAAGATTGCCGGTGATAAGATGGAGTTCAATATGAAGACCGGAGCCGGTACATTCCATAACGCCCGGCTCACAGTCAAGGACGAGTTTATTATTGAGGCGGAGAAGATTGAAAAAATTGGAGAGGATAAGTTCAGGGTAAACAATATGGTCTTTACATCCTGCACCCAGCCGACCCCCCATTGGAGTATCTCCTGTGGGGAAGCTACCATCCATATCGACCACTACATTACCCTCCGGGGACCCACCCTGAAGGTTAAGAATATACCAGTTTTTTATTTTCCCTACCTGAAATGGCCACTCAAGAGAGAGCGTTCTACCGGATTTCTCCTGCCCAACATCGGCAGCTCCACACTAAGAGGTATGATTGTCAGCAACGCCTTCTTCTGGGCTATCAACCGCAGCATGGACGCCACTTTCTTCCTTGATTACAATTCCAAATTAGGCTGGGGCAGGGGGGCGCAATACCGCTATGTTCTGGATGAGAGGAGCCAGGGAAATGCCTACGGCTATTACCTCACCGACAGGGATACCGAGAGCAAAAGATATAACTTCAAGCTCTTGCATAACCAAAAGATGGGATGGGGATTTCGGGCGGGTGCTTCGGTCGATTATCTGAGCGACCTTGGTTTTCGGCAGGACTTTGAAAGAGATTTCAGAGTAACCTCGTCCCGTTCTATCAGGTCGTGGGGTTTTCTGAACTGGAGCCGCTCTTACTATAGCTTCAGTCTTCAGGCCAGCGAACTTCAGACCCATTTTATCGGTGGCGATTATGTGACCATGCGGAATCTCCCTTCTATGACCTTCAGCGGGAGGAGCCAGAGACTGGGAGGAAGCCCTTTTTACTTCTCCTTTGAGACCTCTTTCACCAAACCGACACGGATGTATAAGTACAAAGATGGCAGCGAAAAGGAAACCAGTTTCTCCCGGATAGACCTGTATCCACAGATTAGCGCCCCTTTCACCGGATTAAAGTGGCTTACCATCACCCCTTCCTTCGGGCTTCGGGAAACAGTTTACGACAAGCAGGTGGACCCGGACAGCCAGCAGGTGTTGGATGGCACCTTGCACCGCCGCTATTATCAATTCGCTGTCTCTATCATTGGTCCGGTATTTACCAAGATCTTCGATACCCCTGATAACAGCTATTCCCCTAAATTCAAGCATATAATCGAGCCCCGCATAAGCTATCATTATGTGTCTGAGGTCACCAATCAGGATAGAGTTATCCTCAACGATGCCACCGATTTTAGCTTCCCTTTCAATGAAATGCGTTTTTCCCTGATAAACCGCTTTTTAGCCAAAAGGAGAGACCCCACCACCGGTCAGTTAGTCCCCTGGGAGTTTTTGACTTTGGAGGTATCTCAGTTTTATTCCCTCGACCCCACCCTGGGAACCTCATTTGGCAGAAACTACAACAAGCTCAGAGGTGTGGTCATTGGCACCAGGGAGATTCATGCATTCTCCCCTTTGCAAACCAGGGTAACCTTCAGCCCGCATCCCCAGTTTCAGATTAGCACCAGATTAATCTACAACCTTTACCAGAGAGATCTCCAGAGTGTAGCAATAAACGGCTACTTCCAGCATAAGGATAGGATAGGCTTAAATGCCTCGTACTATCGGTCTCTTCCCATTGAAGAAGGGATAATCCCTGGTCATATTGTAGGCACCAATGGGTGGTTTAATCTGCAGAAGAAGAGGTGGGAATTTACTTATTCCTTTAACTATAACTTTCAGCTTCACCGTCTGCTTCAAGGAGGCGCTGGTGTGAAATACAACACCCAGTGCTGTGGTTTTCTTTTTAAATTCACTAAATTCCATTTCGGCTGGCGTCAGGTGACCGAGTTCAGGATTATGGTTGACTTAAAAAATATTGGCTCGTTAGCCAACTATTTTTAAAGGAATGATAGGAATATGAAGGGATTGATATTAAGCGGGGGTAAGGGAGTCAGGCTGCGTCCCATTACCTTTACCAATGCCAAGCAACTGGTTCCGGTAGCCAACAAGCCGGTGCTATTCTACGGGTTGGAAGCGATAGCAGAGGCGGGTATTGAGGAGGTGGGAATTGTAGTTGGAGAGACAAAGGAGGAGATTAAAGCGGCGGTGGGAGATGGTTCTCGTTGGGGACTGAAGGTGACCTATATCGACCAGCCCGAGCCCCTCGGTCTGGCTCATGCGGTGAAGGTATCCGAGTGGTATCTAAAGGACGAGCCTTTTGTAATGTATCTTGGCGATAACCTCATCAAAGGCGGCATAGCTGACCTGGTGGAGGAGTTTCGCTCCAAAAGACCAAACGCCCAGATATTATTAGCCCATGTAGAGGACCCGGGTCGCTTTGGGGTGGCTGAATTGCACGATGGCAGGGTGGTAAAGCTCACCGAGAAGCCCAAAGAGCCCAAAAGCGACCTGGCGCTGGTGGGTGTCTATATGTTTGACCACCATATATTTGAAGCGGTTAAGAGCATAAAGCCCTCCAGGAGGAATGAGCTCGAGATCACCGATGCCATTCAGTATCTCATAAATAAGGGTCTCAATGTTCAGCCTTATATCATCCAGGGATGGTGGAAGGATACCGGCAAGCTGGAGGACATGCTGGAAGCCAACAGAATAGTCCTCGACAACCTGAAGAGGCGGATTGAAGGAACGGTAGACAAAACTTCCCGGCTCGAAGGCAAGGTTGTAGTCGAAAAAGGCGCCGTAGTCAGAAAGAGTGTCATCCGGGGACCGGTTATTATCGGCTCTAAAACACTGATTGAAAACTCTTTCATCGGTCCCTTTACCTCCATCCACGATGAGGTAGAGATAAGGAACAGCGAAATAGAATATAGCATCATCCTGAAAAACAGCTCTATTATTAATATTAAAAACCGCATCACAGGGAGCCTGATCGGGAAGAATGTCCGCATCTACCAGGCTCCCTCCAAGCCTAAAGCTTATCGCTTTATGTTAGGCGATAACAGTGAGGCGGGCATCCGGGAGGCGTAAGTAGAAAGATGATTCAAGGAGTAAAGGTTAAGAAATTGAGAGTTATCCCAGATGAGCGGGGAAGGCTAACGGAGCTGCTCCGATGCGACGATTCCGAGTTTTTCATCAAATTCGGGCAGGTATATTGCACCACCACATATCCCGGAGTGGTCAAAGGATGGCATCTCCACCGGGTGCAGGTGGATAACGTAGTCTGCATCAGCGGGATGCTGAAATTGGTGCTCTACGACCCCCGCGAAGACTCTCCCACCCGGGGGGAGATAAACGAGTTCTTTATAGGTGTTTATAATCCGGTGCTGGTGCAGATCCCCAACAATGTGTACCACGGATGGAAGTGCATCAGCGAGACCGAGGCAATTGTAACTAACTGCCCCACAGAGCCTTATAACTACGATAACCCTGACCAGGTAAATGTCGACCCTCACAGCGGACAGATCCCCTACGATTGGGCGCGCAAAGACCGCTAAAGGAAGGAGGTAAGGGGACTTGACCACATACCTGATAACTGGTGGCGCCGGTTTTATGGGAAGCAATTACATCCGCTTTCTCCTCAACACCTACCGTGATATCAAGGTTACCAATCTCGATAAGCTCACCTATGCCGGAAACCTTGAGAACCTTAAAGATATAGAGAATGACCCCCGGTACCGCTTCGTTAAAGGGGATATTTGCGACCAGCAGGTGGTGGAACCTCTGGTCGAGGAGAGCGATGTGGTGGTAAACTTTGCCGCCGAGACACATGTCGACCGCTCCATCATGGAAGCTGGCTCCTTCGTGCTCACTGATGTCTATGGACCTTATATCCTGCTCCAGGGGGCTCAGAAGTATGGTATTGACAGATTCGTCCAGATCTCCACCGATGAGGTTTACGGGAGCATCAAGGAGGGCTCCTTCTCCGAAAGCGACCCCCTCTGTCCCAGCAACCCTTACTCTGCCAGCAAAGCGGGAGGGGAGAACATCGTCTATTCCTTTTATAGGACTTATGGTATGCCAATTATAATCACCAGAGCCACCAACAACTTTGGTCCTTATCAGTATCCGGAGAAGGTCATACCCCTGTTTATAACCAATGCCCTCGATGACCTCCAGCTCCCTCTTTACGGCGATGGCATGCAGGTCAGGGATTGGCTCTATGTTGAAGACCACTCCCTTGCTCTCGACCATATCATAAGGGAAGGAAAGATAGGGGAGGTGTATAACATTGCTGGAGGCAATGAGATAGTCAATCTGGAGCTAACCCACCAGATTCTTGCCATTTTGGGAAAGCCCACTTCCCTTATTGACCATGTAAAGGACCGTCCTGGGCACGACCGCCGCTACTCCCTCACCTGCGAGAAGCTAAAGAGCCTGGGTTGGAAACCGAAGTATTCCTTCCCTCAGGCTCTGCGCTCCACCGTCCAGTGGTATCTCAATAATCAGCAATGGTGGAGGGAGATTAAGGAGAGGGACGAGAGATACAAATCATATTACCGACAACAATATGGCAAAATTTGAGCGACCCCTGGTGATGGGGCATAAGGGGATGCTGGGAAGCCAGTTATACCTTATTTTAAGGAAGCTGTATCCCGCTACCGTCGGTCTGGATATAGAGGAACTCGACATCACCGACCAGAAGCAGGTGGAGGATGTACTCTCGCATCATAAACCTGAAGTGATTATAAATTGTGCCGCTTACACCAGGGTTGATGCCTGCGAGAGTAACCGCGAGATAGCCTTTCGGGTTAACAGAGACGGTCCTCGCTACCTGGCGCAGGCAGCCGCCAGGCTGAATACCAGGTTGGTCCATCTCAGCACCGACTATATCTTTGATGGGAAAAAGGACAGCCCTTACCTCGAGGAAGACCAGCCGCACCCCATCTCTGTCTATGGGGAGTCCAAGCTCCGGGGCGAAGAAGCGGTAATGGAAACCCTGGATGATTATCTCATTGTCAGAACCTCCTGGCTCTTTGGGGTGAAAGGACCCAATTTTGTCTACAGCATCCTCTCCCAGGCACGGGAGGGTAAGACCTTAAAGGTGGTCAACGATCAGGTGGGCTCCCCTACCTATACCGCCGATTTATCCCGGGCTATTGTGAAGCTATTAGAGCTCAACTGCCAGGGGATTATCAATTTTTGCAATTATGGTTCATGCTCGTGGTTTGATTTCGCCAGAGCCATCCTCAGATTCAAGGGAATGAGCCATGTAGAGGTACAACCGATAACCAGCCAGCAGCTGAACTGCCCCGCCAGGAGACCTCATTTTTCTGTCCTCAGTCTTTCCAGGATAAAATCGGTTCTGGGCGCCTACCCCAGACCTTGGGAGGCAGCTCTGGCAGAGCTTTTATCCATTGCTGACTGATGGTTGTTAACCCTGTCCATTAGTCCAAAACAGAGGAGGTAGACCTTGAGAGTTCTGATCACTGGAATCACCGGTTTTGTGGGGAGTCATCTGGCAGATTATATCCTTCGGGAAAATCAGGAGGTCGAGGTTTATGGCATAAAGCGATGGAGGAGCCGAACCGAGAATATCGAACATATTAAAGATAAGATCCATATTCTGGAGTGCGATTTGAGGGATAACTTCTCGGTAAAGCAGCTGCTGGAAACCATCCATCCCAACAAGATTTTTCACCTCGCTGCTCAGAGCTTCGTTCCCACCTCTTGGAATGCCCCTGCCGAATCCCTCACTACTAACATTTTAGGAGAGCTGAACATCTTTGAAGGGCTTCGCGCCCTTAAGATAAATCCCTGGATTCAGATTGCCTGCTCCAGCGAGGAGTATGGGATGGTTTACCCTGAAGAGGTCCCCATCAAGGAGACGAACCCCCTTCGCCCGCTGAGCCCCTATGCAGTGAGCAAGACCGGGCAGGATTATCTGGCGCATCAATACTATATGAGCTACGGACTGAATATCGTCCGCACCAGGGCATTTAACCATACCGGTCCCCGAAGAGCCGAGGTGTTTGTGTGCTCCGACTTTGCCAAGCAGATTGTAGAGGTGGAGATGGGTAAGCGCAAGCCGGTGCTCTGGGTGGGGAATCTGGAAGCCCGCCGAGACTTCACCGATGTGCGGGATATCGTGCGAGCTTATTGGCTCTCTCTGGAGAAATGCCAGCCGGGAGAAGTGTATAATATATGCAGTGGTAAATCTTATACCATAAAAGAGGTTCTCGACCTCCTTCTTTCCATGACCAGCGTAAAAATTGAGATAAAGCAAGACCCCCGAAGGCTTCGTCCCTCGGATGTTCCCATTCTGTTAGGAGACCCCACCAAGTTCAAAAAAGCCACCGGTTGGGAGCCTACCATACCCTTCACGCAGACCCTCCACGACCTCCTGGAGTTCTGGAGGGCGAGGGTCTGAAAACATTATCCTTACTATGATTATGCCGATGCGTGCCCTTATAACTGGAATAGCAGGCTTCGCCGGCAGCCACCTTGCTGAGCTGCTGCTTGACCGCCGATATGAGGTGAGCGGCATTGATTATCCCGGTGCTTCCCTTACCAATCTCACCTCCTGCCTCGATAAGGTGAAGCTCTATCAGGTTGACCTGAACAACTTCCCCCTCCTCAGGGAGGCGGTGAGTGACTGCCAGCCCGACCTCCTCTTCCACCTGGCAGCTATCACCAGTGTGCAAAATTCCTGGGAGAACCGGGAACTCACCCTTCGCACCAATGTCATCGGAACGATGAATCTGATGGAAGCCTGTCGTCACCTCGCCCATCTGCCCAGGATTCTTCTGGTGAGTTCCTCCCAGGTCTACGGCGCGGTGGAGGAGGAGAAACAGCCCATCACGGAGGAGACTCCCCTTCAACCTCGCAGCCCCTATGCTGTCAGCAAAGCCGCCCTGGAGTTGCTGGGGCTTCAATACCTCCACAGCGAAAATTACCCCATCTACCTGGTGCGACCATTCAACCACACCGGTCCCCGCCAGTCAGATAGCTTCGTCTGCTCCTCCTTTGCCAGTCAGATAAGCCAAGTAGACAGGGGTCTCTGCGAGCCAGTGCTGAGGGTGGGAGACCTCTCCGTGCGCCGCGACTTCTCCGATGTGAGAGATATAGTAAGAGGATATCTGATGGTAGTGGAAAAGGGGGAAGTGGGGAGGGTGTATAATCTGTGCGCCGGCAAGGCTTATTCTATCGAGACAGTACTGGATATTCTCCTGAGCCTCTCTTCAGCGAAAATAACAGTTCAGCAGGACCCCTCCCGTCTCCGGGTAGGTGAAATCCCTCTTTGCTACGGCAACCACTCTCGGGTCAGCCGCGAGGTGGGCTGGGAACCGACAATCCCTCTTACCAGAACCCTTGAGGATACCCTTAACTACTGGCGAAGCAGAGTGCCCAATAACCAACCTTAAGAAAATAAGCAGATGAGGATTATGCTCCCTCTTCTGATAACAGAGGGATTGAGGGATTAGAAATATTTTTTTCTGTGTGATGCAAATAAACCTTTACTTATCCTACACAAAATAGTATATAATATATGCATAGAAGGCGAGAAATTAAAAAATTTCCTCTTACGATGAGGATGATTTTATTATTCTTTGGCTGGAAAAAGGTTGTTAATCGTAATGCCTTTATATTGGGAGTTGAGTTATAGTGTTCGAGGGGAAGAATCCAGTTTGCGGGCAAGAGGAGAAGGTTCTTCCTGTTAACTCTTTTCTTGAGATTGAAAAAATGGGGAGGGAGGGTACCATAACAGGTCAATCATTTTTCGGGAAAAGGGGGTGTAAGAGATGATAGGGATGGGTTTTGTGAGCTTTCTAATCCTGCTGATTATCGGCATCGTGGTCACCTTTATTATGTTCTACCTGTTCAAGGTCCGACCCTTAGCAGGCCTCAGAGGATTCTTGACAGGTATCTTTGTCGCCTGGCTGGGAGGGTGGCTGGGCTCCCCGGTTTTCGGTCATTGGTGGCTTTATTACGGGAAGGTCTACTATGTGCCGGCGATTCTGGGAGCCTTTGTCCTCTATCTCTTCTGGGCGTGCTATAAGGAAGCCAAAGGAGGATAAATAGAGAAAATACAACCGACAAAAAGTGACCATTACCTTCCCTCCCTTTTTCGCTTCTACCCAATTGCCTTCAAAGTTTAGCTACTTCGCTCTCGTCTGTCCAAAAAGGAGACCGTGAACAGCAGCAGCAGACCGACAGCCAGCCCTACCAACAGGGAGTATCGGTAATGAAAGAACAACTGCCCAATAATAGCCACCCCTCCACCTCCTATCATCGAGGCTACTGCCCCTGAGGGCTTCACCTTTAAACGATGGCGGTAGAACCCTGCCAGAATGGAAGGTATCAGCCCGGCGGTGAAGATGGTGTAGCTGAGGCGGAAGGTCTCTATGATGCTCTGCAGGTGAACTGCTAATAGCAACCCCAGCCCACCAAAAACCCCCACACAGATTCTGCTCAGCAACAAAAGTCTTTTCTGAGACACCACCCTGGCCATCAGGTCATTGCTGAAAACCGTACTGGCGGTGAGGAGGACACTATCGGCGGAGGACATCATCGTGGCTAACAGGGCCAGAAAAACAATATAGCTCAGGGGCGAGGGGATGACCTCTATAATCATCCGTGGCAAAGCAGATGCGGGGTCGGGAAGTTGGGGGAGAAGCTTCCAGCAGGATAGCCCTATCACAGCTATGGCGATGCCAAAGATGATTTTCGCCCCGCCCGCCAATATGGAGGCTCTGCGGGCAACCCTCACATTACGGGCGGAGAGAAGCTTTCCGTAGATGTCCGAGCCTACCATATGCGGAAGACCAGTAAGCAATATGATGGAAATCAGGTCCATAATCCCGAAGTCATAACCACGGACCATGGAGAGGGCTAACCGAGGGAGAGGGCTAAATCCCCGTGTGTGAAGAAACGAAAGTGGTGCCACTATAAAGCATATCCCTATTATCATAAGCGAGAACTGGAGGATGTCCGAGTAAGCAACCCCATATTGCCCTCCTACCAATGTATAAAGGATGATTACAAAAGCTACCGCTACCAAAGAGGTGAAAGGAGGCAATGGGGTGGTGGCTGTGATTATTGTCTGGCAAGCCTGAATCAGAAGAGCTAACCAGGCAATCTCTGCTAGCACCACCAGCAGGGCGGCAATGACTTTAACCTTTTCGTCATACATCCGAGCGGCAACCTCCGGAAGGGTAACCACCGCCATCCCTCTCACCTGGCGAGCCCAGAGAAGCCCCAGCCCTATAAGCCCGATACCCCCGGCTAAGTCCAGCCAGACTCCCACCAGCCCTCTGGAGTAAATGAAGGCAGTAGTCACTATGGTAGCCGACCCACCGATGGTGGTGGCGCTAAGAGTGCTGGCAGTGGCGAAAACTCCTAACTTTCTGTCAGCAACAAAAAAGCCTTCCGTTGCTTTAACCTTGCCCCCTCCATAAGAGCCTATAAGTATCAGAGTAAGAAGATAGAGGGCTAAAACCATTAGTAGCAGCATGATTGCCTTCCTTTAAAGCGCTCACATTTTTTAAAATTAAGTTTTGTTCAGCCATATTATACATGCAGATATGTACAATTTAAAAAAAATTCTTGACACAGAAAGCCCTTTGTGATAATTATAAAAACGATATGGAGAGGGGGAAAGTTGTAATCTTTTATCATTTTAAAAATCTCTTCAAGCTATGAGAATACCTTTTACGGTAATCTTTAGTCTTCTCATTATCTCTTCTCTATTTTTGCCTCAGCTGTTGGCGGATAGTTCTGCTTCCCTCACCGGTATTGTTCGCGGCGAAGGTGAGCGACCTCTGTTTGGTGTATTAGTCTATCTCTCTGATGGCAGGGGTAATCAGGTAGTAGGGCTCACCGACCGTCTGGGGAGTTATAGTTTCCGCAATTTGCCTCCCGGCATCTACCTGGTGGAGCTGGAGCTGCTGGGTTTTCCTCAGGTTGCTCAAGCGAAGTTGGTGGAGGTGAGTGCCGGGAATGAGGTAGTGGTTGATTTCACCCTGCCGGGGGTATATCCCCTGAAGCGCAAGGGGGTGGAGGTAGGCTGGGTTTTTCGCGGTGGAAAGCGTGACATCTTTCGCCAGAGGGACTCCGCCCTGAGTGGAGGAGACAGCGGTGATGGGTACTGGTTTATCCCGCTGAGGGAGGTGCAGTTGCTCACCTCGGTGGTAATGGGTGAGGGCGTGGGAGCCTCCCCGGTGGAGAGCAAGGCGATGGTGGAGCTGGGTCAGGGAGCTGAGCAGAGGTGGTCGGTGATGGCGGAGATGGTGGAGCGGGGTCTGAGGTGGTGGCGAGCCCGGGGGAGCTATCGCTGGAAGGCGGCGGACAGTCACGAGGTGGAGCTTGGTCTGAGCTATCGAGACCACTATGTGAGCTATGGTAAGGGAGAGGAGCTGAGCTGGTGGGGGAGCCTGTTTGCCCGGGAGAGCTGGCAGGTGGAGGAGCCGCTGGTGGTGAATGTGGGGGTGAGGTATGACCGTTATGGCTACTGGGAGGGCGAGGGATTTGTGAGTCCTCAGGTGGAGGTCAGCTACCAGCCGATATCCGGGGCGAGGATTGCCGGTTCGGTGTCCTACCGGGCGCGGGGCATCGGCAGTGGAGCGCTGGAGGTGAGGGAGAGCCAGCTGCTGGGAAGGATGCGGGCGGTGGAGCGAGCCCTGTGCTACCGGGTGGGGGTGGAGTATGGCGAGGGGAGCAGCTATCGGATGGGGATCGCTGCCTACTGGGATGAGATTGAGGACCATCTGTTGAACCTCTACCTTCCCTCTGACCTTCGGGGGCGGGTACTGGTGTGGAATGCGGGGGATGCCCTGCTGAGGGGATTTGAGGTGGGATTGAGCACGCGTTTGAGCCCCTTTTTGCAGGGGAGCCTGGCGTATAGCTACGGGGAGGCGCTTCCCCTTTCCCGGGGGGAGTTCCTGCTGCCCGGGGTGGGATATCAGGGGGAGGTGCTGAGCTATTATGGGCAAGCCCACGACCTCACCACCACCCTTCAGGCGTCGATAGAGCCCATCGGGACCCGGTTGCTGGCTACCTACCGCATGCAGCTGGGCCATGTGGCGGGGGGCAGTGAGCTCAGGCGGCTGGGAAGCCTTTCTTCGTTCGACCTGCAGGTGCGCAAGGGATTCTCCCTGCCCTGGGAAGGGGATGCCCGGGGTGAGTTCTACCTGCTGTTGAAAAACCTCCTCGATGACCGGGCGGTCAGCTTCTTCAACCTCAGGGAGCTTAATCCCCTCGGCTTCCCACGAAAGATTACGGCAGGGCTTTCCATCCTCTTTTAGGAAAAGTAGGCCCCTATGGGGTTCTTTTTATCTTTGAGATTATCGAGAGATTTCTTTTTTTACTCTGAGGAATGAGAGCTTTTATCGCAGCAGATATTCCTTCGGATGTGAAGGATGAGATTGGGAAAATCCAGAAGAAGTTAATGGGGGAGGTTAGATCCTCAGTCAAATGGGTGGATGTAGAGAAGATTCATGTTACCTTAAGGTTTCTGGGGGATGTGCCGGAGGAGAAAATAGAGCTATTATGCCAGGTCCTTCCTAAGGGCGGGAGAGAGGTAGCCCCCTTTAAAATAAGCATTAAAGGTCTCGGGGTTTTTCCCAATCTCTCAAGACCCAGGGTTATCTGGGTCGGTATGGAGTCACAAGGGAACAAGATGGATCAGCTCTATTCGCAAATTGAGGCCTTGGTTAGGGATTTGGGTTTTACACCAGAGAAAAGGGCTTTCAGCCCTCATTTGACCATCGGAAGAATCAAGCAGTTAAGAGACCAAAATGAGTGGGTGAACGCCATCGAAAAGAGTCAGGAGCTGTTTTTCGGGGAAGCAAGTGTGGACTGCTTCTATCTTTTCCAGAGCATCTTGAAGCCTCAGGGGCCAGAATATAGGAAGCTGAAGAAGTTTGATTTGCCCGGAGGAGAGGGGTAGACTAAATGTAGCTTCTTTGCTACAGTATAGGTTATAAATTGTGGCATTTGCAACACAAAATAGCAAGATGTTACCTTATTTCAATAAAAGAGTTTCAACAATAATTCATGGATAAGGCAAAGAGGGATTTCACCTACCCGGAGACGGGAGGGGTGGTGGCTGTGATTATTGTCTGGCAAGCCTGAATCAGAAGAGCTAACCAGGCAATCTCTGCTAGCACCACCAGCAGGGCGGCAATGACTTTAACCTTTTCGTCATACATCCGAGCGGCAACCTCCGGAAGGGTAACCACCGCCATCCCTCTCACCTGGCGAGCCCAGAGAAGCCCCAGCCCTATAAGCCCGATACCCCCGGCTAAGTCCAGCCAGACTCCCACCAGCCCTCTGGAGTAAATGAAGGCAGTAGTCACTATGGTAGCCGACCCACCGATGGTGGTGGCGCTAAGAGTGCTGGCAGTGGCGAAAACTCCTAACTTTCTGTCAGCAACAAAAAAGCCTTCCGTTGCTTTAACCTTGCCCCCTCCATAAGAGCCTATAAGTATCAGAGTAAGAAGATAGAGGGCTAAAACCATTAGTAGCAGCATGATTGCCTTCCTTTAAAGCGCTCACATTTTTTAAAATTAAGTTTTGTTCAGCCATATTATACATGCAGATATGTACAATTTAAAAAAAATTCTTGACACAGAAAGCCCTTTGTGATAATTATAAAAACGATATGGAGAGGGGGAAAGTTGTAATCTTTTATCATTTTAAAAATCTCTTCAAGCTATGAGAATACCTTTTACGGTAATCTTTAGTCTTCTCATTATCTCTTCTCTATTTTTGCCTCAGCTGTTGGCGGATAGTTCTGCTTCCCTCACCGGTATTGTTCGCGGCGAAGGTGAGCGACCTCTGTTTGGTGTATTAGTCTATCTCTCTGATGGCAGGGGTAATCAGGTAGTAGGGCTCACCGACCGTCTGGGGAGTTATAGTTTCCGCAATTTGCCTCCCGGCATCTACCTGGTGGAGCTGGAGCTGCTGGGTTTTCCTCAGGTTGCTCAAGCGAAGTTGGTGGAGGTGAGTGCCGGGAATGAGGTAGTGGTTGATTTCACCCTGCCGGGGGTATATCCCCTGAAGCGCAAGGGGGTGGAGGTAGGCTGGGTTTTTCGCGGTGGAAAGCGTGACATCTTTCGCCAGAGGGACTCCGCCCTGAGTGGAGGAGACAGCGGTGATGGGTACTGGTTTATCCCGCTGAGGGAGGTGCAGTTGCTCACCTCGGTGGTAATGGGTGAGGGCGTGGGAGCCTCCCCGGTGGAGAGCAAGGCGATGGTGGAGCTGGGTCAGGGAGCTGAGCAGAGGTGGTCGGTGATGGCGGAGATGGTGGAGCGGGGTCTGAGGTGGTGGCGAGCCCGGGGGAGCTATCGCTGGAAGGCGGCGGACAGTCACGAGGTGGAGCTTGGTCTGAGCTATCGAGACCACTATGTGAGCTATGGTAAGGGAGAGGAGCTGAGCTGGTGGGGGAGCCTGTTTGCCCGGGAGAGCTGGCAGGTGGAGGAGCCGCTGGTGGTGAATGTGGGGGTGAGGTATGACCGTTATGGCTACTGGGAGGGCGAGGGATTTGTGAGTCCTCAGGTGGAGGTCAGCTACCAGCCGATATCCGGGGCGAGGATTGCCGGTTCGGTGTCCTACCGGGCGCGGGGCATCGGCAGTGGAGCGCTGGAGGTGAGGGAGAGCCAGCTGCTGGGAAGGATGCGGGCGGTGGAGCGAGCCCTGTGCTACCGGGTGGGGGTGGAGTATGGCGAGGGGAGCAGCTATCGGATGGGGATCGCTGCCTACTGGGATGAGATTGAGGACCATCTGTTGAACCTCTACCTTCCCTCTGACCTTCGGGGGCGGGTACTGGTGTGGAATGCGGGGGATGCCCTGCTGAGGGGATTTGAGGTGGGATTGAGCACGCGTTTGAGCCCCTTTTTGCAGGGGAGCCTGGCGTATAGCTACGGGGAGGCGCTTCCCCTTTCCCGGGGGGAGTTCCTGCTGCCCGGGGTGGGATATCAGGGGGAGGTGCTGAGCTATTATGGGCAAGCCCACGACCTCACCACCACCCTTCAGGCGTCGATAGAGCCCATCGGGACCCGGTTGCTGGCTACCTACCGCATGCAGCTGGGCCATGTGGCGGGGGGCAGTGAGCTCAGGCGGCTGGGAAGCCTTTCTTCGTTCGACCTGCAGGTGCGCAAGGGATTCTCCCTGCCCTGGGAAGGGGATGCCCGGGGTGAGTTCTACCTGCTGTTGAAAAACCTCCTCGATGACCGGGCGGTCAGCTTCTTCAACCTCAGGGAGCTTGACCCCCTCGGATTTCCACGGAAGATATCCACCGGTCTATTTTTCATCTTTTAGGGCTATGAGTTAGGAAGAGAATCAGGATATGCAACTGAGAATGGATTACAAAAAGACCCTGTTGGTAGCGGTGAGCCTCCTTATATTATTTATGGGAGGTATGAGCCTGTTTTATCGGGCTCACTATCAAGAGCCCTACGATGGGGTCAACTGGGCGATAGCAGATAACGGCTTCATCCTCCTTAAGCCCGAAGAAGGGAGCCCCGGTGCAGAAGCGGGGATTGAACCGGGAGACACTCTGCTGAGGATTGATGGGCGGAAGACATTTCCCAATCGGTTAATAAGAGAGGTACGCTGGGTGGTCTCCAGCCCCGGACGGGTGAGCACTATTATAACTAAAGAGGGAAAAGCAATTGATAGCTTGAGCGAGGAGATTAACCCCGCCACTGAGCTTAACAAAGCCCTCTATAATATCGGTATAGGAGGAGAGATACGATATACCATCCTGCGAGAAGGGAAGATGCTGGAGAGCACCCTTCGTGTTCAGGGTGTCCCTTTGTCCAATAACGATACCTACTATTATCTCTGTTTCGTCAGCTTCTGTTTCTTCCTAGTGGGGCTCTCGGTGCTCTATAAAAAAAGGCTGGTCACTGCCTCTCATCATTTCTACTGGCTTTGCATTTGTTTCTTTGTGCTATTCACATTTTCCCCCACGGTCATTAACACCCCCTTGAAAAGAGCTATCTTCTGGGGGGATGAGATTGCCCGGGTGATGCTGCCGGCCGTATTTCTTCATTTCTTCCTTGTATTTCCTCGAAGAAAGAGGCTTATGGAGAAAAGGAAGTTAAACTGGATTTTATATCTTCCGGGAGCTATTTTCATTCTGCTGAATGCCCTTTTCTTGAACTATCTAAGGATCTTCCCCTCAGCTCGGGGCGAGCTTATCAGGAATTACAATCAGCAATTTGCCCTCTTAAGCAAGACCGAGCTGGCATATATGGGGCTTTTTATGGGAGTAGGAATTATTGCTCTGCTTCACAGCTACCGCTATGAACGGAGTTTTGTCGCCCGGCAGCAGATAAGGTGGGTATTATGGGGTACCGGGTTGGGAATCCTCCCCGTGGTGGCAGTATATATCCCCTTCTATCTGTTAGGTGCTGCCAATCCCTTGCTGACATTATTCACTATCATCCCCCTTCTTCTGATACCCATATCACTTTCTTACGCAATAGCCAAATACAGGCTGATGGATGTGGAAGTCATCATCAAGCGAGCTATGGTGGCAGGACTGGCTATTTTAGCCATTCTGGGAATCTATCTGCTGATAGTCGGTGTGGCCAACCGGCTGATACCTGCCGAGCTAAGCCCGGAACTCCTCACCGCGGTGATGCTGCTGGCCACCTTGCTGGTGGCAGTTATCTTCTCACCATTGCGGAAAAAGATACAGGGCTATTTAGATAAATTGATGTATCGAAGCCGATACGATATAAGGAATACCATTCAAGAGTTCAACCGGGAGCTGAACTCTATTATCAGACTGCCGACCCTGATGGAGAGGGTAATAGAGCAAGTTTCCGCCATGCTCCAGACGGAGGATATAGGCATATTCCTTTTGGATGAGAAGAAAAGGGCATATAAACTGTCCAAGTCCCTGCGAGCAATCGGGAGAAAGCATCCTCTCTATATGAGCGATGTGCTTTCAGCTTTTCTTCTCTCAGCGCTAAAAGATAGGGATTACCTCATCTTATCCGATATTGGAGAGATGAAAGAGGAGTTTATCCACGACGAAGAGCTTTTGAGCAGCTTGAAGGTTACTTATCTAATCCCCTTTGTAAGCAAAGGGAAGATAAAAGGATTGCTTAGCCTGGGAAAAAAGAAAGATGGAGGTTGGCTGAGCAGTGAAGATCTGGAATTGGTCGCTGCTTTATCAGGTTCCGCAGCCATGGCCATTGAGAATGCCATACTCTATCAGTCGGTGGAGAAAAAAGCAGCAGAGCTGGAAGCCCTTCAGGAGTTTAACGATAATCTGCTGGAGAGCCTTAATGCGGGCATTCTGGTAATAGACTTGCACCAGCGGATAATAAGCTGGAACAGAAAGCTTGAGGAACTCTGTCAGATAAAAAGGTCAAGAGCCATGGGTAAAAAACTCGACCAGGTACTTCCAGCCGATTTTCTCCACTCCATAAACAGCCTTATGAGTCCCGAAGGGTGGAGTTCTTCCCAATTATTTAACCTTTACAAGCTGAATCTGGTAAATAAAAAAGGGAAGAAATCCGTTATCAACCTATCTATCTCCCCACTGTTTACCAATGAGCATCGTTTTTATGGCAAGATAGTTATCTTCGATGACATTACCGACCAGGTAAAATTAGAAGACCAGCTCATGCAGGCTGAGAAGCTCGCCTCCCTCGGTTTTCTGGCAGCAGGTATAGCCCATGAGGTCAACACTCCTCTGACCGGCATCTCAAGCTACACCCAGATGCTGATGAAGGAAGTCGATGACAATGACCCCAAATCTGAAATACTGCACAAGATGGAGCAACAGACCTTCCGAGCTTCTCAGATTGTTAACAATCTGCTCAACTTCGCCCGTCAGAGCAAAGGGCAATTCACCGAGCTTGATGTCAACCAGGTGATAAGCGATACTCTCTCCCTCTTCGATTATCAACTCCGAAGCAGTGGGATAAAACTAAAGCTTAACCTGGAAGATTCCCCACCACCCATCCGCGGGGACAAAGCAAAGCTGCAGCAGCTCCTCCTCAACCTCCTTAAAAACGCCACCGAATCCATGCCCCAGGGAGGAGCGCTGGGCATCACTTCCAAAACAGAAGACGACTCTGTATTGGTATCCATAAGGGATACAGGAGCGGGAATAGCCAGAGAAAACCTCTCTAAAATCTACGACCCCTTCTTTACCACCAAAAAAGGGAGACAGGGTACAGGATTGGGGCTTTCGGTCAGCTATGGGATCATACAGGAACATTCGGGCTCCATATCGGTTAAGAGCTCCCTGGGTAAGGGGACCGATTTCATCATTAAGCTTCCAGCCTTGAGAGTTCATTATGAAGAAAAAAGATAGAATGCTAGTCATCGACGATGAGCCCTCTATGCAGGAGGTTCTTAAAAAACTCCTGAAGGACGATGGATATGAGGTGACTGTGGCCTCCAGTGGTAAGGAGGGCTTACAAAAGCTGGAGCAGAGTGGGTATGACCTGGTCATCTGTGATGTGATGATGCCGGATATGAATGGGCTTCAGACTTTAGAGGAGATAAAGAGGTTAGACCCTGAGCAAATGGTCATTATGATAACTGCTTACGGCTCAGTAGAAGATGCCATAAGCGCCATCAAGGGCGGAGCTTTTGATTATATCACCCGCCCCTATAAGAACGAAGTGGTGCTCAATGCTGTCCGGCGAGCAATTCAGCAAAAATGTCTTATTGAAGAAAATATCAACCTCCGCAGCATCCTGAAGCAATACCGCTTTGAAGATATGGTGGGCAAGAATAAGATGATGCAGGATGTATTCAAACTTATCCTTAAAGTCGCTCCCAGCAAGAGCACGGTGCTGATCGAGGGTGAAAGCGGCACCGGAAAGGAACTGGTTGCTACTGCCATCCACCAGAACAGCCCGCGGGCAAGCAAATCCTTTGTAGTGGTAAACTGTGGCACCGTGCCTGCCGACCTGCTGGAGAGCAACCTCTTCGGGCATGTCAAAGGAGCATTCACCGGCGCAATATCCTCCAAGAGAGGTCTATTCGAGGTAGCCGATGGAGGGAGCATCTTTTTTGATGAGATTGGCAATATCAATCTGGAGACCCAGGCAAAGCTCCTCCGGGTAATGCAGGAGAAAAAATTTATGCGGTTGGGAGGAGTAGATAACATCCAGGTAGATGTCCGCATCATCGCCGCTACTAATAAAAACCTGAAGGATATGATGGAAAGCGGTGAGTTCCGCGAAGACCTCTTTTACCGCTTAAATGTTATTAACATAAAGCTTCCCACTCTCCAGAAGCGTAAAGACGACATACCCTTGCTGGTTAGCCACTTCCTTCAGAAGTATTGCCAGGAGAATAATAAGAAACTGTGCCATATCACCCCGGAGGCTATGGCTTATCTCTGGAGTTATCACTGGCCAGGAAATGTGCGAGAGCTGGAGAACATCATCGAACGAGCAGTGGTTCTGTCTACTTCAAGTATAATCGGAAAAGAGCTCCTCCCTGACTACATTATCAATCCCACCGTCTCCGTAAGCTATTCCCTGAAATTCCCCTCCGACTCCCTCTCCTTTAAAGACATGGTACACGAATTTGAAAAAAAGTTAGTCTTAAATTCGCTGAAAATGGCTAATGGGGTGCAAAAGAAAGCTGCCGAGCTCCTTAATGTCAAACCGACCACTTTCAGCGAGATGCTCAAGCGCCTTAATATTGCCAATAAATAGCCCTTACAAAATCCCTCGCGTGGGAAGCGTAGAATTAAAACTCTCCATTTAAAGTTGAGCACCCCAAAATAGAGATAGGATTTAATAAAAGTATATAACCCCCTCCTGGTTTAAAGGTTTAAAGTGAGTATAATACTCACCAAAAAGGTGAAAAACCAAAAAGGGGGTTACCCTATGATAAAGCAAACCATGTTACCTTTCAAGTTAAAAATGAGTAAAGAAGACATTACTGCCCGCTCAGGGTTAGCCTTATATGCGGAGTTTTTGCGGGCTATCGGGCTGAAGGAGCTGCCGCTCATGCTTCATGGGGAGTTCAGGCCGGGCAATGCAGGAGCCGGCTCACAAGCGGTGGGGTTTCTTAAGCAGTGCCTGAGGGTGCTCCCTGAGGGGAAGAGGATAGCGCATCTGAGTTCAGATTCTGCCCTGTATCAGGCGGAGGTGATCAACTGGTGCCGCAGAAATAAGATAAGCTTCACCGTGGCGGCTGATCAGGACAGCGCCGTCAAGCAAGCCATGGGGGGGATAGCCGAGGGGGATTGGAAGCCCTTAAGGGACAAAGAGGGTGTGGAGAGCGACCGAGAGGTAGCCGAAACAGTGCACTGCATGAACGCCACGGAGGAAGCCTTCCGCCTGGTGGTTGTCCGCTGGCAGAATCCCCAGAGGAATCTGTTGGAGCCGGGGGCTTGTCGCTATCATGTCATCGCCACCGACCTTGAGGCAGAGGCGGAACAGGTGGTGTGGCAATACAACAGTCGGGCTCAGATGGAGAACTACATCAAGGAGCTGAAGAGCGGCTTTGGCATGGAGCAGATGCCCAGCGGGGATTTTAAAGCCAATGCCTTGTGGTTTGCCCTGGGAGTTATGGTGTATAACACCAGCATCTGGCAGAAGCTCTCTCTGCTGCCTGAAGGGTGGCACCACAAGACCATCCACACCCTGAGGTGGGCGTTGATAGAGATACCCGGTAAACTCATCAGCCACGGAAGAAGCCTGATATTAAAACTGGCTACTACTGAGGAGAAATTCCAGCTCAATCTTATGATGCGACACTGCTGCCTGGAGTTCACCTGAGAGAGAAGCTTAAGAGGGAGAAAAAAAGAAGAGGGTGTTGCTGCCAGAAGCAGGAAGTGTCTTCTATGATAGCTGTGGGCATGGCCTGGATGCTCTTCTGGCTGTGAAGCGCTCTTTAAAAACATAAAACAGGGAAATAATCCCTCACCAGGGACAGAAAATTAGTGTCGCAAAATCCTATCGGCAATTTTGGGTGAGCAATAATCAGAAGATTTTTTCTGTCTTATGTGATAATGTGAGAAGAATTACGCTAGCCGGAGAGAATCTCACCAGCACGGTGATTATTTTCTTCTGTCGAACTCG
>CABWKN010000047.1 GCA_902505605.1 Candidatus Guanabacterium sedimentis
TCTGCTAATCCGGTCTATGCAAGAGCTGGCTACGAAAAAAATAGAAATAGAATCAGCTATTGGAATTTACTTTTATAATTTACAGCTTTTCCCCTTACTCTCCTTCTCAATTTTAGAACAGGAAAAATTTGAAGTCAACAGTTATAATCTCTTAAGCTGCTTATATTGACACCTTACGCTCCTTCTGATAGGCTATTCTAAAACCTTTTTGCGCAGAGGGAGGTCAGTTATGGATAGTCATAGGATAGTTGCTGTGGCATCTATTGTGTTATTTATTATTTCAACTTTGGCTTTTAGCGACATTAGTAAAGGAGAGCCAATGCAATCAGGAGAAAGCTCTGATTCTCCGAAAGTGGGAATAGTCATTCAGCCTTATACCGGGCATCGCAGAGGACCCGAGATATCACCCGGACCAGAGATAATTTATAATGGACTGGTTGAGGTATTAACCGAAATGGGGATTGAGCAGGGCTCAAAGGAGATGGTAAAGCTCACCCCGGAAGAGGAGAAAGATTATGGCGTCTGGCATCGCCTGGGCTTGGCCGATGGGCATCTGGGGGGAATAATCGCTCGCATAAGCAAAGGAGGGGAATTTCCCTTGGGTTTGCTGGCCAATTGCAACAGTTGTTTAGGGATGTTGGCCGGCTTGCAGCAATCCGGTCCCAATCGCCGACCCTTGGAGGTAGGGCTCATCTGGATAGACACCCACGGGGACTTTAATACCCCGGAGACTACCTTAAGCGGAATGCTGGGGGGTATGCCGGTGGCTTGTGCTGCGGGTAAATGCCTCTTCAGGCTGCGCTTTAAAGCTGGTCTGGACCCCGCTATCCCTACCAGTCACATCGTTATGATGGCTGTGCGGGATTTGGACCCTCTGGAGGAAGAGTTGATTGATAATTCTGACATCACCATAATTTCCACCGAGGCATTAGTAAACAGGAGCCAGCGCATGCAGGATGCTATAGCCAAGCTGTCTCAGCAGGTAGAGGTAATATATGTACACATCGACCTCGATGTTTTGGACCCCTCGGAGATTCCCGGAGCGAACCTCACTGCCCCCAATGGACCAACAGCAGCTCAACTGGGGGAGGCTCTCAGATTGATTATGGGTTATGAGAAGGTAGGCGCTTTGGGTATAGCTTCCTTTCCTATAGCTGAAGAAGGGCGTGCTAAGAGCCTACAGTCGACTTTGGAGGTTATCCGAGGAGCCTTAGCAGGGCTAAAGGCTCGGTAGATTTGCCAGCAGAAATAAAAATGATGAGCGGTGCTGGCTTTGAATTAGCAATACGCTGATTATAAAGCAGATGCTTTTTCATCTAATAATATAAGAATCTGTTTTTTAATAGGCAATCTTTTCCTTATTTGCTTATATCATCTCACTCCAATTCTCTCTTAACAACTTTTAGTCTATAATAGTTTGATATCAGAATCAGCGAGAAATTCACACTTTCTTTATGAACTTCATCAACAGACGGATGAGCTCAGGCGCCAATTGTTCGGGCATCTGCGGTTCGGCGTGGTCAATGCTGCGTAAGGTGCCCACAGGCTCTTCGCATTTGTCCTTTGTGGTCGCTTTCCACCTGTCTTCTTCCTCCCAGACTCCCACCGTGCCTCTTCGTCTGCAGTGGTAAAGGATAAACTGACAGGTGACCTTGTCACCTTCAAGATGTCCGGTGATGGAAACATCCCGGGTGGCAGGTTCACCGTCCAGCCATTCTTTGATGTGTAACAAGAGTGCTTTGGCGATAAGCGCCACATCTTTCTTCAATTTTTCAGGTTTCTCTCCGCGGTGAAGCGCCGCGACCGCTCTGTTCAGACTGTCCACAACTTTGCCCTTCACCTGTTTCTTATTGCTTTGTTTGACGGAATCGGCATCGTAGGCGCCGAGAGTAAGGTGTGCTATTTTCCGCAGAGCGGGCTCGAGCTCAAGTTCTATTTTGCGGCAGTGTCGTGCGCACGGCTGACAGGTTTCCGGTGGCTGCTCCTCTTTAGCTTTCGTCTGCCACTCCTTGCGGCGTCGAACCTTGAAGGTGCGAGAGATGCTGAGGCTGGCGAGCACAGCCACAATCAGGATAAGCAGCGACCATGGAAAGCGAGGCGGTGGTGCTGTCGGCTGCACCTCAATGACCTTCCGGTTATTGTCCTCGCGCCATTCGGCGATATTGTTTTCCGGGTCTACTATCACCTCAAAGCGGTGGCTTCGCTGCCGGAGTTCCTCGCTGATTTGCAGCTCAATCCTCGCACGAGCGGATTCGCCGGCATTAAGTCCGGGAACAAGGGTGTCCGCTTCCCATCCAGGAGCTCTGGCCTGTAACACGGCTGTAGGGGAAATGTCATCACCGGAGTTTCTAATATCGGCATTAATCACCAGCAGACGACCATTCTCGGCAATTCTCCAGCCCACCCCGCGTACGACAAGGTCCGGTCGGCGCTGAGGTTCCGTTGGACAGACGACCGTGAAGGCGCCTTCTAAGCCGACTCTCAATCCATCTCTACCGATTACCTCTACCAGCCGTGGCCCCTCAGGCGTCTGAGGGGCAATGGAGAGCCGCACCAGCAGCTCGCCCGGGTTGATGACCTCGGTAGACAGCGTTCTGACTCCTTCCGAGATATACACTCTGTCCCCTGGAGCGAAGTTAGCACCAAATACGGTTAGGGTCATCTCTGTTCCACAGCGTCCATCGGCTGGATTTACAGCTTCTATGCTCAGTGTCCGCTCGGATGGCGGCATTTCCACTGGTGGGAAGAATATCTCCGGTGTTATTGCTGCATTGTTCTCTTCGTCGAGTTCTTCTATCTGTGCTTCCGGGTCGACCTCTACCATAAATCTGTGTGTCCTTCCTCGCTGTTCATCGGGGATTTCCAGTCCGACCTCCACTGTTATCGTCTCGCCGGGGGCTAAACCCGGGACTCTGCTTCCTCCGCCTGGCCAGTCGCGGTCTGTATCCTCGGCGTAAACCATACTCGCGGGAGTACTAATATCCCCTTGATTGGCAATCTCTACCAGGAGAACAAGGACCCGCCCGTCATCCTCAAAGTTCCAGTTGTCAGCGGAAAGAATAGCCAAATCGGGTCCTCTTTGAACAGGAGGTGAGCCGAGGACGATGATGTCGTCCACCTGGGCAAGCGCACCCTCCAAAGTTTCAAAAGCAATGGTGCCGCTGAGCAGCGGTTCCGGGTCGGTGTAGTCAAGTTCCGGCCTGCCGTCTACTATGACCTGAATACGCGGTCCCGCTCCGACAATTTCAACAATGTGCCAGGTACGGTAGCTGTGAGGCACAGGGGAACTGGCGAGTCTTTCACGGAAAGTTCCCCAGGGGGACTCCTTTGACAGATACAGCCCACCACCATAAAAGCCGATGTAGTACCTGCCCCTCTCACTGAGCCGGTAGTTGAGGTGAATGACCGAACCTTCTTCCTCAAGCGATAGCCGAAAGCGGACTCGAGCATCCTGCCAGTCGCCCCGAGTATAGCGAGCCCAGTAATGTCCGGTGCCGAATAGCACATAGTTTACCGCGGTTACCCGGGCGCGCTCTGCCGATATCCTCCAGCCCAGTTGCCTCTCCGAATCCCAGCCCAGTTCCCACCACTGGGCCTGGCGGTCGTTGAAGTCCTCGCTGTAGAGCACCCTCTGCGCAGGTTCCTGGGCATAACCATACTTGCTGGAAATTCCTGATAAGAGGCTCACCATCAGCAGTGTCAGGAACAAGGCACCGATAATGCCTCTCAATACCTTGACTAACAAAACATTATGTGTATTCATACTATATTGCCTTCTCATTCTATATTCCATCATTGCGTTTCGGGTTGCTGCAGACTTCTGATTACCGGACAGGCGTTTTAGTTAACCCTCCGTAGTGTTTAAGCTGGATGTTTTATAAATCATTTTGTGTGATAATTTAAAATTAAGATTACTTTTATTATACACTCAAACCTCATTTTTGCAAGGGTAAAAGTCTGAGTGTTTTTAGTCAACGAATTATGAAAAATAAAAATTTGAAGTTAATGAGCAGATGTGACGGTCAGGTGCTTGGTGTGAATTGACAGCCCTATATCATAAATATATAATAAGATTTCCAGGAGGACAACATGAAACCTACCATTTTGCTCATTGGTGTTGGGGGATTAGGGAGCGTTATATTGGAATTTCTGGCGCGGGAGGATTGTATTGGACAAATTGTCGCTTGTGACCTGAACGAGGAACGAGGTACTGCTCTCTGTAACCTGGCACGAGTAAGCGCCGTTGCCCATGGTTATAATCCTTTAATATGCTTTATTCCTCTTGATATCAACAACAAAGCAGCTGTCATTGAGACCGTGCGCAAAGAAAAACCTGATATAATCCTGAGCACGGCAAGTATGCAGACATGGTGGCTTCCTGATCTTTTGCCACCTGAACAGGCTGCTTTAATTAAGAGCGCGGGATTTGGCGTGTGGCTGCCTGTTCATCTGACATTGACCATGAAGCTGATGGAAGCTTTATATGAGTTAAATTATAAGGGTATAACGCTAACAGCACCTTTTCCCGATGTGGTGAACTGTGTCCTTGACCGCCTCCGCTTAGCGCCGACCTGCGGGGTGGGCAATCTTGATGAAATCGTGCCCAAAGTGCGCCTGCTTGCTGCCGAGAGGTTGTATGTACCCCTTGAGGAAGTGCGCGTGCTGCTGGTGGCTCATCATGCGCTTGAGTCATTAGTTTACGGCGAGCCCACAGATGAAGTCCCCCCCTATTTTTTGCGCATAAAGCATAAAGGAATGGATGTGACAGAAGCTGTGGGTGGTAGTGAACTGCTGTTTGCTCCCTATGCTATCCCCCCCGGTACAGCTATACATTTCCTCACCGCTGGCTCAACCATTCGGTTAATCCGAGCTTTCCTCTCGGATGAGGAAGTGCTCCTACATACTCCCGCACCCGAGGGTCTGCCAGGCGGCTATCCGGTCATTGTCGGCAACAGAAGCCTAAAACTCGCATCTATAGAAGGGCTCACTTTAGAAGAGGCTATAGCCATCAACGAGCGTTCTCATCGCTTTGACGGAATTGAGCGCATTGAAGCGGATGGGACAGTGGTATTTTGTCCTGAAGCTTCAGAGGTGCTCAAGACCGCTCTTGGGTACGAGTGTACACGGCTTTGGCCCGGAGATTCTGAAGAAAGAGCCAAAGAATTGATCGCCCGCTTCAAAGAATACGCCAAGAGTCATGGGGTAATTTTTTAATTTTGTGGAGGTAATCATTATGCCTTATTCAACTGATAAATCCAGAGAGCTTTACCAACGAGCCCTGGCTGTGATGATTGAAGGTGGAAGCTCTCCATCGCGAGGTCCTGCCAATTATGGTGAGTACCCTCTGTTTATCGAGCGCGGCGAGGGCTCCAGCATAATCGATGTAGATGGCAATCGGTACATCGACTGGATGATGGCCTATGGTGCGCTGCCGCTGGGTCATGCTCACCCGCGCATCGTCGAAGCAGTCAACGAAGCCGTTACTGCCGGAACGCTGTTTGCCGCGGCAACGGAGATAGAGGTTGAGGTGGCTGAGATGCTCCAGCAGATGGTGCCCAGCGCCGAGAGGGTGCGCTTTGCCAACACAGGCACGGAGGCTGCAATGGCAGCTATTCGGCTGGCAAGAGGCTATACCGGTAAGCCTAAATTCATCAAATTCGAGGGGCATTACCACGGCTGGTATGACGATTTTTTAGCCAGCGCTCACCCGCATTATTTCGTTTCTCTGGGTCACCGCAACGACCCTATTAAAATTCCCGAGAGCTCCGGGCTGAACCGGTATGCGCTGGATGACACTATCGTGGTGCCCTGGAATGACCTGCGAGCTATCAAGCGGGCTATTGATACCTACAGAGGGCAGATTGCCGCTGTTATCACCGAGGGAATTATGGCCAACATAGGAGTTATTCCTCCAGAGTCCGATTACCTGCAGGGATTACGCAGTCTTACGCAGGATAATAATATCCTGCTCATTCTTGACGAAACTGTTACCGGCTGTCGCATCGCTCCGGGGGGATGCCAAAAGTACTACGGCATCAAACCCGATATCTCCATCTTTGGCAAAGCGTTAGGAGCTGGGTTCCCGGTGGCAGCATTTGTCGGTCGTGCAGACATTATGGAGGCTCTCGCCTGGGGAGGAGTTCTGCACTATGGGACGCAGAACGCATCTCGCATCGGGTTGTATGCGGTGCGGGCTAATTTGCAAGAGTTCCTTCGGGACAATGGAGCGGCTTTCAGTCATATATGGGATATCGGGGAGAAGCTCTGCGCTGGACTAAAAGAAATATTTGAAGAAAAAGGTGTCAAAGCCATCGTCCAGAGTGTGGGACCGATGCTGCAAATCATGTTCACCGAGAAAGACGCCATCCGGGATTACCGTGATTTTTGTGCCTGTGTGGATAGACGAAAATATCAGCAATTTGCGCTGGCGCTTTTCAAGTATGGGGTATATATGACTCCTTCCGCAGCACTCCATTCCGTAGCCACCCTGGCTCATACTCACGATGATGTGGCCTATACCCTTAATGCAGTGAGGCAGGCTTTGAACGATGTCGAACTATGAATCCCAAAAAACTAAGGGCGTTCTGCGCGGGAAAATCGCCCTGATCACAGGTGGCTCATCGGGCATTGGGAAGGCTACGGCGTTACTCTTCGCGCGTGAAGGGGCAGCGGTGTGCGTGGTTGACCTCGATCAGGCTGGCGGACAGGCTGTGATTAAATCGATTGGCAAAGGTGGAGGGAAGGGCATATTTGTGCATGGCGATGTGAGCAAGGCGGGAGACTGTGAGCATGCGGTGAAGAAAACTGTCAGTGAATTCGGCGGTCTTGATATCTTAGTTAACAACGCAGGCATCATCCGACGGGCTTCGGTGATAGAAACCAGTGAGGAAGAATGGGACCGAGTAATGGCGGTCAATGTGAAATCAATCTTCCTGCTATCCAAGTATGCCATCCCCTATATGGTCAGGGCAGGCGGCGGTGTTATTATCAATATAGCCTCGGGCTGGGGTCTGGTGGGTGGGCACAAGGCGGTTGCGTACTGTGCCTCTAAAGGTGCGGTGGTACTATTGACCAAGGCTATGGCTCTCGACCACGGCGAGCAGAATATCCGGGTCAACTGCATCTGCCCTGGCGATATAGACACAAATCTCATCCGCAAGGAAGCGGAGCAGCTTGGCGAGCCGATGGAGCGCTTTCTGAAAATGGCGTCGCAGCGTCCGTTAAAGCGCATAGGAAAGCCAGAAGAAGTCGCTCAAGCTGCTCTCTATCTGGCCAGTGATGCCTCTTCATTTGTAACCGGGGCATCTCTGGTGGTTGATGGTGGGGGAATAGCGGGTTAAGGAGGAATTAATGCGTGGTTTGAAAGATAAACGAGTTCTCATTACCGGAGGCGCAAGAGGCATCGGCCAGGCCACAGCAGCCCGCTTTTTGGAGGAAGGCGCTCGCGGGGTTGTGCTGGACCGGGATGATGCAGGCTGCCGCCGCGTTGCACAGGAGATGCCGGATTTGACAGGTACTATAGTTGCTGATGTCTCTGATGCTCGTGCAGTCGCTCGAGCTTTTGATGAACTGGATGATTTAATGAATGGGTTGGATGTCCTTATCAACAATGCCGGCATCAGTATTCGACAGCCTATGTTGGATGTTACCCCACGGCAGTGGCTTGAGGTAATTGATGTCAACCTCAATGGAGTGTTCTATGTCGCCCAGCAGGCAGCGCGGCGGATGCTTGAAGAGGAAGGAGGAGTCATTATCAATATGGGCTCCACCAACGGCTTGATGGGCTACCCTAACTATGCCGCTTACAATGCCTCGAAAGCCGGGGTTATTGAGTTGACGCGCTCAATGGCGCTGGAATTAGCCCCTAAGGTGCGGGTGAACGCCATATGCCCCGGTTATATCTTGACACAGATGCAGCGGGCGGAATACACTCCTGAAATGCTGCGTGCCTGCGAGAGCAAGGTGCCCCTTGGTAGATTGGGCACACCCGAAGAAGTAGCTGCTCTGTTTGCTTTTCTTGCTTCCGATGAGGCGAAGTTCATCACCGGTCAGTATTTTGTGATTGACGGAGGGGAGATTGCCGGAGGGCTGGCCAGTCAATCGTAGTCAGCTTACCCTACTGTCGAAGGTTAGAAAAATTTTAGACCTTGTTGTGAGACTCGCTGAAAACCCTCATCTTGAATCGTTAGTACCAGAGACGGCTTGAGACTCGTAGGGACGGTATCAATCGATGCCGTCCTTAATTTTTTGCACGTTTTTCGTACTTCTTCAATTATTCCAATTGTTTCCCTGAGAGTGGGATAGCCTCGACAGTGTTTCTCAATAAAAACGCCTCGATATGTTCTCTTTTGAAAAGAACCCGCCTTTCGAGCTTGATATAAGAAATCTGCCTCTCTCTCATGGCTTTATCCAATAGATGTCTGCCAAGGCCATATTCAGACATAACTTCTTTTTTACTCAGTAGTTCTGCCATCTCATGAGATATTTTATACGCCCGATGGCTGATGTCAACAAAAAACATCAGTAAAAACTTGATAACGTCATTCTCGTGACGTTTATTATTAATAACGACTCTTAATTACACTAAAATGAATCGTCTCTACTGATCTGTTAAAATGTCAAGAATTTTTAAAAAATTATTGGTTTACAGAATTAAGTGGAAATAAGTAATTCATAAAGTAGAAGATAAGATTTAGTGGAACCCAAATCCCCTATAGCCCTGGTTTCCCTGGTATTGTAAGTATGTTTATGTCTCTTGTGAAATAGACTTGAAACTCGTCTGAGGGCGGAGTTATTTGATTCCGCTTTCTTTTTTTTATGGTTGAATTGAAAATCTGCTTGGATACTCGCCCCTTCTCCCTTTTAAAATTCTATAGACAACTGACCATTCGCTGCTTTTTCGGTTTCTGATGAAAAAGGCTGTCTACAGGGAAAAAGTTGTGCCGGGGATCGGACTCGAACCGGCACGTAGGTACAACCTACGATGGACTTTAAGTCCCTAGTGTTGAAGCCATAAAAGAACATTTC
>CABWKN010000048.1 GCA_902505605.1 Candidatus Guanabacterium sedimentis
AAAAATCGTCACCACCAAAGCTTCCCCTCTCCTCCCCTCTTACCCCGGGGGAAAATCCTATCTATATAAGCTAATCTCCTTCATAAATATACAGTTAATATATTAAGCAAATACCATACCAGACGCGTCCGAAGTGCCATTAATTGTCGCATAAATATCTCCTTGAATATCAATAATTTATCAGAGGACTTCCCAGATAACGGGAGGGGAAATCCACAATAATGTCATATTATCATTTCATATAAGTCTTAAATTAAGTGTATCTCATTAAAAATAAAGGAATAGAGGCAGTGACAAACTACGGCACTTTAGGTCTACCCTTTTAGAGATGGGAGGGATTATTTATAATCGGAATCTTTGATGCGGAGCCTTTTCATTATTTGGTGGAGGCTCTGGCGCTATATCCTCCTAATTACCACTTCTTATACCAAAAATACGCCCATCAGTAGTTGCTCTTGCCTAAGTGGACTTCGCCTTGAGCGTTTACCGCACCAAAGGCTTTGAAGCTATTGACCATGCTCCCATCAGCCTTGAACACCTTGACCTGGGAGACGCCTCCCTCACCGTGACCGCAGATTATCTCATCAATGCCGTCGTTAACTATATCAGCCGCAGCTATCTGCACATCACCATTGGTGTTGCCAGCAAACCCAAAGGCTATAAATTCCTTGATTAAGGTGCCGTCCTTTTCAAATAGCCGAACCTTGTTTCCTCCGTTGTAACCAGTGGCGGCGGCTATCTCCAGGTCAGCGTCAGCATCAAAGTTGCCCACCGCCAGACGCACCTCACCGCCGGGGTTATCAGCCGCATTAAATGCCCCGAAGGAGCGGATGACGGTTCCGTCATAGCTGAATATCTTCACCCGAGAGCTTCCGCCCTCTCCCATACCGGCTACTATCTCGTCAATACCATCGGCGTTCTCCAGGTCACCTGCCGCCACATGCACCTCACCCTGGGCATTGGCAACACCAAAGGCTTTGAAGGCTGTTATTATGGTGCCATCGGCTTCGAAGAGCTTGACCCACGACTGACCGCCTTCACCCTGAGCTATGGCTATCTCGTTATCGGAGGTATCGGCATCAAAGTTGCCTATGGCCAGATGGAGCTCACCGTTAGTATTGGCTGCTCCAAAGGCTTTAAAGGTGCCGATAAGGGAGCCGTTTACCTCAAATAACTTGACCCATGACTTTGCGCCTTCACCCTGACCGGCGGCAATCTCATCCAGGCCGTCAGCATCCGTATCAGCCACCGCCAGATGAACCTCACCCTGGCTGTTCACTGCTCCGAAGGCTTTGAAGCTGCGCAAGTCTCTTGTAAGGAGGTTGAACTGCTTTATCCAGCTTTTCCCACCCAGCCCGTGAGCGGTGATAAAAGCACCACCGCCTGCTATCAAAATGGTTTCCCCGGCCCCGTTGCGCCCACCGGGGTCAGCCCCATCACTACCGATAATAACATCATAGTATCCGTCACCATTAATATCTCCACTGGCCACCGCACAGCCACAAAAATCGTAAGTAGCGCCCCCACAAACGGTGATGTCGGCTGATTGAGTGTTCAGGTCAATAGTTGAAGGTAGGGTGCTTGAGCCAAAGATGACATAGCTCTCCCCGCCCTCGCTGCGCCCATAGGGGTCAGCTAAGTATGCACCGATTATCAGGTCGTCATATCCATCGCCGTCCACATCTCCACTGGCCAATGCTCTGCCAGAATAATCGCCCAAAGCAGCCCCGCATACGGTGATGTCGGCTGATGAGGTGCTCAGGTCAATAGTTGAAGGTGGGATGCTGGAGCCAAAGATGACATACGTCTCACCCGCCTGGCTTCCACCTATGCGGTCAGCCCAAGCAGCACCGATGATAACATCTTCGTATGCATCACCATTTACATTTCCGCTGGCTACGGTATAGCCAGACTGATCACCCGCATCATCCCCGCAGACGGTAATGTTGGCTGATTGGGTGCTCAGGTCAATAGTTGAAGGTGGGGTGCTGGAGCCAAAAATGACATAGGTCTTCCCCACCTCATTGCGCACAGGATCATCAAGGTCAACCCCATAAGCACCGATGATGATGTCATCATATCCATTACCGTTCACATCCACGGTGGCCACGGCCCAGCCAGAATAATCATCAGCACCAGCCCCGCTGACGGTGATGTCGGCTGGTTGGGTGCTCAGGTCAATAGTTGAAGGTGGGTTGCTGGAGCCAAAGATAACATAGGTCTTCCCCGCCTGGTCTCCACCATCGGGGTCAGCCCAA
Organism: Candidatus Guanabacterium sedimentis; assembly: GCA_902505605.1. Classification (GTDB taxonomy): domain Bacteria; phylum Acidobacteriota; class B3-B38; order Guanabaribacteriales; family B3-B38; genus Guanabaribacterium; species Guanabaribacterium sedimentis. Next base: position 2,259 of record CABWKN010000048.1, read on the forward strand.
GGGGCACCTATAATAATATCATCGTTTCCATCACCATTAACATCTCCACTGGCTACCGCACGACCAGACCAATCTTGAGCAACATCGCCGCTGATGGTGATGTCGGCTGATTGGGTGCTCAGGTCAATAGTTGAAGATGGGTTGCTGGAGCCAAAGATAATGTAGGTCAGCCCAGCATTAGTGCGTGCTGGTTCACCTGGGGAGCCATAAGGGGTGCTGATTATCATGTCGTCATATCCATCACCGCTCACATCCCCACTGGCTACCGCATAGCCAAAATAACCACTAGCAACAGCGCCACAGACGGTGATGTCGGCTGATTGGGTGCTAAGGTCAATAGTTGAAGGTAGGCTGCTGGAGCCAAAGATAACATAAACCTCCCCAGCAAAACTTCGTCCACCGGAGTCAGCGTAACGGGCACTTATGATGATATCCATATAGCCATCACCGTTTATATCCCCATGGGCAACTGCACAGCCTAAACTATCAATATCATCCTTCCCTTGCACCCGCATATCCCCCCATACCTTATCCAAGTCAATCACCCGCTGACCAAACAGCACAACCGAGAAGAATAAAATAAAGACTAAAAAGAGAGAAACAGGTAAATAATTAAACTTCTTCATTTTTACACCTCCTTTATATTGAGAAAGGATTAAAGTATATCTGGTAGATGACATGGAAAAAATATTTTTAATTACCCTTTAATAATCTTGCCTTTTAATCCTCCTTTTATATATACTTAGCGAACTTAGCACACCAATCCATAGAATGTCAAGGAAATAATTGTTAAATTAACGATTTTTATCGAGAAACTTTTTTATATTTTGTTAAATACTTTTAAATGCAGGGTCTTAGGTTCTATTATTCTCAAATGGGAGGGGATTATTTATAATCGGAGGCTTTAATGCGGAGTCTTTTCATTATGTGATGGAGGCTCTGGCGTTTTATGCCCATGGCCAGGGCGGCGCGGGTGACATTCCCTTTGTAGCGGATGAGCGCCCGCTTGATGTATTCTGAGGAGAAGTTATCGAGGGTTAGCTTGCGAGCCTCGTTATATGGACGCAAGAAGAGGGTTTCGTCCAGATGGTCGAAGGAGAATCCTTCTCCGCCTATCTGATGGCTGAGGTCTTTTAGCCGCAAGGTCTCCCCCTCGGCTAAGATGACTCCCTTCTCTATCATATTCTCCAGCTCCCTGACATTGCCGGGCCAGTGGTAATTGAGAAGGAACTGCGTCAGCTCGGGAGAGATGGTCTTGATCCTCTTTCCGGTCTCACGGGAGTAGTGGCGGAGGAAGAAATCAGCCAGCAGGGGGATATCCTCCGGGCGCTGGCGAAGCGGGGGGAGGTGGATGGTGAGGACATTGATGCGATAGTAGAGGTCCTCGCGAAAGCGTCCCTCTTTGACCTCCTCCTCCAGGTCCTTATTGGTAGCGGAGATGACCCGCAGGTCGACCTTCAAGTTTCGCGCGCTGCCCAGGGGCTTTAACTCCTTCTCCTGGAGTACTCGCAAAAGCTTGACCTGCAGGTTGGGGGGCAGCTCCCCAATCTCGTCGAAAAACACGGTCCCCTGATTAGCTTCCAGCAGGAGTCCTTTCTTGGGTCTTATGGCGTCGGTAAACGCTCCCTTCTCATAGCCGAACAGCTCGCTCTCCAGGAGCTCCTCCGGGATGGCGCTGCAGTTTATGGTCAGAAATCTCTTATCCCTTCTCAGGCTGTGATAGTGGATGGCTCTGGCGACCAGCTCCTTGCCGGTGCCGCTCTCGCCAACGATGAGCACGGTGGTGTTGGTGTGGGAGACCTTCTCTATCAGCTCAAAAACCTTCTGCATGGGCGGGCTTTTGCCAACAATGTTATCGTAGCTGTATTGCCTGAGGAGCTGGGTGTGGAAGTAATCCCTCTCTGCAAGGAGTTGGCGGTGCTCCAGCGCGCTTTTTGCCGCCAGGAGAATCTTTTCTTTAGGGAGGGGAGGGATGAGGTAGTCGAAGGCACCTTCTTTGATAGCTCTCACCGCCGAGCTGGTGGTGCCGCGGTGGTTTATCAGAATAACCTCCGTCTGCCACTCCTCCTTCTTGACATGGCGGAGCAGCTCCAGCCCCGAGCCATCGGGGAGTTCTTCCTTGAGGATGATGAGGTCGCAGGGCTCCTTTTCAAGGAGCTGCCGGGCGTCCTTTATGGTGGGGAGGCAGAGGACATCGTATTTGTTGTCGGCTAAGAGGCGATACATCTTTCTCAGGCTCTCCCGGTTGTCATCGACGATCAGTATTCTCTCTTTAAGCTCCATTTTTCTCCTTCACCTTTAGCTTATTCTGAGAATTTCCTTTACCCGCTGAACAACCTGCAGGGGGCTGAAGGGTTTGGTGATGTATTCCACCGCCCCCAGGGAGTAGCTTTCCCGCTCGTCCTCCTCGTACACCCTCACCGTGAGCATCACCACCGGGATATTTCTGGTGCGAGCATCATCTTTGAGCTCTTTGAGAACCTGAAAGCCATCCATCTCTGGCATGGCGATGTCGAGCAGGATAAGCGAGGGGGTCTCCCGTTGAGCAATCTTTATGGCCTGGGGACCATCAGGGGCGCACAAGGGCATAAAGCCTTCCTCCTGGAAGTTGAACTCCAGCAGTTTCAGGATGTAGCTCTCATCGTCCACGATAAGGATTTTGGGAAGGGGCATCTGGTTACTGCCCTCCTTCAGCTGCGCGCCCGGCGGGGAGGGTTACCGTGAAAGTGCTCCCCTTACCCGGAGAGCTTTGCACCTCTATCTTTCCCCTATGGAGCTCCACTATCTCCTTGACTAAAAAGAGCCCCACCCCGGTTCCCGGGAATCTGCGAGCTCGCCCTCGCTCAACAGTGTAAAACTTTTCAAAGATGTAAGGGAGGTCGCTCGGCGGAATGCCAATCCCCTCGTCAACAATGCTGAAGGAGACCTGCCGGTTCTTCTTACCGGCGGTGATATAGACGATTCCCCCCTGATGGGAGAACTTAATGGCGTTGGAGAGAAGGTTGCCAATTACCTGCCGTATGCGGTCCTGGTCTGCCCTCAAGGGGAGGGATTCCTTACCAAACCTCTTGTGCATAGTAATGCTCTTTTTATTGGCAGATTTTCTGAAGAGCTTGACCACCGCTTCCAGTTCGGAAGTGAGGTCCAGCTCCTTTTTCACCAGCTCCTCTGCCAGCTTACCCCGGCTTATGCGGGAGATATCGAGCACCTGGTTGACCATCCGCTCCATCCGCTCGCTCTCCTTGAGGATAATTTCCACGCACTCCCTCTGCTTCTCAGGAGGGAGCTTCAGTCGGAGGGAAGTCTCAGCAAACCCCTTTATGGACGACAGCGGAGTGCGCAGCTCATGGGAGACATTGGAGAGGTATTCGGTCTTGAGCTGACTGAGGCGATTAAGCTCTTGGTTGGTCTCCATCAGCTCCTCCATATAGTGCTTATCGGAGAAGACCTTGGAAATGAGGTTGGAGACTATTCGGCAGAGGGAGGCTTCCTGGGGGGTGAGATGTCCCTCCTTTTTGCAAATCCGCAGAAAAAGGGTGCCAAACAGCCTGTCCTTATCCATTATAGGGGCAACAAAAAGCGAGCGGATTCCGAGGGAGTGCAGCTCTTCCTGGACTTCTTTAAGCAGGGGCTCGCCAGACACATCCTCCACCATCACCACACCTCTGGTCTCTATTGCTTTCTTTATCTCGGGGTATTTAGCCAGGTCGATGGTAAGACCCTTCAGATTACGGTCCTCAAAAGTAGCCACCACCTCCGCCTGAGCACAACCTTCAGGGATAGAGACGATGGAGCAGCGAGAGACATTAATAAAGGTAGCTAACTTCTCCACGGTGAGTTGAAGAATCTCCTCGCAGCTCAAGGGGGTGCAGATGACGTGGGAAATCTCCTCCAGAATGTGGAGCATCGCTTTTTTCGGCATGCTGCTTATACCCTCTTGCACGGAGTTAAATTGTATCTCTATAGTAACATAAATCTCTTTACAATTAAAGGATTACATAAAGAGAAATTGAAGTCTTTACGATGGTTCTATTCAGCAGTTGAGGGGGGTGAAAACATCAAAAGGTGCTCAGGAGGAAATGGAAGGTCTGGGAAACTTTCTGGTGGGTGGACTGATGAAGCTGACTCTCTATCTTCTGAGCCAGCTCAAAGAGCTTTTGGCGATAGGCAGAGGGGAGATGATTTGTCAACGCCTGCAATTGATTCCTCAGCCTGTCGGGTGCGGGAAGGCGGTTTATTAGAGGGAGGGCAAAAAGAATGGGTTTGAGCTGGGCGGCAAAATAAAGCATCCTCCCTGCTGGCTGCTCTCTTATCAGCTTCCAGGCAATCTCCTCTTCCTCAACCTGGAGCTGATAGAGGGATAACGCCTCCTGGCAATTGAGGAAGCCGTGGCGGACCAAAAGCGCGGTGGCCTCCATATCCTTCACCGCAATGGAAACCAGGTAAAGCATGACGCTGAATATGTCTCTGGTGAAACCTCGCTGTCCGGCCGCAGTGACTACTTCGTCTGGCAGGCTGAATTTATAATACTCCCGCCGGTTGTGGAGGCGAGAATGGGCGGCTTCGTGCCGCAGAACCCCCTCTCTGAGCAACTGATCCAGTGGGGCAAGCCTCTGCCAGCAAAGGGTGATTCGCGGGAAATCCTCCCAGGCATCGTAGAAGGAGAGGAAACCCTCCTCGGCAGAGTCTGTCACCCCTGCCCGCTGCTTATCGGCATCCCATAAGCTTTTAAGATTTGCCAGGGTATCAATTACCCTGACCTCCACCCAGGGTTCAGGATCGCCTATAACCCCATAGCTTTCCTCCGCACTTTGTGTAATATCCTCTTCCACCCCTTCTGGTAGGGAGCCGATGGTGCGGAGCCTGATGGAACTGGAACCCAAGAATTTTCCCTCCCCTGCTGATTTAAAGGTAAAGATAAAAGCCTTACCCTCTGCGCATTATAAATGAATATAAGGCTTCTCCCTTACCAAAATCTTTATGGATACAGCATTAATCAGTTGGTATTCTCACTCTGCTTGATGGTACTGAAGAATCGCCTCTCTTCCACCTCTCTCTTATGGTTGGGTAAGGATATGAGCGAAGACCTTGGCGTCGCCGAGTAGGTTTCCTATAATGCAGTACTCATTGGGCTGGTGGGCTAACTCATCGAGCTTAGCCCATACTGCAGTGTTAAAGCCCTCTCGCCTAAAGTAAGCCGCCACCGTTCCACCGCCGATGCCCATCGGCTTGGCTTTTACCTGGTACACATCGGCAATAGCCCTCTCCAGAGCTTTAACCACCGGGGCATCGGGAGGAGTAGCCGGAGCAGCCTGCTCCCCCTGGGCTATTTCAAAGGAAATTTTCACTCCAAACTCCCGCTCTACTTCCTTGGCTATTTTTTTGATTCTCTCCATCACCTCATTCATTCGATACTGGGGCAGTATCCGGCAATCGATATAGAAGATGTCCTCTCCGGGGATGGTGTTGATGTTGGGGATGTTGGCTTCTTTTTTCGTCGGCTCAAAGGTGCTTATAGGTGGGTCGAAAAGAGGGTCGGAAGCGGGGTAGAGTTGATAGAGCTGATTGAGCTTAACCACCAGATGGGAGGCAGCTTTGAAGCTGTTGATTCCCTTCTCCGGGGTGCTCCCATGGCACTGCTTTCCCAGGGTGGTTATCTTCAGCCAGAGTATGGTCTTCTCGGCAACCTCAATCATGGTTCCTTCGGGGTTACCGGCATCGGGAACGATAATTAAATCGTCCTTCTTGAAAATGTCGGAGTTCTCCAGCACATAGATGATGCCGTGCTTGCTGCCGGTCTCTTCGTCGGCGACGAAGACCAGACCCACATCATGGGAGGGGGTTATCTTCTCATCCTTGAGCGCCTTAACCGCCAGAAGGGAGGCCACCAGCCCCTGCTGGTTATCCTCCACACCTCTGCCGTAGATTTTGCCGCCCTCCACTTTTATCTTATAAGGGTCGGACTGCCACAACTTCATATCCCCCGGGGGGACTATATCAAGGTGCGACATTATCCACACGGTCCGATCGTGCTTTTCGCCGTGGAACTTTACTATGAGATTAGGTCGGCTCCCCTCGGGCACCTGGGGGTCCGGGGAGTTGAACTCCATATACTCATCAAAGCCGAGGACATCGAGGTAAGACTTAACAAACTTTGCCTTTTTCCACTCACCCTCTCCTCCATTTGAAGGGCTGAGGGCGGGAATGGCGGTAAGCTCCCTCTGCAGGTCAATCATCTCCTCCCGGTAAGAGTCTATCCGGGATTTGATTCGTTCGAATTGCTGAGCATGAGCCATAATAGTGCCTCCTTTCATATAACTTTGTTAAATACCAACTTCCTTAAATTAAGTTATTTTTGCCATAAAAGGTTGGCTTCCTCAACAGATAAATCCACCATAACCAAGCCTTTTGAAGCTCATTATAACAGGAGGAGAAGGTATATTCAATTAAATTATGGTGGTGGGTCTATAGTTCTCTCTTAGTTGACTCAAATTGCTATTGATTAATGGCAAGGTTTAGGATAACATTTAAAATAGTGTAAGGGTATAAAAAGGGATTTCAAAGGGTCTCTAATTCTTTTAAGAGGGGGATGATGGCTGGAATCCTTCGACCAAGGAGTCTCACATTTCTTATTCTGCTGCCCCTTTTGCTGTGTGGATTTGTGCTCCTGGCTTTGCAATTCCGTGATGAAGAGACCTCTTATTCTTGTTTCCCCATTCCTCAATCGGTAAAAATAGATGGGAACCTTGTCGAGTGGTATGGGCAGCCGGCGATAGAGCTCAGCTCGACAGGAAATCTGGTGGGAGGCGACTGGGATGGGGCAATCGACCTCTCCGCCAAGGTCTGGCTCGCCTGGGATGAGCGTTTTCTCTATATAGCCTGCGATGTGATGGACGACCATTTCCAACCTCAGGCAAATGGCAGCCGCCTGTGGGAGGGGGACTCCCTCTGGTTTAAATACCTCCCTTCCTTATCGGAACAGGAAACTGTGATGAAAGGGTGCAGAGAGCTGACTTTGATATTTGCCGCCACCCAAAATGGTCCCGCGGTGAAGAAGCTCCTCAATTATGGGCGAGGATACTACAAGGCGGAGTGTCAGGGGATAAACCTTAAAGTTCTCCCCAAGAAAAGCGGAATGGGAGCTCTCTATGAATGCGCCCTCCCCTGGGGGCAGCTTCTCCATCAACCACCATATCCACCCAGAGCATTAAATATAAACCTTTCCGTGCAGGACAGCGACCCCGGCAAGGAGCTCAAATCTATGGAATGGGTGCCCAGCCGGGGAATAAATATGTATAACCCCCTGTGGAGGATGGTAAGCTTGCTTCCCCGCGAAGAGCCTTTATCTCCCCCGCCTCCTTCACTCCTCTCATCGGAAGCCGACTTCTCCACTGTGGTTCACCTGGTGTCCCTCAATGTATCGGTTACCGACAAAAACAACCGCTACATCCCCGACCTGGGTCCTGAAGATTTCACCGTTTTAGAGGACGGGAAGCCGCAGAAGATTTACAACTTCAGCCGCCGGGATAAGCCGATAACCATCGCTCTGGTCATCGATAGCAGTGGGAGCATGAGCAACGATATAGAGGCGGTTCAGGAATCGGCAATCAACTTCGTCAATGCGGCGGTGAGACTGGAAGACCAGGTAATGGTGGTCGAGTTTGACGAGGGGGTCCATTTTCTGGTTGATTACACCAACAATCTGCAGGATGTTATTGACGCTATCAATAAGGTTCGTGCCGACCGGGGAACTGCGCTCTACGATGCCGTTTATTCCACCATGGAGCGATTGCGCCTCCTGCCCGAGCGAAAAGCGGTGGTGCTTCTTTCCGACGGGGTGGATACCAAATATTTCGGTGGCGGACCAGCCAGCACACATACCTACCTCGATGTCCTGGACATGGCTCAAAGAAATGATATCACCATTTATAGCATCGGGCTGCGGCGGAGAGAGCCCCTTGCCGAGATGGTGCTCAGAAAGTGGGCTAAGGAGACCGGGGGGCGGTACTATCTGCTGTATGATATCCAGGGCTTGAAGAATGTCTATGCCCGCATTGGCGAAGACCTGCGCAGCCAGTATGTCATTTGCTATACACCAACCAACAAAAACTGGAATGGGCAGTGGCGAGAGGTAACCGTTCTTACCAAGCGAGCAGATTTGAAAGCGGTCACTAAAAAGGGGTATTATGCCCCTGTGAAGTAGACTCTATTCTCTCTCCCCTTCCCTTCTTGCTTTCTTAGCCTCCCATAGCTCACTGGCAGCTTCCCGCAGCGTGGGATGAAGCTGAGCGTCGTTCTTGACCTCAACAAGGTCGTTCCGCAGTAAGAAATTTACCAGAGCAATCCCTATGCGAGGTGGTGCATAAGGGTTGCGCACCAGCGCTACCTTTACTTCGTATCTTTCAATCCATCGGGGGGACTTATAGATTTCCTCCAGCACGCTGGGGTGTGCGGGGCGGCGGGCGGCTATCCGAATTACCTCGTGCTCGGTGAGGCGAGGATTCCTCAATAGCTGGCGGATCACCAATGGTTGGGGGTCGCTCATCAATCGCTCCAGAGCCTGTCTATCTTGCCCCTTTGCCAGTGACATCCGCTCACCCACGGTAAAGTAGTCCTCAAGCCAATACCTATCCTGGCTGGGCTGTGGTTTCTGGAGACCCTTGATGGGTGAGGGCTTACTCAGCAGACGCTCTACAGCATGGAAGCCCCTATCGCCGGCGATCAGGCGAACCGAGATGAGCTTTATCTCCCCCATTATCTCTGCCAGAACCACCGTATCGGAGCAGCTGAAAAGGAGCTCTTTGAACTTACTCTCCCCTTTTGAAGACTTCTGGCAAATGTAGCAGAGAACCTCGGCGATGGTCTCCGCATTTAGCTGGTTCAGCTTCTCCGCCAGCGCCCTGGTCCTCAGCCCCATCTCCTCTATAGGGAAAAGCTCCTTAACAATTTTCTCTGCCAGACTGCGGTTCTCCGGTCTCAGTTCCTCCATAATTTCAGCATTCTCACCGAGAAATGGGGTGCCCCTCCAGCTGAAGGAGGTACTTCTTCGTCTCCACTCCGGAGGAAAAGCCCCCCAGCCCACCATCCGAGAGGATAACCCGATGGCAGGGGATAATAATCCCTATAGGATTTTTTCCCACTGCCCTTCCCACTGCCCGATAACCTTGAGGCACTCCCACCGACTTGGCTACTTCGCGGTAGGAGCGTGTCTCTCCGTAGGGTATGCGGCTCAGCTCATGCCATACCCGCCGCTCAAAAGGGGTGCCCCAGAGCAGGTCAATTGGGGTCTGAAAGTGGCAAAGCTCTCCGGCGAAGTAACTTTCCAGCTCCTTTACGACAAATCCCCCCTTGCGGTGGTCCCGCCTGATGACTTTTATGCCTGAATCCTTGAGCTGCTGGAGGAACTTCTTCTCGCCGCAGTGGAGACTGAGTAAGCAGACTCCTTTGACCGTAAGAGCCACATAGAGGTGACCTATGGGGGACTCTAAGGATGTATAAGACAGCTCATCCTCTCTTGCTAACGCCATTTTGAGAGCCTCTTTTTTATGTTAATCGCAGACCTTCGCTTATAAATGAGCGAAGGCCTCCACCTCCACCTTCATCCCTTTGGGCAATTTCCCGACCTGAAAGCAGCTCCGAGCGGGCGGATGTGAGGGAAAATAGTGCTGATATACCTCGTTGAACTTGCCAAAATCATCAATATCAGCCAAAAACACAGTGGTCTTCACGACCCTTTCCAGGGACGAACCCGCTTCCTCAAGGATAGCCTTGATGTTGTCCAAGACCCTTCGGGATTCCTCCTCAATGGTGCCCTGAACCAAAGTATTAGTAGCCGGGTCGATGGAAATCTGTCCCGCTAAAAACACCAGATTCCCGTAAATAATCGCCTGAGAATAAGGTCCCACCGGAAAGGGTGCCTTATCTGTTTTAACCACCTTCTTAACCATAAGAGCTTCTCCTTTCGTGTATCTCAATGAGCGGTTAGAATGAAAAAAGACCTACCTAACCATATCGGAGACCTCGGCGGTCAAGCTCTGGAGGATGACAGACCTCACCTTCTCCGCCAGAATGGCTTTATCTTTAATGGCATAACCCTCGGTGGGGATTGGTTTATCGATCATCACCCTTATCCTCCCCGGACGAACCCTCAGGCTCCCCTTCTTTACCACCTTGTGGCTCCCGTTTATGGCAATGGGAACCACAGGAACCTGGGATAAAATAGCCAGGGAGAAAGCTCCCCGCTTGAAGGGCTGGAGACGACCATCGGGGCTGCGGGTTCCCTCGGGGAAGATGACCACCGATTTGCCTCCTCTTATCTGGGCGGCTGCCTCGCGGACGCTCTGGGCAGATTGGCTCATGCTGGAACGGTCGATGCGTATATGACCTCCGCGGGACATATGCCACCCCATAAAGGGAATTCTGAACAGCTCCTTTTTGGCTATCCAGCGGAACTGCACGGGAAGATACCCTGCCAGAACCAGTATATCGCAGATACTCTGGTGGTTGGATGCGAAGATTTGAGGACCACCCCTGATCCCATTCTCCCTTCTCTGATGGAGGCGAAATACATGGTTATTCCATCTTGGCTGAAGGTAACATGTTCGTCCTTGCCGGGGGA
>CABWKN010000049.1 GCA_902505605.1 Candidatus Guanabacterium sedimentis
TCCCGGACCAGTCCACCGACGGAATTCCCGTGACCTACGTGCCGGCGCGCAACACCGTCTTTCTCGCGCTGGCACTGGGCTGGGCGGAGGTGCTGGAGTCCTTGGAGATCTTCATCGGCGTGAACGCGGTGGACTACTCGGGCTACCCCGACTGCCGCCCCGAATACTACCGGGCGTTCAACCGGCTGATTGAGGTGGGCACTCGCCCCGAGACCACATTGGAGGTGGTCACACCGCTTATCAATCTAACCAAAAAGGATATTGTGCTCAAGGGGGTGGAGCTGGGAGCCCCTCTGCACCTCACCTGGTCGTGCTACCAGCGAAACGACATTGCCTGCGGAACATGCCTCAGCTGTGTGCAGAGAAAGAGAGCCTTTCAGGAGGCAGGGGTCTCCGACCCCATCCCCTACTTAACTTAAAAAAAGGAGGCAACCTGTAATGACGCGAGGAAAAAGGGTGGGCGTCCTTCTGGGAAGCTGGCTGGCAGCTAACTTCCTCACCCACATACTGGTGTTTCTGTCCACCGGAAAAATCTACTATCAGCTAAGCCCCACCAACAGCTTGCTGATGGAGTCTTCCATTGCTTTCCTCAATCTAATCATACCTATACTGGCACTGAAATACATCCTCAAGGAAAAGGGTCTGGTCAGCTATTTGGGCTGGCGGTGGAAAAACTCGCAGGTGCTGCTGGGAGGGACTATCGCCTTTTTAGCCAGCTGGGGGCTTATGGCGCTGGTGGGGCAGGCGCTCTCCTGGAAGATTATCAGCTACGACACCGGGCAGCAATACAGCAGGGGGAACCTCATTTTTATGGCCATCTATCTGCTGGTGCTGATACCGGCAGGAGAGGAGACCATGCACCGGGGATTCCTCCAGCGGGGCTTCACCGATGCCTACGGAGGGACATTAGGGGTGCTGATACCCGCTCTATTATTCGGATTGAGGCATCTCCCGTCAGACATCTACTTCGGCTGGCTGCACCATTCCCCTCCTGCAGCTTATATCAATCGCTTTTTTCAGCTCTATGTGGGAGCCATCATCTGGGGTTTAGCCCGCCACTATACCAGGTCCACCTGGGCCAGCTGGATTCCCCATGTCCTCTATATAATTATCATTACCTTCGTTATGGGGGGTTTATTTAAAGCCATTTTTGGATTATAATAAATGCCTGATGAAAAAAGAGTTTAATAAAGAGGACAGAAGGACAGTAGGGATTGTGGGAGTTCCCATCTGGGAGGAGCTGCAGAAGTATGTGAAAAAAGGAGATACTATTATAGATTTAGACGATGCCCTGCCGGATGTCTCGGTGGAGGACAGCTATCTCCCCAAGACTTACTGCTCCATACTGAAAAGGGTCACCTCCAACGCCATCACCCTGGCGCAGGCGGGAAGGCTGCACCTTGTTCTGGCGGATGTGGGGGAGGGCAAGTGCGATGGCATGCGCTATATCGCCTCCTTTTTGAGGGGGCTTCTCCCCATACCGTTGGTGGAGGTGAGAAACACAAACTCCACCGGATGGGGCTACCCCATCTGCCAGAGCCAGCACCCTCTGAGGGAGAAGATGGAGCTCATTGTGGATACGGTCAGTAAGCCGCTTAATGCTTCCATCAAGCTGCAGAAGACCGCTCCCGTGTGCGGCTTCTGGGGGGTGCCTCCTTCGGACTTCGCCCTGCTGGAGCTCTTTCCCCCCGACACTCACATCTATGGATGGACCCGCTGTATGGAGAACAAAACCCCTGCCAACCATGAGCTGGAGCTGGAGGTCGACCAGGGTGTGCCCACCGTCTTCTTCAGCCAGAACTTCTGTCAGCGCTCCGCCCTGGCGTTCCATTTAGCCAGGAAGCATCAGGGGCTCTTCGTCCAGATGGACCACCATCTGACCAAATCCATCAGAGCCATGGTGGAGGCATTTATCAAGTTTAATGTATCATGAGCGAAAAAATACTGATAGACTGCGGAACCTCTTATACCAAAATCTATCATATAGACCAGCGGTATTACGAGGTTATTCCCAGCCGGGAGTTTCGACAGCGCAATAGAGACTTCCGCATCCTCATGGCTACCGGTTATAACACCTGGGGCATGGGTGAGGTGCAGGTTAACGAGCTCATCACCTTAGCCGAAGGGGGATTGAGGCTGATTCCCGAGGAGAGCTTCACCTTGCTCGACTGCGGCGCCCGGGATGTGAAGTATATCACCATGGATAGAGGTAAAATCATCCGTATGGATTGGAATACCGAATGCGGAGCGTTCGCCGGGCAGGTGATAGAGCTGCTCATCAACTACTTTGACATCAATCCCCGGGAGCTGCCCCCGGACAGCGAAAAGATACCGGTGGTCTGCGCAGTGCTGGGGATGACCAAGATGTTCGATAAGATAGCCGAAGGGGTACCTTACCCCAGGGCTTTTATGGGATTCCTGAAAGGGATTGCCTGGAACTGTTACCACCTGGTCAATAAGCCGGAGTTTCTCTATTTCTCCGGAGGGCTGTGCGAAAACAAGGCTTTTCTCCATAGCTTTCCCTGCCAGGTGAGACCTCTGGGGAGGTATGTCCTGCTGGAGGGGCTGAAGTCCTTCTACGAGGACCCCAGCCGCCTCAAACCATTAAAAGAAACCGTAAGCAAAAGAACCGCCTATGACAGGCATAGTTCTCAATGATTGTAAAATTTCAACAGGAGCTAAAGGAGCGATTTCGCCGGTTCATCCTGGATAAGTACGGGGTAGAACTGGAGGTAATAACCGAATATCCGCCTCATGCCGGGCTGGGTGACTTAGCCCTTCCCCTCCCCTTTGCCCTGGCTCGAACGGTGCGTCAACCTCCCCGCAAGTTAGCCGAAGAAATTGTAACCGGGATAGGGGTGCTCCCCGGGCTGGCAAAACTCGAAGTGGCGGGCGGGGGATATATCAACTGCTTCTTCGACCGCCGGGAGTTTCTCCTGCGCCTCCACCAGGATATCACCTCCGAGAGAAAACCGCCATCCGAGGAAGGGCACAGGGTCATTGTGGAACATACCAACATCAACCCCAACAAGGCAGCTCACATCGGTCATCTGCGCAACGCCTGCCTGGGAGACTCTCTGGTGCGGCTGCTGCGTTGGAGCGGCGAGAAGGTCGAGGTGCAGAATTACATCGATAATACCGGGGTGCAGGTGGCGGATGTGGTGGTTGGATTTGTGCATCTGGAGGGAGCCACTCTGGAGGATATAAAGAAAATACCCGGTAAGTTCGACTATCACTGCTGGGACCTCTATTCCAGGGTAACCGAGTACTACCAGCAGGACGAAGCCAATCTCAGCAAGAGGCAGGAGGTGCTGGCACATATTGAAGCGGGGAACAACCCCATCGCCGAGATTGCCCAGTATATCGCCACCCGCATTGTCCACTGCCACCTGGCTACCATGCACCGCATCAATGTCCAGTATGACCTCTTAGCCTGGGAGGGGGACATCCTGCACCTCAAGTTCTGGGAGAGAGCTTTTGACATGCTCAAAAGCCGCAATGCCATCCACCTGGAGACCGAGGGAAAGAACAAAGGCTGCTGGGTGATGAACCTGGAGGAGAGCGAGCTGGTCTCCGAGCTGGAGGAGCCGGAGAAAATTATTGTCCGCTCCGACGGCACGGTAACCTATGTGGGAAAGGACATCGCCTATCAGCTGTGGAAATTCGGGCTGCTGGGACAGGATTTCCATTACCGAAAGTTCCACCAGTATCCCGATGGCTCACTGCTGTGGACCAGCACTTCTAACGGGGGCACTGATGAACCTCCCCCATTCGGAAAGGGGGAGCGGGTTTATAATGTGATAGATGTCCGTCAATCCTACCTCCAGAAGATAGTCTACGAGGGGCTGCGTGTGCTGGGCTTTGAGAAGGAGTTCCGCCACTCCACCCACTTCGCCTACGAGATGGTAGCCCTGACCCCCTCCTGCTGCCAGGAGCTGGCGCTATCTTTATCTCCCGAAGAGAGGAAGAAGCCCTATGTGGAGATCTCGGGGAGAAAGGGACGGGGCGTAAAAGCCGACGACCTTATTGATAAGCTGACCGATAAAGCGAAAGAGGAGGTCACAATCCGCAACCCGGAGTTTACCCCGCAAGAGGTAGAGGAGCTCTCCCGCCAGATAGCCATAGGAGCTCTCCGCTATTTTATGGTCAAATATAGCAGAAATAAAGTGATACCCTTTGATTTCAAGGAGGCGCTTAACTTCGAAGGCGAGACCGGCTGCTACATCCAGTATGCGGTGGTCAGAGCCAACAACATCCTCAACAAGCTGAGCGAGAGGGAGGGCTTCCAGGAGAAGGACATCGGTGAGTTCCTCCCCGGCGTGGACTTCTCTGTGCTGAACGAGCCCGGCGAGGGGGATGACCTGTGGGAAATCCTCACCCTCATGTCAAAGCTATCCGAGGTGGTGGATATGTCCATTCAAACCCTGGAGATTTCTGTGTTAGCTAAATACTGCTTCACATTGGCTCAGAAGTTCAACGCCTTCTATCATAAATATCAGGTGTTAAGGGAGGGGGATGTAAACCGCAAGAGAATCCGTATTCTGCTGGTTTACCTCTTCCGCACCCAGTTGAAGCGAGCCTTAGCCCTTATGGGAATTGAGGTTCCCTCTCGGATGTGAACTTAACGGGATGAGCGTTAAAGATGTCGGATAGCTTATAATCAACACTAATAGAGGTCAATCATGCTGAAAAGATTTAATCCTTGCATGGTGGGAGTAGTCTTGCTTTTGATAATTGTTCCCCTTCTGAAGGCTCAACAGCCGATTCTCCCACTCAAAGATGTGAAACCCGGAATGAAGGGAGTGGGGAAAGTTGTCTTTCAAGGGGTCAAGGTAGAGGAGTTTGGGGTAGAGATCATCGGCACATTGCCCAATGCCCTGGGACCCCAGATGGACATCATCCTTGCCCGGCTCACTGACGAGCGTATGAAGTATACCGGGGTCATCTCCGGGATGAGCGGCTCTCCGGTGTACATCGATGGTAAGCTGGCTGGTGCGCTCTCCATCCGGCTGGGAGCGATGTCCAAGGAGGCTATTGCCGGAATTACCCCCATAGAATATATGCTGGAGCTCAGCCCCTCCATCCTTTCGCAGACCAGCCGGCAAGACTTGCTCCATTCCTGGCTTGCTCGTCTCCCCCGGCTTCCTGCGCTGGAACTGCTTCTGCCCGCCACCACTCCCCCATCTTCAGCCTCCCGTCCTTCCGTTGCCCTTCCGGCGGGTCTCCGTCCCATTGAGACGCCGCTGGTTCTGGGGGGGTTCTCACCCAAGATAGTGAAGAGTTTCCAGCCGTGGCTAAGAGAGTTAGGCTTCACCGCCGTTCAGGGGGGAGGCAGTGAGGAAGGCGAGCAGGATTCCCTCTTTGAGCCCGGAGCCATCATCGCCGTGCAGCTAATTCGGGGCGATATCAATGTTGCCGCCACGGGCACGGTTACCTATCGGCAGAAGGACAATATTCTTGCCTTCGGGCATTATCTGCTGCAAATCGGCAACATCGAGTTTCCTATGACTAAGGGACGGGTGCTGTCCATTCTCCCCGACTCCCTTGGCTCAACCATGCTGACCACCTCTACCGAGCTGGTAGGCTCTATTGTCCAGGACCGCATCGCCGGCGTGCTGGGCATAGTGGGCAAGCGACCACGGATGATACCCGTGGAGGTGGAGATGAAATCCGACGACAACAAAATCCGCAGCTACCACTACGAGCTCATCTCCGACCGCACCCTGGCTCCCGTGCTCCTCAATATAGCTCTCCTCAACACCATCTATGCTCCGGAGAAAGCGGGAGGAGAATCTACCCTTCGCCTGAGAGCGAAGATTGAACTAAAAGAGAATCCACCCATCAATATCACCAACTTCTTCTCCGGCAACGATGCCCCGGAGAGACTCTCTGGCACCGTGGCTGCTATGTTCTATCTCCTCTATGATAACCAGTTTCAGCCGGTCGATGTCAACAGGATTGCTCTGTCCATCGACTATCAGAATCAGCGTCGCCTGGCTACCATTGAGCGAGCCTGGTTTGACAAGGAAGAACTCACCCCTGGAGGGAGGGTAAACCTTCATGTGGCGCTAAAACCTTATCGGGAAAAAGAGGTGGTGGAGAGCCTGTCTCTGAGGCTTCCTCCCTCAATCCCTGAAGGGGAGCTGGAGATTCTCATTGGGGATGCTGCTACCATGAGCCAGCAGGAAAGAGAGGCTATCGGGCAGCGCTTCCTCCCCAGAAACTTCTCCCATCTGGTGCGCTTGCTCAGCAACGCACGCACTTACAATACTATCTATGTCCGGTTCACCCACCCGCGGGAAAGCCTGCTGGTCAAGGGGCAGTTTCTCCCCGCTATCCCCCCTTCGCTGAGCCAGGTTATGAAAGAGCGCCAGAGCGCCGAGGACCAGATACCCATTGGCTATACCGTCCTCTCCGAGGAGAGGATTCAGACAGATTATTTCATCGCCGGGGAAAAGAGGTTGACCCTGAAAGTGAAGCGGTAGCAATGGAGAAGCTTCCGCATGTAATCCCTCAGCCCCTGGTGATGATGGCATGAAAACATGATAACCATTAATTATAGAATGCTGGAGGTAAGATGATTAGCAAAAAGGGACTCGTATGGTCTGTGATAATCCTTGCCGGATTGGTATCTCTGCTGTATGCTCCCACCTTGCGGATATGGAAGGTGTCCACCAAGGAAGAGCTCATCAAGGGGGAGCCCCTGAGCACCTCTATCAGCAGCGAGGGCAAAATCACCCTCGCTCCCACCGCCCAGGAAATCTACGCTCCTGCGGAGCCCTATCTCTGGTCAGCAGCCGTAGACTCCAAGGGGAACCTCTATGTAGGCAGTGGAGACCAGGGCAAGGTCTTTCAAATCGACCGCCAGGGAACAGGGAGACTCTTTTTTGACTCCGAGGAGCTGGAGGTTCACGCCCTGCTGGTGGACAAGAACGACAACCTCCTGGTGGCTACCTCTCCCAATGGGAAGCTCTACCGGGTGAGTGGCGAGGGGAAATCCACCGTTTTATTTGAGCCCCGCGAGAAATACATCTGGTCGCTGGCAATGGACCAGCAGGGGAACATCTATGTCGGCACCGGCATCAGAGGTCGCATTTTCAAAATCGACACCCAGGGCAAGGGGGAGCTCTTCTGGGAAAGCCAGCAGACACACATTATCTCTCTGACTATGGATAACAAGGGTAACCTGTTAGCCGGCTCGGACCCCGGGGCGCACATATACCGCATTTCCCCTCAGGCAAAGGGCTTTGTGCTTTACGATTCACCCCTGCAGGAGGTCCGCAGTGTGGTCTGTGACAAAAAAGGTTACATCTACGCCGCCGCCATTGCCGGGAAAGCCGCCCCGTCCGAGGAGAAAAAGCAGACACCATCTGCCAGCAACCGCCTTTCCATGGTGGAACAGGAAACCGAGAAAACCCCCGCCGTCCCATCTCCGACGCCCTCCACTGAGATTAAGAGCGCCATCTACCGCATCAGCCCCGAAGGCGAGGTAGAAGTTATCTGGGAAGCAAAGACCATCACCGCCCTCTGCCTGACCCTGAGTGCCAAAGGTAACCTGTTAGTAGGAACCGGCGACAAGGGATACCTCCTGTCTATCGACACCTCAGGCGCGGAGACCCTGCTGGCGAAATTCAAGGTAAAGCAGCTCTCCGCCCTGGCTGCCGCCCCAGGGGGAGAGATATGGATAGCCACCAGCAATCTCAGTAAGGTCTTCAAATTAAGCCCCAACTATCCGCTGGTGGGAATTTACGAATCCCAGCCCTATGATACGGTGACCATTTCCCAGTGGGGGAATATCTGGTGGAAGGAGACCAAGTCCTCCGGCACCAACATTAATTTATACACCCGCAGTGGCAATACCGAGAAGCCCGACCAGAACTGGAGCGGCTGGTCACCCGCTTATGCCAATAGCGAGGGAAGCCCCGTAGTTAGCCCCCCGGCGAGGTTTATCCAGTGGAAAGCCGAGCTCATCACCCAGGACCAAGCGGTCAGCCCCACCCTGGAAAGCCTCTCCCTGGCTTACCTTCAGCAGAATCTCAAGCCCCAGATTATCAGCATAACCATCCATCCTCCCGGTATCTACTATAAGAAAACAAGCGCTTTTGAGGACGAGCTGTTAGCCAACCTGCCGGAGGACTTTGAATCTGCCTACCAGAAGAAAGCCCCAACCGCCCAGGCAGGTGAGGAGGAAAACCTGGGGAGAAAAGCCTACCAGAAGGGAGTCCGCACCATAAGCTGGCAGGCAAGCGATGACAATGAGGACCACCTGGTCTATCGCCTCTACTTCAGAGGGGCTGACGAGGAGAGGTGGATGGTGCTCAAGGAGGAGCTCACCGAGCCCGTCTATACCTGGGATACCTTCCTCGTGCCCGAGGGCTGCTATGTGGTGCGCATAGAGGTCAGCGATGCTCCTTCCAACCCCGAAGGGCTGAGCTTATCCACTCAACAGCAGAGTGAGTCCTTCGATATCGATAACAATCCGCCCCAGATTACGAACTTTTCCGTCCGTCCCAGCGTTAATAATACTGAGGTGAGCTTTCTGGTGAAGGACACTTTCAGCTTTCTGAGGTCCGTTGCTTACTCGCTGGATGCCGGGGAATGGAAGAGAGTCTTTCCCGGGGATGGTGTGCTTGACTCCAAAGAGGAAGCCTTTCAGTTTACCATCCCCTCGCCTCCTGCCGGTGAGCATATCCTGGTGGTGAAGGCGGAGGATGGGATGTACAACATCGGCACCGGAAAGGCGGTATTTCGGGTGGGGCTGACTGATTGGTTCTGGGTGGTGAGCTCTGCTTTCCACTGGATAAACCTCGCCGGGGGGCTAACTACGGGGCTTCCCTCGCTATTGGCATAAGCGGGTGACCAGCCGCTCCAGTTCTGGTCGGGCTTCTCGGTATTGCCGCT
>CABWKN010000050.1 GCA_902505605.1 Candidatus Guanabacterium sedimentis
GGCGGGCAATGCGGTATTCCTTAAGGGCTAAGTCATACTCCCCTTCGTTCTCATAGGCTATGGCAAGGTTGTTGTGGAGCTTAGCGTTATCGGGTTCCTTCTCTAAAGCCATCTTCCAGCGGAAAAGAGCTTCTTTCCACAGCCCCTTGCGAGCCGCTTCGAGGGCAAACTTGCTATCAGATTTTTCAGTAACGCCGCCGCAGGAGGCTACTAGCCCACATAAGGCTATAACTGAAAGGAGAGGAGAAAGAAACCGAGAAGCCACCCCCCGGCAGGAGAATTCAGTGAAGAGAAATATGACCACCAGATTGCTAAAGGGATGGCTTTGCCTTATCTTAGGGTTGGTAGCTCTCGGATGCGGCGGGGCTAATTATATGGTCACCATTCAGCACCCGATGAAGGGAAGAATCCCGCCCAACAAATACAGGTCTATCCTGGTAGCCGGTTTTCTGGCTGAGGGCGAGGAGAAGCTGAACCTCAATTTTGAGACCGTAAAATACATCCGCACCGAGCTGAGAAAAAACACCCCTTACCAGGTCATAGAGGAGAAGCTGATAGAGATTCCCTCTGCCCGCATAGAGGAACTTCCCGAGGACAACGACTTCTGGAAGGACTTAGCCGCCCAGGCTAAGGCGGAGTTGATAATGTGGGGAAGGGTTAACTATAGCTCGAAGGCGGTGGCAGAGCTGAAGGAGGAGCGATACCGCCACCCTGTCTCCGGCAGAATAATAACCTATACCCGTCTGGTAGATAAGACCGAATTTACGGTGAAGTTAGACCTTTACTTCTCCGATGGCACCAGCGGTGAGCTGGTCTACGGGGACAAATACTCCCAGACTATCCCCTATCTCAAGCGTACATCTGCTGACCTGCCTGTTTTCTTCAGCCTGATGAACCGCCTCCTGCCCAACATTCTGGGAGTGCTTGTCCCCCGCGAGACGAGGGAGACCCGCTATATACTATCGGAATAATGGAGGTTATGAATAAAAAAATGAGAAAAAAAATGATTAGCTTACCGCTGGGAAGGATACTCGCCTTCCTGTTAATACTCCTCCTCCCCCTTCCCCTCTACGGACAGCGATTCGGGAAGAACAAGGTCAACTACGACACCTTTGATTGGCGCGTCTACCAATCGCCTCATTTCGACATCTATTACTACCCGGAGGAGGAGGCCTTTCTGGACGATGTGCTCAATTGGGCTGAAAATGCCTATCAATATCTCAACAAGAGGTTTAACCACAAAATCTCTCAGCGCATACCCTTCATCTTTTACAAGACCCACGGCGAGTTTGAGCAGACCCATGTGACCCCCCTCTTCCTTCCCGAAGGTGTGGGGGCTTTTGCCGAGCCGGTGCAGAATCGGATGGTGGTCCCCCTGGATGACCCTCCGGAGAAGATGCTCAAGCTCATCACCCATGAGCTGACCCATATCTTTGAGTTCGACATCTTCTTCCAATCTAACTTCCTGAACGCTATGAGGTCTAACCCCCCCGGCTGGCTGATGGAGGGGCTGGCGGAGCATATGGCTGATAACCTGACCCATCTGGACGAGATGATTGTACGGGATGCGGTGATCAACGACCTGATACCGGAGCTTAAATATCTCCATCCGAGAAGCGGTGTGGCCAGCTATGTCATCGGGCAGGTGATCTGGGACTTCATCGCCACCCAATACGGAGAGGAGGGGGTGCGCTCCTTCATCTGGGAGCTGAGGAAAGTAGGGGTCAACATGGACGATATTGAGAGGGCTATTGAAGCGGTCTTCAAGCTCAAGCCGGAAGAGTTTTATTACGAATTAAGAAGGCACCTGCGGAAGAAGTATCTCCCCTTTGCAGTGGAGAAGGCAGAGCCGATGGACTACGGGAAGACAGTCACCCCACCCGATTTCCGGTATCCCATCTTTAGCCCCCTTACCTCCCCTTCGGGGGAACTGGCTGCCGCTCTGACCATCCAGAAGGATGATATAGACCTGGTCCTTATCTCCATCAAGGATGGGAGCATCTTCAAGAACCTAACCCCCGGCTTCTCTGGAGAATACGAGTACATCATCGGTCAGCAGCTCACCATAGGACCGCAGGGCGGACGCGATATATCCTGGTCGATAGACGGGAATCAGATTGCCTTCTTTGGTCGGACAGGAAATAAGCGCTCGCTTTTCTTGGTAGATGTGACCAAAGGTGGGATAATCCGGCAGTTTAAGCTCGACATCGACCAGGCTGTCTCCCCTTCTATCTCACCCGACGGGCGCAAGGTACTGTTCAGCGGCAGTCAGGAGGGCATCAGGGATATATTCCTCATCTCAGTGGAGGATGGAACCATAGAGAACCTTACCCAGGACAGCTTCTTTGATTACTCTCCCATCTGGTCACCTGACGGGAAGTTGGTGGTCTATCTCAGCAGCATCAATGGCTATAATAAGCTCTTCAAGTTCAACATCGATGAGCCAGAGAACAAGGTCCAGCTCACCTATGGGGATTACAATGATGAGGAACCCATCTTTACTGCTGATGGGAAGACGCTCCTTTACAGCTCCGATGAGACCGGTATTTACAACATCTTTGCTCTGGACCTTGAAAGCTTAGAGGTAACCCAGCATACCGATGTGCTGGGTGGCGCTTTCTCTCCCACCTCCCTTGACCGAGAGGGTAAAAAAATAGCTTACATCTCCTTCTTAAAAGGAATGTATAAGCTCTACACCATGGACCTCGACAAGCCCATCCGCTCTTATAAGATAGAGCCCATAGCCGTAACGGAAGAGGAAGCCCTTCCCGTGACACAAGTGAAGCCCACTCTCACCTACACCGTGGAAGAGGAGAAGAAGAGCAAACAAGCTGCTTACAAGTTCTTTATTGAAGACATCAATGTGGGTGGAGGGGTGAGCTCCGATGGAACCCTCCTCAGCTTCACTATGGTTTCCTTCTCCGATATGCTGGGCGACCACCGCTTTCAGCTTATATTCAACACCGTGAGAACCTACCGCAATATCGGCTTCACTTACTTAAACCAGCAGAGTCGCCTCAACTACCGCCTGGAGGTCTTCGACTTCAAATACTACTTCCTCTCCCCCTTCTATCTCTACCAACAGGAGGTCCGGAACCTGGTTCTGGAAACCCTCACCGTAGAGCATATCGGGGGCAACCTGTTCTTCAACTACCCCCTTGACAAGTTCCACCGGGCTGAGTTCTCGGTAGGCTATATTGACCGCACCTATGATACACCATCCTATCTGCTTGCCAAGACCTCCGACCCACAATTTCAAAACCTCCAGAGATTAAAGAGCCGCTTTGTCAGTGGGAAGTTTGTCCCCCTGGGATTCTCCTTTATAGGTGATACCACCCTGTTTAAGTTCTTCGGTCCCTTTTCTGGCAGAAGGTACAACTTATCAGTCACTTATAGCCCCAATTTAGGGGAGGGGCTGATGGGATTTGTCGACTTCACCATCGATTTCCGAAATTACATCAGGCTGACCAGCGGCGCACTGTTCGCCTTCCGCCTGTTCGGGGGATACAGCACGGGGGAGGCTCCCAATGTGTATTTCTTCGGCGGGACCAACACCATGCGCGGCTTTGATTACTATTCATTCAGCGGAAACCGGGCGTTCTTCGCCAATGCGGAGATACGCTTCCCCCTCGTAGATGAGATAAGGTTCCCCATCGGGTTCGCCCTCCGTGGGATTCGAGGTGTGCTCTTCACCGATATTGGTGCCGCCTGGTTCCACGATGAAGATTTCCAGTTCTTTGACCCCGATGACAAATACCGCCTGAAGGATGTGAGGTGCTCAGTGGGCTTTGGGGTTAACTTCTTCTTCGGTCCCTTAGAGCTCCATTTTGACTTCGCCCGTCCCACCGACTTTAAATCATTTGCACCCAATTGGCGAACCTCCTTCTGGATTGGGAACAAGTTCTAAGCCGTCTCCTCAAGCAAAGCTTGTCCCTTGGCAGAGGGTGAGGATTTCAGAGGAGCTGGTTACCCGGGATCAGAAGCTGCTGGTCTTCGACAGCCTGGAGTGAGGATAGCTCAAAGCCAGGTATCTGCAGGCGGCAGCTAAGGTGCAGCTCACCGAGGCAAACTACCAGCGTGAGAAAAAGCTGTTCGAGGCGCACATCGCCCCGCTGAAGGATGTCATTGAGGCGGAGACCGCCTATCAGGAAGCCATCATCAATTTTAAATCCTGCGAAGACCTGCTGAAACTCCACGGGCTGTCCCCCCGGGAGATAGCGCAGTTGAAAGAGGAGCCCGATGCGGTAAAATCTCCCTTTCCCATCATCTCCCCTATTAGCGGCGAGATTATCGAGACCATCTCCATCTTCACAGAAAAAAGGCAGCAGGTGCTCACCATCCCCAGAGAGTCGGTGCAAACCGATGGAGAACATAGTTTCGTCTTCATCGTGCTGGCCACCGTGGTGGTGGGCGAGGCGGTCACCGCCACCCTGCTTACGCTCTTTATGCTCCCCACCCTGAATAGCCTGCTGGAAAGAAAAAAATATCAAAAATAGATAAATCCCTACAGAATATGTAGCCGATTCCGTATTCTGATATTTTGGCTATCTTTATCCTATGAGTCAAAACATATCTCGTAATTCATACTCAAAAAGCCCATCATTTAATAACAGATTCCATCTGATTTTTTTCTTAAGAATCTAATTTTTTCTTGACATTTCAGGAATGAAGCGCTAATTTGAATAGGTATTATAGAAAGAAGATAGGGAGGGCAAGAGTAATCAAGGGTTATGAAAAGGTTTTTTACTCTGAGTTTCTACCAGATTATTATTCTTCACAGAGCTTTTATGGGTAGGTATAATTTGCATGCAACTGATTTATTTTTCATATAGATAGAAAATGGTCAATAATTCTCCTCACCTCGGTGGTGGGATAGGTTTTCAACTTATTTTAATAGAATGGAGTAATTAAGATGAAGATGAGCAATAGTTTTATATTTCCGGCTTTTCTGATCTTTATTCTTGCACTGCCGGGGATTATGTGTGGACAGCGGGTGATTGACCTGGACAAAGTGTGGGGTGATATGCGGGTGCTGGGCATTGACGCTCAGGACCAATCTGGCTGGGCGGTGGCTCATGGGGACATCAACGGTGATGGTTATGCTGATATAATTATTGGTGCTTCTGCGGATGACCCCGGTGGTAGCTCCGTGCCCGGGGAAGTCTATGTCATCTTCGGCTCCGGCAACCCACCTTCATCTATTGACCTGACCTCACAATCAGCCGACATCACCGTCCACGGGGATGCTGTTGGTGATGAGTGTGGCTATGCCGTGGCCAGCGGGGATGTGAACAATGATGGATATGACGACATAATTATCGGTGCCCCACATCCTGCTACCCCAGTAAGTTTTGGTACCGGGGAGACCTATGTCATCTTCGGATTTAGCCCATCTTCCCCTGTAACTATTGACCTCAGCACCCAATCAGCCGACATCACCGTCTGCGGGGATTATTATACAGATGATTTGGGCTGGGCGGTGGCCAGTGGGGATGTAAATGGTGACGGATATGACGATATCATCATTGGCAACCCTTTAGCTACCCCTGATATAATTCCTGAACGCTTTTCGGCCGGAGAGACCTTCATCATCTTCGGATTTAGCCCATCTTCCCCTGTCACTATCGACCTGAGCACCACACCAGCAGACATCACCGTCTGCGGGGCTGCTGCTTATGATAATTCTGGCTGGACGGTGGCCAGCGGGGACATAAATGGGGACGGCTTCGACGACCTCATCATCGGTGCCATTTTTGCTAGCCCCGGTGAGCGCCTCTATGCCGGGGAGACCTATGTGATTTTTAGCTCCAGCACACCACCAGAAACTGTAGACCTGAAAACTCAAGCCGACATCACCGTCTGCGGGGCTGCTGCTACGGATTACTCTGGCTATGCGCTGGCCAGTGGAGACATAAACGGCGATGGATATGACGATGTTATTATCGGAGCACCTTGGGCTGACTCCGGTGGAAAAGGAAGTGCCGGAGAAACCTATGTCATATTCGGCAGCAGTTTTTCATCACCACCCTATACCATAGATTTGAGCACTGATTCAGCTGACATCACCGTCTGCGGAGCTGCTTCTATTGATTTGTCTGGCTGTGCGGTGGCTAGTGGTAATGTCAACGGTGATAAGTATGATGATATCATCATCGGTGCCCTTGGGGCTGACCCCGGTGAGCCTGCACGTTACGCAGCCGGGGAGACCTATGTCATCTTCGGCGACAGTTTCTCATCACCACCTTACACCATAGATTTGAGCACCACACCAGCCGATATCACCGTCTGCGGGGCTGCTACTGGGGATGGGTCTGGCTGGGCGGTGTCCAGCGGGGATGTGAACGCCGAGGGATATGATGACCTCATCATCGGTGCCCCTGATGCTGACCCCGGTGGACGCACCGAGGCCGGGGAGACCTATCTCATTGCAGGCGGCGGCTCCTTTGTCACCGCTCACGGTCTGGGAGGCAAAAGCTGGATAAAATCTTTCAGCCTCCTGGGGAGAAGCTGGGGTGGGTTCAAAGCCTTCGGAGAGCTCAACAGCCAGGGCGAGGTCCATCTGGCAATTGGTGACCTGGATGCGGACGGGCACCATGAGATTGCCGCCGGCCATGGCGAGGATGGAAGGTCCTGGGTAAAGCTCTTTGAGGTGGACGGCTCCCTCATCCGCGCCTTCAAAGTCTTCGAAGCATACAACAGCGGTGGTGAAGTCCATCTGGCCATAGGCAACTTTGATGCCGACTTGAATGATACAGAGATAGCCGCCGCCCATGGTGAAGGGGGAAGGTCGTGGGTCAAGCTCTTTGAAGCCGATAGCAGCTTCATCAGAGTCTTCAGAGCCTTTGGTGCTGCCAATACTCAGGGGGAGGTCCATCTGGCGGCGGCTGACCTGGACAAAAATGGAGTTCATGAGATAATCGCCGGTATGGGAGAGGGCGGCAGCTCGTGGGTGAAGATATTTAACCGCTTCGGGAGTCTCATCCGCTCATTCAAGGCTTACGGCTCCATTAACAATCCCGGTGGTGAGGTGCATGTGGCGGTGGGGAACTTTGATGCCGACCCCTCGGTGGAGATTGCTGTGGCCACCGGATACGATGGGAGCAACCTGGTAAAGCTGTTTGAAAAGGATGGCAGCTTTATCAGGAAGTTTAAGGCGTTTGGTGCTTCTGTCAACCCCAACGGTGAGGTGCACATAGCCTCTGGTGACATAGATAACGACGGCATTGATGAGCTAATCTGCGCTCACGGTGAGGGGGGGAATTCAGTAGTCAGGGTGTTCAAGGTGGATGGGACCGTGCTCAGGAGCTTCAAAGCCTTCGGCGGGGTAAACGCCCAGGGCCAGGTAAACTTAGGCAAGAGCAACTATTAAAAAGATTACTGTTAGTATCTTAATACGGCAGCTTCTAAGTGGAGTTATGCCTGCTTAATGGAAGTTAACTTTTCTGGCAATGCTTCCATAAGACAGTTATCATGCTTGAAGCATAAGACCGTCAGCAATTTCCCTCCTTTTTTCCTGAAAATGTGAAGCCAAAGCCTAACTGAGGAGCCGTGCAGGAGGGAAAGCCGCATGGTCTCTCAGGGTACATAGAAAATGACAGACAACATTTATTGACAAAGACGAAATTTAATACACTTTTTTCTTGACATTATCAGCAGTTGTGTGATAATTTTTTATTATATTATCTCTCTCAAGAAAGGAGATGAGAGAGGCGAGGTTAATTAAAGATTAAGAAAAGGGTTTTTACTTTGATTTTCTACCAAATCATTATTCTGCTTAGAGCTTTGGCGGGTAGGTATAATTTGCATGGAACTGATTTGTTTTTAATATAGAGAGCAAATGGTCAGCAATTCTCCCCACCTCGGTGGTGGGGGAATAATTTTAACCTATTTTAACAAAAGGAGGAATGCATCATGACAAGGCAGCACTTTTTCATAGTTTCAATTTTTCTGGTCTTCATCCTTGCCCTCCCAGGGATAGTGTTCGCACAGCGGGTGATTGACCTGGATCAGCTGTGGGGTGATATGCGGGTTCTGGGTGATAACGTTGATGATTTTTCTGGCCGTGTGGTGGCCTATGGGGATATCAACGGGGACGGCTTTATGGATATCATCATCGGTACCCCTTATGCCAGCCCCGGTGACCCTCAACGAACAGAGGCCGGGGAGACATATGTCATCTTCGGCTCCGGCTCCCCATCTCCAACTATTGACCTGTACACCTTATCAGCCAATATCACTATCTTGGGGGCTGCTGCTGGTGACCATTCTGGCAGGGGTGTGACCAGCGGGGACATAAATGGGGACGGCTTCGATGATATCATCATCGGCTCCTGGTGGGCTGACCCCGATGGGCGAAACGATGCCGGGGAGACCTATGTCATCTTCGGCAAGAGCTTCTCATCACCTGCAACTATCGACCTTAGCACCACACCAGCCGACATCACCGTCTGCGGGGCTGCTGCTGATGATTTTTCTGGCTATGCGGTGGCCAGCGGGGATGTCAACAACGATGGATTTGACGACATCATCATCGGTGCTTATTGGGCTGACCCCGGTGGACGCTTAGATGCCGGGGAGACCTATGTCATCTTCGGCAAGAGCTTCGCATCACCTACAACTATCGACCTTAGCACCACACCAGCCGATATCACCGTCTGCGGGGCTGCTGATCATGATCAATCTGGCTTTGCGGTGGCCAGCGGGGCTGTGAACGGGGATGAATATGACGACCTTATCATCGGTGCCCCTAATGCTGCCCCCGGTGGACGCACTGCAGCCGGGGAGACCTATGTCATCTTCGGTACTAATTTCTCATTACCACCATATATTTTAGATTTGAACTCATGGCCAGCCAATATTACCATCTGCGGGGATGACGTTGAGGATATTTCTGGCGATGCGGTGGCCAGCGGGGATGTCAACAACGATGGATTTGACGACATCATCATCGGTGCTTATTGGGCTGACCCCGGTGGACGCTTAGATGCCGGGGAGACCTATGTCATCTTCGGCTTCAACCCATC
>CABWKN010000051.1 GCA_902505605.1 Candidatus Guanabacterium sedimentis
CCGCCCCGCCTGTTGCCATGTGCTGGAGATGGTCCCCGGATAGCCAGCGATGACGCAGGCATCCAAACTCCCGATGTCAATGCCCAACTCAAGCGCATTGGTGCCCACCACCCCTATCACTTCCCCTTCGCGCAAACCTTTTTCAATCTCCCTTCTGGTACGGGGAAGGTATCCTCCCCGATACCCTCTCACCTTACCCTCATCCCGCACTCCTTTCTCCAGCACATCCTTGAGATACTTGACCAGCACCTCCACATTCAGTCTGCTGGTGGCGAAGACGATGGTGGGAATGCTCTTCTCCAGAAAGGAGAGGGAGAGCTTCCGGGCGGCAGTAATGTAGCTACTGCGGATACCCAGGCTCTTATCCACTATGGGAGGGTTAAAAAAGATGAAATGCTTCTCGCTTGAGGGGGCTCCGTTGTTATCTACCAGCTCTATCTCCTCCTCGACCAGACGGGAGGCTAACTCCATCGGATTAGCTATGGTGGCAGAGGAGCAGATGTACTGGGGTTGAGAGCCATAATGTCGGCAGACCCTCTTCAATCTCCGGATGAGATTGGTCAGATGGCTGCCAAAAACTCCCCGGTAGTAGTGGATTTCGTCAATCACCACATATTTCAAGGCGCTAAAGAATTTTATCCATGCGGTGTGGTGGGGGAGAATCCCGGTATGGAGCATATCGGGATTGGTGATGACTACCTCCCCTTCTTCTCGGATAGCTCTCCTGAGGTCGGGCGGTGTGTCCCCATCGTAAGTGAACACCTTAATGCTTCGGGGAAGAAACTCGCTGAACTGCCGCAACTCTGCCAGTTGGTCCTGGGATAGGGCTTTGGTAGGAAAAAGGTAAAGAGCCTTGGACTGAGGCTGTTCCAGCATGGTCTGGAGAACCGGGAGATTATAGCAGAGAGTTTTCCCCGAAGCGGTGGGGGTGACCACAACAATATTCTTTCCCTCTCTGAGCAGAGCCAGGGCGGTAGCTTGATGGGAGTAAAGCCTCTCAATTCTCTTTTTCCGCAAAGCCTCTGCCAGCTTGGGGTGAAGGTGGGGTGGAAAGTCTACATAGTTCTCCTTTCGAGCCGGCAGATGCCTCCAGGCAGTAATATTACGCTCCACCGAGGGGGTAGATTTAAATCCCTCTAATACACTTTCTATGCTCATGACCGTTTATTTATTAGATAATAACAGAAAAAGGATACCCTCTCAATGGAAAAATAATGCCGGAAGGAGGGTTGACTTTGACGGGCGTTTTCCTTATAATTTTAATCTCTGGAAGGGAGATAGTTTACATCTATCATATTAGTCGATAAAAAGACCGCTCCTCATCCAGAGGGGATGAGCCGTGAGGAAACTTGCAGGAGATTTTGAGAAGCCAATTACTGAGATAGAGGACCAGATTGAGCAGCTCTCTGCTCTTCCTCCTACAGAAGAAGTAACCGAAAAGATAGAGGGCTTAAAGAATAAGTTGCTCAAAGTCTGCCAGGAGGTCTATTCTCGCCTATCCCCCTGGGAAAAATACCTGGTTGCCCGGCATCCCGAGCGACCCTACACTTTAGACTTCATCCGATTCCTTTTTGAAGACTTCGTTGAAATCCACGGAGACCGAAAGTTCAGCGACGACCACTCCATTGTAGGTGGTATCACCACCTATAAAGGGGAACCGATTGCTGTGGTGGGTCACGAGAAGGGAAGAAATACCCGTGAGAAGATATTTCGCAACTTCGGCATGGCACAACCCGAAGGGTATCGCAAAGCATTGCGTATCATGAGATTAGCGGAAAAATTCTATCGACCTATCATATCCTTTATTGACACCAGCGGAGCCTACCCCGGCATCGGGGCAGAGGAGCGTGGGCAAGCAGAAGCCATTGCCTTCAACCTCAGGGAGATGTCTCGACTGCGGACCCCCATCATAGTGGTGGTCACCGGAGAAGGGGGGAGCGGCGGTGCTCTGGGGATCGGCGTGGGGGATAGAATCTTGATGCTGGAGTTTGCCGTTTACTCAGTCATCTCCCCCGAGGGCTGCGCCGCTATCCTCTGGAAGAACCAGGAGAAAAAGGAGGAAGCGGCGGAAAACCTGAAGGTAAGCGCTCATGATTTGAAAAAATTTAACCTCATTGATGAGATAATCCCCGAGCCCATTGGGGGAGCTCATCGAGACCCGGCAGAGGCAGCTCGCATTCTCGATGGATACCTGTCGAGAAACCTGCAGGAGCTGAAACAAATCCCAATTGATGACCTCCTGATGCAGCGATACGATAAGTTCCGCCGCATGGGGGTATTCGAGGTTTAGATTCAGTAATTTGACAAAGCTAAACAGGTCAACCTTGCAGTAAGAATGGTGAGCGCACTTTCTATTCCTTTTGGTAAGCCCGCTAAGGAGGTAAACCACGATGATTGAAGTGGAGAATCTGACCAAATACTATGGAAATTTAGCCGCCATTGAGAATATCACTTTCAGGGTTGAAAAAGGCGAAATCCTGGGCTTCCTGGGTCCCAATGGAGCAGGTAAAACCACCACCATGCGTATCTTGGCAGGATTCTTTCCCCCAACTTCGGGGGCTGCTCGGGTGGTGGGCTACGATGTGGTCAACGACTCCATAGAGGTCAGGCGAAGGATAGGCTATATGCCGGAGACCGTCCCCCTCTATAAGGATATGAGGGTTACGGAGTATCTGGATTTTGTTGCCGAAGTAAAAGGCATCTCCAGAAAAACAAGAAAGAGCAAGATTGAGAAAGTGATGGAAGAATGCGGAGCCACTGAGGTCGGTCATCGGCTTATCGGCAAGCTTTCCAAGGGATTTCAGCAAAGGGTCGGTTTAGCACAGGCACTCCTTCACGACCCGGAGGTGCTGATACTGGACGAGCCAACCATCGGGCTTGACCCCAAGCAGATTATTGAAATCCGCCAGTTGATCAAAAGCTTAGCCGGGGAGAGGACCGTAATCCTCAGCACCCATATCCTCCCTGAGGTGAGTATGACTTGCCAGCGGGTTATCATAATTAATGAGGGGAAAATAATAGCCATGGACACTCCCGAAAACCTGAATAAGCAACTGCAGAAGCTCACCCAGATCCTTCTTCAGGTGGAAGGACCTTCCCGGGAGGTCGCCAGCCAGTTGGGTAAAGTCAAAGGGGTGGTCAAGGTGACTAAAAAAGAAGAGGTCTCCCCGGGGGTGTGGAACTATATAGTCGAGTCGAGCAAAGACCTGGATGTGAGAAAAGAGTTGGTCCAGACCATACTCACTCATCAATGGGGGCTGCTTGAGCTTCACCCTATGGGAATGAGTCTGGAAGATATCTTTGTCAAACTGGTAACCGCCGAGGAGAGGTAAGCAGAATGAAAAACTTTTTCGCAGTAGTCAAAAAAGAAATGAGGAGCTACTTTACCTCCCCCATTGCCTATGTGGTGATTGTCATATTTCTGGTTCTGTCAGGATTCTTCTTTTACAGCGGCATAGCCTATTTCAATCTGGTCAGTCTACAAGCGATGAGGAGCCCCTACGGTGCTCAGGATTTGAACATCACCGAATGGGTTCTGCGACCCCTTTTCGGAAATATAAGTATATTCATGCTCCTGATGATGCCCTTGCTCACCATGAGACTCTTTTCCGAGGAAAAAAAGGGGGGAACCTTTGAACTCCTGTTCACTTATCCCATTAAAGATATGGAAACTGTTCTGGGGAAGTATGCCTCATGTGTGGGAGTGTTTATCATAATGCTCCTTGCTACACTAATATATCCTCTGCTGATTCATAAATACAGCACACTGGAGCTGGGACCGGCTATGAGCGGATATCTGGGGCTTTTCCTTATGGGAAGCGCCTTTATCTCTCTGGGGCTCTTCTTTTCCTCCTTGACCGAAAACCAGATAGTAGCGGCGGTCATCTCCTTCGGGGCTCTGCTTCTCTTCTGGGTCATCGGCTGGTCCAGCGCCCTGGCCAGCAGTAAAACAGGAAGCCTCCTGACCCAATTGTCAATACTGGAGCATTTTGGCGAGTTTTCCAAAGGGGTGATCGATACCAAAGATGTGATTTATTACCTTAACTTTATTATCCTCAGTTTGTTTCTGACCATGCGGTCGCTGGAATCGAAGAGGTGGAGGGGTTAAATATGAATAAGCCAATTAACATCGCCGGGTTGGCGGGGTTGGGTTTACTAATTGTGGGCGCCCTCTTTTACAATATCAAGGGGAGATTAACTCCCTCCACAGCGGGGCTGTTGCTGGGTTCAGGAGCGCTGCTGCTGGTATATTTCATCGGCAATTTCCGCCTTCTTAAAGCCAAGCTCTCCCAGCGCTCCACCAGGCATGGGCTTAACCTGATATTGATGACTATCATTGTACTGGGGATTATCGGCTTTGTTCAGACTATTGCCAACAAGCGCCACATAAGATATGACCTGACTGAGAATAAAAGATACAGCTTATCACCGCAGAGCCAGCAGCTGCTGCGCGACCTCCCGGAAAAAATCTCCGTCCTCTGCTTCTATACCGAGAGCCACCGCAGCAAGCCCATTATGGAAGAAATGATGAAGCAGTACGAATATTCCAGCGACAAATTTGAATATCAGTTCATCGACCCCGACCGAAATCCTGCCCAGGCAAGGCAATACCAGCTAAAAACCGATGGCACGGCGATAGTCACCTATCAGGACAAAACAGAGAGCGTTCTCAGCACCAACGAGGAAGACATAACCAATGCCATCATCAAGGTCACCCGCAAAAAATCCCGGTCAATCTACTTCACCACCGGTCACGGAGAGGCGGGAATAGACAACACCGATAGAGAGGGATACAGCCTCGCCAAACAATCGCTGGAGAATCAAGCGTATCAGGTAAAAGAAATTCTCCTTATGAGAGAGATGGCAATCCCTGCCGATTGTGACCTCCTGGTGGTAAATGGACCGCAAACTGACCTCTTCGACGAGGAAGTAGAGCTTATCACCCAATATATAGACCAGGGAGGAAAAGCACTTTTCCTGCTTGAGCCTTTCACCGCCAGTAAGCTATCCCTGACGCTGGACCGCTATGGGTTTGAACTCGGCAGCGACATTGTAGTCGACCGTTTCAGCCGCATTATGGGCGGTGATTACCTGATTCCTATCGTCACCAAATATCACGACCACGATATCACCAAAGGTTTCACCATCATGTCGTTCTTCCCCTTAGCCCGCTCGGTAAAAGTGAAGTCCCCGCCGGATGAGGGGATTACCGCCTCGCTTCTGGCAGAGACCAGCCCCGACAGCTGGGGTGAAACCGACCGGGCAGCCCTGGAGAGAGGAGAGGCGCAGTATGATGAAGGGGAAGATTTGAAGGGACCGGTTCCCATCTGTGCTGCTTCTATAATCGACCTGGATAAAATCGCTCAAAAGGAGGAAACCCCTGCCCCTGCCGAAGAGCCAGCGCAGGAGCCTGCCGCCGCCGGTAAGAAAGCCCGAGTGGTGGTCTTCGGGGATTCTGAGTTTGCCAACAACACCTATTTTGCCCAACAAGGCAATAGCGACTTCTTTCTCAACGCCGTCAACTGGTTAGCCCAGGAAGAGACGCTCATCTCCATCCGACCCCGCAGCCCCAAGTTCACCCCCCTCACCCTCACCGCCTCTCAAGGAAAGTTACTCTTCTGGCTGCCGATAGTCATTTTGCCGGGATTGGTGATTGTTATCGGTTCCTATGTCATCATCCATCGGAGAAAGAAGGGATGAAGCTCAAGACAACCCTCATCCTGGCCATCATCTTCGCCCTGATAGTCGGCTACTATTACTTCTTTGAGGTGAGAAGAGCCAAACAGGTGGAAGAGGCGAAAGAAGAAGCCAGAAAGCTCTTCCATTACACCCCCGAGCAGGTGACCCAACTGAGGCTCAGAGAAGATGACGAGGTTCTCCTCTGCCAGCAGGTGGGTGATGAATGGAAGCTGGAACAACCGGTTCAGGCTAAGGGGGACCAGGAAGAGATTGAGCTATTGATAAATAACATCCTTGATATTGAGCAGGAACGCCTCATAGCCACCGAGCCTGCCGACATGAAGCAGTTCGGGTTGAGCCCCCCGACAGCGGAACTAAGCTTTCAGGTCGAGGGGAAATGGGAAACCCTTCAGATAGGAGACGAAACCCCCACCGGAACATCGATTTACGCCAAAAAAGGGGGCAGCAACGAGGTTCTGCTGGTCAACTCATTAGCCCGCAGCTATGCCAAGAAAGAGGTCTATGACTTAAGAGATAAAATCATTCTCCCCTTCAAGCTGGAGAGGGTCAAGCAATTTCGCTACCAAACAGCCCAGCAGGACATAACCTGCCAGAAGATCGAGGCAAACCAATGGAACCTCCTTCAGCCGATAAACACCAAGGCGGACTCCGATAAAATTCAGTCCTTCCTTCAGCGGCTCATCAATGCTAAAGCCAAAGAATTTGTAGAAGAGGTACCCGAAGACCTGGGGCAGTACCAGCTCGCCCCCCGCAGAGAGGGAGTTAACCTTCTGGTTGGGGGAGGAGATGTCACAAACGACGCTGTATATTGGAAAAAAAGATGAGGATAAAAAATCATACTACGCCCGAGGGGGACAGGGCATGACGGTGGTGCTCATTGACGAAGAGGTGTTCAAGGATCTGCCCCAAGCGATTGATGGCTGGCGTGACAAAACCCTCATCACCTTCGACAGGGACAAAGTAGTTGGAATACATGTCGCTCATGAAGAGCACTCAATCACACTGGAGAAGAAAGAAGACCAGTGGCAGCTCACCGAACCGCTGAAGACCAAAGCCGACAGCTGGGAAGTCGACAGCCTGGCTATTGCCCTGCAAGGGACCAAAGCAGAGGGATTTATCGACCGCCCCCAAAGGCCCGACGCCTGGTATGGTTTTGACAGGCCCCAGTTAGAGGTAAACCTCTGGATGGAGGGGGAGGAAGTTTCCCCAAAGGTAGTAATAGGCAAACAGGAAGAGGGCAAGACCACCCATTACGCCCGCAGCAGCCAGAGCCCCACCATCTATCTGGTAAAAGAGGAGGATATCGATAAGCTGAAGAAAACACCCTTTGACCTCAGAGACAAGGTGCTGATAAGCTATAGTCCCACCGACCTGGACTCCCTCGCCATCAATCTGCCGGATGAGGAGCCGATTGTCATCAGTAAATCTGGCGACCGGTGGGTCATTAAAAAGCCTAAGAAATACCGCAGCAAACAGAGCGAGGCTGAAGACCTGGTCTGGGAGCTTAACTCGGTAAAAATGGAGCGGATAGCAGATGAATACCCCTCCGATTTATCCCCCTATGGGCTGGAGCCTCCAAAGGCGGAGCTCAGCTTCCAGTTGAAAAAGGGTGACCCCTTGCCTATTCTCTTTATAGGTGATAAGGTGGACGAGGAGAATCGCATCTATTGTAAGCTAAAAGACAAACCGGCTGTTTACGAAATCTCCGCCTTCAGCTGGGAGGTTATCAGCAAAATAATCACTCCCACTAAAGAAGAATAAGCCCATCTTTGGCTTCTGTTGCTTATATTTCTGAGATTTGCCTCAATCATCCCCTAAACCGACTTTTTCTAATTAAAGCATTTACTTCTTGCATTCTCTTTGTTAGAATTATTTCAAAATCGCAAGTGAAAAGAGTGAGACGAGATGTATAAAAATGGCAATAATCCAAGAATTATTGCTTCTGGCAATAAAGAAACCAACCGTTATAGCTGTAGATAGTTGTCCAAAAAGTAGGAGACTTAACAACTGATGTTATTATTTAAAGGACCAAAAAGAGAGCAAAGTATAAGGAATTATATAGTCCCAATCACATCCATCTTCCTGCTCCTGCTGGCAACCGTGCTTTATGGGGAGAATGATGAGCAGCCTAAATGGAACGCCACTATATCTGGGGCTATCTTATCTACTGGAGTAATCTCTTTAGGTTTCGGCGGGGGCGTGGGTTATAATCTCACTCCCTGGGTGGAGCTGGAAGGGGAAGTGAGTGTCATCGGTACTAATGGATTTGCATACAGATTATGCATCCTAAGCGCAGGGGTGATTCTGGGTAAATCCAATGCCAAACAAATGAAAGTATCCCCTTATCTCCTTGGAGGGGCAGCTTTCACCAAAGGGTATGATATTAGAGGATTTACCAGTGGCATGCTCGGAGGAGGGATAAAAATAAAACTTAAAAAGGAGCTGATACGAATTGACCTCCGTCTCTACTTTTCCTCCTGGGATATATGGCAAAAGCTTTCCTTCGGATGGATGTGGACATTCGGCTGACGTGCGGCCTTTCTGATTTACTTATGAAGCGACAGAAGTGCATAATTGTTACTAACTATTTCCCTCTATTCAGCAACAATGGAAAGGAAGATGTAGCATGAAAAAATATGGTACGCCAATCATAACCATTCTCCTGCTAATGCTGGCAACCGTGCTTTATGGGGAGAGCGATGACCAGTCTAAATGGAACACCACCCTGTTTGGGTCTGCCTTAGCTTGCGTATCCGATTATGGAGGAATGTATTTCGGCTTCGGCGGAGCAGTAGGCTATAATCTCACTCCCTGGGTGGGGTTAGAAGGGGAAGTGAGCGTCACCGGTGCCAATGCTTTTGCGTATAGATTATACTTTTTCAGCGGAGGGGTAGTTCTCGGTAATTCCGATATCAAACCAGGGACACTATCCCCTTATCTCATTGGAGGAGCGGCTTTTACATTCGGCGGATTTACCGGTGGGATGCTTGGCGGGGGCATAAAAATAAGACTTAAAAAGGAGCTATTACGATTTGACGCCCGCTTCTACTTTGCCTCCGGAGGCATACTTACAAAGCTTTACTTCGGATGGATGTGGTCATTCTAACGATGCTGAGCCGCTAATGAGCCAAAAAATATGCAACGCTACTATAAATAAGCTTATAAAGAGAGTTTAGATTATTATGTGTAAATATATTTTGAATTTGTTTTTACTAATCTTTTTCACTTCCATATGCCTGGCTGGGCAGACGGCAAATAAGCAGGCGGTCGCCACTGAGAAGGACAAATCGAAAAAGATAGAAGTCGGCTTTTTCTTCGATGCTGGTCTCCATAATTTTGACTTAAGTTCACATATGTGGGACTACATTAATGAATACTGGTACTGGGAGAGCGCATACGGGCATACGGAATACGACCTCACAGCAAGTTACGGTTCTTCCATCTGGGGACATCCTAAAACAAGTGTTGGTTTTGGAGGTTTCTTTAACTATTTCTTTCATAGAGATTTTGGCTTTCAGTGTATGCTGGAAAGGTCACACCATAATGTTGACGATAATGCAGGATACCACATTTATAACGAGTTAGAATATTCCTGGGGAGAAAGCGATTTTTATTCAGCATGGGACCACAATGTCGATGCCACTATAAGACTGATACTCATGCCGATTAGCTTCAACGGCATTGTCCGCATTGATGGTGGAGAATATATTGGTGGATATGCTTCAGGGGGTCTGACTTATTATATAGCTGATATAAAAGGAGAATCAAAGGCGGGTTATAGTTTCCCCTACCTCTGGCATAAACATGATTCTGATTTATATTATTTATTATACGACATGGTCTTATTTCCCGTGAGTATTGATGATTCTTTTAGCAGTATTGGCGGTAATGTTGGAGTTGGCGTTATTTTATCATTTTGGGAAAAATTTGGAATTGTGGTTGATTTCAGGTATTATCACGCACCAGAAAAACATGTTTCCTGGACGGGAAAACCCGGAGATTACACCTATTTAATCAATGATTGGCATGGACCGCTTACTAAGACAGTGACACAAGCTGATATTGATGCCTTATTTGCCCGGTACGAAGAAGGCTTTACCTTTGAGATTAACCCATCTTTCTTCCAATTTGCATTCGGTCTGAAGTTTAGATTTTAGCAAAGCATTTATCGCTAATACCTCATAATTCTATTCCGACAAATTTTAACTCCTTCTCCTCCTGGGCGACAAGGTGGACGAGGAGTATCGCATCTATTGTAAGTTAAAAGATGAGCCGGCAGTTTACGCAATCCCCGCCTTTTGCTGGGAGATTATCAGCAAAATAATCACTCCCGCTAAAAAAGAATAAGCACTTCTATTAATTATTATTTTAATATTCCTCAATGTTATAGTAATATAACGAAAGAATAGCATGGGTTAAAAAATTTATTATTAAAATAATAAATATAAGTAATTAAGAAATGCCAGGATGTAAAGATAAATGTAATTTATATTGGGAAGAGCATTCTTTAGATTACCTTGATAAAGAAAGCCAAATATTATTAGAACAAGAATTAGAGAAGTAAAACAAAGGAGAACACTATGATCCTTCTCTATTGACATTTGTTAGGAAAAGAAGGTGTTTAGCAGGTTACAGAAAAGATTCAGAGGATTTGCGTGAAAAATGCAAATATTTTTGGGAAAAACCCTCTGATCTTTCACCAGAAGAATGTCTAAAGATTTGGAGAGAAAAACAAAACTAAACTCGATAAAAAAATCCATAATGAAAATGATAGTATTAAAAAAATGCAATAAATCAAATTACGAAGAATAGGAGTTAAAAATGACTAAAAAAGAAATTGCTAAATATGTTGCCAGTTGTGCAGGTGTAAATAAGGCTAAAGCCGAAAGATGTATTAATTGCTATCATAAGGCAATTCCAGGAGCATTAAAGCGTGGGGAGAGAGTAATTTTTAGGGACTTTGGAAGTTTTTCTGCGACTAAAAAAAGCAAAAGTGGGAAGACATCCGAGAACAGGAGCGCCATTGAATATTGCGGCGAAAAAAGTTATAAAGTTTACCCCGAGCAATAAACTCAAGGAAGCTATTAAATACTGATAATTGACTAAAAAACAAGAGTACATTTTTTTCAAACTATAATTTAATAAAAAATAGAGCAATTTCTATCGTTGAAGCGAAATTCAAGCTATTTGAAGATCCTCTTCGCATCTGTTATCCGTTTGCTTATGGAGGGATGGCTGTAAAAGAGGAACTCCACCACCGGATGAGGGCTTTTATCCGCCAGATTCAGCTCCGCCAGCTTTTCCATGGTGGAGATAAAAAATCCCGGGCTTTCAGTGTTTCCCGGGGAGAACCTATCAGCCCTTCGCTCCAGATGACGAGAGTAAGCATTAATCAATGGGAGAAATACCAGCCCCAGCAGAGACATTATCAGAATCACTAGGGGCAAGCCGGCTACATCGTCCACTCCCTGGAAGGGGAAAAGGGGAATAGTCTTCCTTAAACCCCTCTCGCAGAGAAAGAGGCTGAGCCCCATGGTAACGGTCTGCAGCGCCATCATCTTCCAGGTATGGTGACCGACCTGATGACCCAGCTCGTGGGCTATCACAGTTTCTATCTCCTCCGGGGTAAAGTTTTGCAGCAAAGTGTCGGACAATATCAGCCGGCGGGTCTTCCCCCAGCCAGCCAGAGCGGCATTGACCGTTTTGCTCTTCCTGCTCAAATCCATCTCATAGATTCCTCTTACCTCTGTTCCCGCTCGCTCCGCCAGCGCTTTCAGCCTTCGCATCAGCTCCTCCCCCTCCAGTTCTTTGAGCTTGAAGAAGATGGGAAGAAAAACCACCGGAGCCAACCTGGCTAATATGATGAAAATAAAAACAAAAACCCCTGCTACTGGCAACCACCAACCCCGGGGATACTTCCTGATGATACCGTAGAAAACCTCCAGCATGAGGAGTCCCAGAAGGAGGCTCAACCCTATCCCCTTCCCCCTCTCCCTGAGCCAGGCTCTTCGGCTCTGGGTGGAGAGACGGAAGCGGTGCTCGACCGCATAACCGCTGTAATAAGAAAAAGGTAGAAACAGAAGCTCCACCAGAAGAGAAAAACTCAGCCCATAGAGCCCCACCACAAACCAGGGATTATAACCGATGCTCTGGACTGCTTGACGCAGGGAGAGGGAAGCTCCGGAGAAGATGATTACCAGAAGAAAGGCAAAACTCAGGGCAAACCTGCAGAGGCTGAGCTTTAAATGTATTCGGTGATACTGCTTTGCCCTCTGCTCCGGGGGTGGCGCGCCCTGGGGCTCCTCTTCCATCATTCAATCCCCAAGCGGTGCAGAAAATTTATCCCCTCCTTTAGCTCCTCCAGGCTTACCTCGGGCTTCACCTCTAAAATCTTTATGACATCCGCCGGGAGGTAATCTTTGACCATCTGGAAATCCACGCCCCCGCTTCCCGGGGCGTAATGGTCATCGTATCCCCCTTTTACATCATGTAGATGCAAACCGACCATACCCTTCGCGTACTTCTCTAATAGCTCTCGGTGGTCAGCCCATCCAAGCTTCTCCTGCACGAACGCATGACCCACATCATGCCAGAAACGAAGGTTTCCTCCCTCGAATCGCCTCAGAATCTCCCCCATCTCCTCTAAATCGGGGATATTATCAACATGGTAGCGGTTTTCAATGCCCAGTATGATGATTTGTCGCTCGGCAACTTTGTGAACCTTGTCCAGACAGAAAAGAACAGCATCCAGAAAAGGCTGTCTTTTTTCAAGCCGCTGCTTCTTGGTCTCCTCAACAATTCTCTTTCCCTCGGGTGTCTCTATATTTCCCTCATCGTAGAGCTGGAAAAGGTGCTTCATGGGGTTGCCCATCTTCACCCCGCCTAAATGAAGCACGACCGCCTTCGCCTCAAGCTCATTAGCTATCTCAATGGTGCGCGAG
This sequence comes from Candidatus Guanabacterium sedimentis, assembly GCA_902505605.1. GTDB lineage: Bacteria > Acidobacteriota > B3-B38 > Guanabaribacteriales > B3-B38 > Guanabaribacterium > Guanabaribacterium sedimentis. Next base: position 12,642 of record CABWKN010000051.1, read on the forward strand.
GCATATTTAACCACATTACCCCTCTCTTCGGCATCGAGGGAGGAGAAAAGGAAGGCATCCCCTCCCCCCATATCCCGCTGGGGGAAAACATCCGGCACCGGAAAAAAGTTATGGACGCTGAGCACCTGAAGAATTCCCTTTTTTAGGGCAGGCTTCATCTGCTGATACATCTGCTCTGGTATGCGGTACTCCAGCTCAATCCGGTTGATGCCGCTCTCCAGCATCATATCCACCAATTCACCACCATCATCGGTGCGTTTTGACCGCCATACCGTTGATATTCCTATCATGTTACCTCTCACCTTTTCCTTCTAAAGAGCCTCGTCATATTGCCAGAGTCAGAAAACTCCCTCTCATAGTCCTCTCTTAAGCATAAAATAATCCACCGCGGAAAGAAAGAGAAAGCTCATCATCCGCCGATGAATGTGCTGATGGCATTGGTCGCCAAGTCTAAAATTCGGGAGGGGAGGATGCCCAGATAAAGGACGCCTAAGACTGCGATAAGGAGGGCAATCACCAGTCCGGGGGAAAAATGAATGGGGAGAACCTCTTTCTTCTCTGGTTCTCTCATATACATAATTACCATTATCCTGAGATAATAAAACAGTGACAGGGCGCTATTCAGAACCCCTATTATGGCCAACTTGACGAATCCTTCTTTTACCGCCGCGCTGAAAATATAGAACTTCGCCACAAACCCCGCGGTGGGTGGAATGCCTGCCAGCGAGAACAGGAAAATGGACATGGCGGCACCCATCAGGGGAAAGCGATAACCCAACCCAGCATAATCGTTGAGGTGCAGGTTTTGATCACCCTTGCGCCCCACCAGAATCACCACCGCAAAAGCTCCCAGATTCATCAAAGCATAGACTACCAGATAGAATAGTATGCTGGATACCCCCAGCCGACTGCCGGCTACCAAACCCACCAGAAGATAACCCGCGTGAGCAATACTCGAATAGGCGAGCAGTCTCTTTATATTGGTCTGCACCAGAGCGATCACATTTCCCACGGTCATAGTAAGGATGGCTAAGACCACCAGAATGGATACCCAGCTAAACTGCAGCTTATCCAGCGCGGTGAGCAAAATTCTCAACAGAGCAGCAAAGCCCGCTGCCTTCACACCAACCGACATAAAAGCGGTTATCGAGGTGGGTGCCCCTTCGTAGACATCGGGTGTCCACATATGAAAGGGAACCAATGCCACCTTGAAGCCGAAGCCGATAATCAGCATGCCCATTCCAATGAAAAGCAGTGGATTGCTGGAGATAGCCGTATCGGATAACAATTTAGCTATCATGGGGAGCTTAATGGTTCCGGTAGAGCCATAGACCAGAGCGATGCCATAAAGGAGAAACGCCGTGGCGAAAACTCCCAGGAGGAGATACTTCAAGGCTGCCTCATTGGACTTCAGATTAGTGCGGGCAAATCCCGCCAGGATATAAAGGGGGA
>CABWKN010000052.1 GCA_902505605.1 Candidatus Guanabacterium sedimentis
AAAACATAGACACGGTGTCCGGCATCAGCTTCCAGCCGGTGGCATTCACCGGAAGGATAAGCGAAAAGAAGAGGATGGAGCAGCGTTACACCCTTCCTGACATGGCTAAAGACCTTGAAGAGCAAACTGGACTCTTCTCAGATGACGACTGGTATCCGCTGTGCTGCACTGTTCCCTTCACCCGATTTTTAATGGCAGTGCGGGGATTCAACTCGGTAAACATGACCTGCCATCCCCACTGCTCCTTGGCCACCTACCTCTTCCTCAACCAGGACGACCCCTTCAATACCGCCAGGCCGATCACCCAGTTTGTCGACATCCCCAACATGCTCAAAGATTTTAACAAGCTGGCCGGAAAAGCTGGAAAGTCCCGCATTAAAGCCTTTTCCAAGATCAAAGCCTTCCAGACATTCCGCAAGCACTTCAAGGAGGAAAAGGCACCTGAAGGGCTCACTTTTCCCATATTTCTTGACCAACTGGCCGGGATGATGGACAAGGATATTGGCAGAGGGAGAGAAGGACATCAGAGAATGGCTTTAATGGTGGGGGGAATGCATTTTATGGACATTTACAACTACGATGTGGAGCGGGTGAGAAGATGCGTCATCCACTATACAAGCCCTGATGGGACCCTTTACCCATTCTGCACTTATAATTCAGGACCCTATTTCAGGGAGAAGGTAGAGAAGAAATTCTCCACCCCCTTGCCTGGCAAATAGAAAAAAGGATTCCTATTCGCAATAGTCGACTCGCCTGAGGAGAGTGACTCCCCTGTTCATAAAAATAAGGGTGATTTGTCTAAGCTAATCAGGACTTCCCCAAAAAATTAGGATTAGGCAAGGATTACTCTTTTATTATCTATACTTATATGAAATTGCAACTGGAAAACTGAAAAGCCATCTCTAAAGAAGACGCCATATCGTTTGCGTCCTCAGTTAGGCAGAGCAGGACTTTGGGAGAAATTAATCCAAACGTTGAATAGATGAATACTCAAATGAGGGGTCAAAGTTCCGTTTCATATAATCTTGACATTTATAAAATAGCTTGCTATAATTTCTATCACATTTAGATAGAGGGGAAGATTTTTCGCGAGTGAAAGGAGAAAAAGGAAACCAATTTTTGGGGATAGCGAGAAAAAGTTTTTGAAGTCAAATATTTCAACAAAGCTGGTTATTTTTTTTGCCTTGATAGGGATATTTCTATATGGAGGGTGCAGTATATTCCGCTACGAGATAAAGAGAAGGGAGGTGAAAGTCTCATACAAGGAAGCCTCGTTGGATCAGCTGTTAGAGCTTATCAATCGGAACCAGGAGCTGATCCATAGCCTGACTGCCTCATTGCAAGTAGGGTTGAACTTTGGGGTTCCCGGTAAATACGACAGCTGCAACGGTCAGCTGCTGATAGAGCGACCCCATAAGATCCGCCTTACAGGCTATCGCTCGCTTATGCCGACTTTCTTCCTTATGGTGGCTGATGCTGACAATTATTGGGTTTACATACCCTCAAAGAAGAAGGTCTATCAAGGGCTTACTGCGAAAAGCAATACGCTCCCTTATAAGGGCGAAGAGGTCTCTATCAAGGATATTAAGCCGCATGAAATCCTTGCTGCTCTTATGCTGGATGATAAGTTTACCCCCGGCCAGAGCGAAAGAAAAGCATATCTTGACATTTTGCCTAATATGTATATTATAAATATTGTCGAGAAGAAGGGAGATGATCTGCTATATCCAGTAAGAAGGATATGGGTGGAAAGAGAAAAGCTAACTGTTGTGAGGCACGAACTTTTCGACTCCCAGAGGCGTTTGCGCAGCGAGGTCTATTTCAGTAACCATCGCCCGGCAGGGGAGGCTACTTTCCCCAGGCTGGTGCTTATAAAAAGACCATGGGAGGGGATGAGTATCAGATTGGTGTTCAATAAGATTAAATTGAATCAACCTCTTAACCCCGAAGCTTTCAGCTTCCAACCCTCTGAGGATGTTGAAGTCATCGATGTAGACACCCATAACCAAGAATTCCCTTTAAGAAACTCAACCCAAAACTATTGGAATGAACAATGGCAAACTTAGCCATAGCTAATCTTTCTAAGAGAAAAACAAGAACCTTAGTAAGCATCCTGGCGATAGCTATTGAAATAACCCTTATTTTAGTGCTGGTCGGCTTGACCAAAGGAACCCTCAACGATGTTGCCTCCCGCATCCAGAATATAGGGGCGGACATCATTTTCCTCCCACCGGGAGCTTCCAGCATCCTCAGCTTGAATAACTACTTTATGCACATTAACCTTAAAGATTCCATCATAACCACCGAAGGGGTCAAAGCAGTTTCCCCGGTAATGACCTGGATGACTAACAAACTGGGAGGCATAGGGGGGAACATTATATTTGGCATAGATCGCAAAGAGTTCAATAATGTCGGAGGCAATCTGGAACTGCTGAGCGGAAAGCACTTACAAGGTAAATACGATATGTTGGTAGATAGAAGACTGGCAGCGGCAAACAATCTGAGCCTGAACGACCAAGTGGAGGTCTTAAATCACCGGTTCACCATTGTCGGCATTTTGAAGGCGGGAGTAGGAGCAAGAATCTACATCCCGCTGACCACCCTCCAGAACGCTCTCAACGAACCCAATCGCGTCTCCCTGTTCTTTGTCAAATGCCAATCACCAGAGCAGGTGGGTGAAGTTGCCAGCCGGTTGGAGAAGAGCTTCCCCGGTTATCAGACTCAGCTCAGCGAAACCTACGCGCAAGATTTAACCGAAAGCGCCCGGGGAATAAACCAATTCATCAGCGCCATCACTATTATTGCCATTCTGGTGAGCTTCCTGGTGATACTTCTGGCTATGTATACCACCATCATAGAGAGAACTCGAGAGATCGGTATCCTCAAAGCCCTGGGAGCTACCAAAGCTTACATCGTAAAGACCATCGTGACTGAAGCCATCGCCCTCAGTATTATAGGAATACTTTGCGGATATCTGTTGTCTTTTGCTGCTCAAACATGGATTAGTAATGCTTATCCTCTCATTACCATCATCATCACCCCCTTCTGGATAATGCTGGCGGGTACTCTGGGACTGGTAAGTGGCTTCCTTGGCTCCCTGTACCCGTCATATCGGGCGGCTACATTAGACCCTGTGGAGGCTCTTAATTACGAGTAAGAGGAGAGCGGATTTTTAAAGCAAACATAAGCTTTTTATCAAGGAACTTTCAGTGAATAAGATTCTTCAGACTGAGAATTTGGGGAAAGTGTATCGTGTAGGCAAAATAGACATCCACGCTGTCAGAGGGGTTAATCTCAATATTGAAAAGGGGGAGTTTGTATCCATTGTGGGACCGTCTGGCTGCGGAAAGTCCACCCTGCTTCACCTCATGGGGGGGATGGCAAAACCCACCACCGGAAGGGTTTTCATAGAGGGAATTAACCTCGCCAAGATAAACGATAGCGAGCGTGCTAAGATTCGTCGTGAGAAAATAGGCTTCGTCTTCCAGCGATTTAATCTTTTCTCCGCCCTTAACTCTCAGCAGAACCTGGAGATTGCCATGCAGATAGGCTGCAATGGGTCTGTCGACCACCAGCGTATAAAAGAAATTATGAGGTTAGTGGGCTTAGAGAATAAGCTTTATCATAAACCATTGGAGCTATCCATGGGGGAACAGCAGAGAGTTGCCATCGCGCGTGCCCTGATAAACAACCCCCTACTAATATTGGCTGATGAACCCACCGGTAATCTCGACTCGGCAAACTCCTATAAGGTTCTCTATTTGCTGAAAGACCTGAACCGCAATCTGGGACAGACCATAATCCTTATCACCCACAATCAGGAGGCTTCTAAGATAGCCGATAGAAAAATCGAAATGAAGGATGGGATGATAATATTCCCTTCCTGACGACCCTCTTTCCAGCGTAGTTATATTATCCATTCGGCGAATACCTTAAAGACCGGAGGCAATTGACCTACGATATGAAGCCAATAATTCAGAAGATAGGCTCCACCTGCTGGAAGTGGATCTTCTGGGCTTATGAGAGGGGGAGCTGGCAATACACCTTATTATGCGCTATTATAATATTGATTCTTATCTTTGTCCCCTTCAGGCATAGGAAAGAAACACCGCAGGATAACAGCTCCCCCGTGGTCGTCGTGGAGGAAAAAGAGCTGGACCAGGAGCTTCTCTTAATTAATATTGAGTTAGCCCCGGACCAAAAACCGGGCGCAGAGGAAACCAAGCAGCTTATTTCCGCTTTGACCGAGCAGCTGCAGAAGCACCATAAAGTGAAAAACATCATCCCCCTTCTATCGGACGATGGCAAGCTGAGGGGATTTTCTCTCTTTGTTCAGAAATAGGGGTTAGTTCGTTATGAACTGTGAGAATAAGACTTCAAAGCTGAAAACCATCATGATTGTGCTTCTCCTCTGCTTATTTTGCAACATAAAAAGCTGGGCGTCTGAAACACCAGCAGAACCCTATCCGGCAACTGAAGAGGATAAATTACAATTTATCCTGAGTCAGCTGAAGAAAGCCAATGCGCAGTTGACGAGCTTCGTCGCCGACTTTAAAGAAACCAGAATCTTCCTTTACAGCCCAGAGGCGGAGGTTGCCGGGGGGAAGATATACTTTAAAAAGCCCCAGCAAGTCCGCTGGGACTATTACCCGCCAGGGGAAAAGCATATTGTTCTTACCCCTTCCAAAGCCTGGCTCTACCTTCCCGAAATAAAACAGGTGCAGCTGATAAATTTGAAGGGAGAAAAGAAACTCTCCTCCCTCCCTATCGGTCTCAGTGGACCATCACCCGACTTTGAAAAAAACTATCAGATTCGCTTGATAAAAGAGGAAGGAGAAGCTTTAGAAAATAAGAGATATATATTGGAACTCAGCCCCGTTTCCGACAGCGAAGTAGCCGCCGCTTACACCCGCATACTGTTAACCTTATCCGAAAAGAGGTGGCTTCCTGCTGACAAGATTGAATTGCTGGAGTTAACCGGGGACAAGACGATTATAGAGCTCAGCGAAATCTCCCTCAATACCAAACTCTCCTCCAAACTTTTCAAGTTTGATGTCCCCAAAGATGTCGAGATTATTGACCACACCGAAAAGCAGCCCCCTTCAGAAACCCAGCCGACTTAATCTGCCAAGGCGAGCTCCTTCAAAGCCTTTACCAACTCTCTATCCTCTGAAGGGAGAACGGTTCGGAGATCTATAACCACCCTCTCTTCCTGAATGCGAGCAATTACCGGAAGCGGCCTCATCCTTAGCTTTCGATTGATATTATCAGCAGTACAGCTGGCTGAAGTCACCGCTATCTGTCGGGTTGGAATCTCCACCAGAGGGACCGTCCCCCCACCTACCTTGGAAGCTCCCTCCATAATCTCTACTTTCAATGATGAGCCTTTAGCTTCGCCAAGCTCTTCAATAATCGCCTCCGCCCTTCCTTGAAGTTCCTCCAACGATGTAGAAAGCATCTGCAGTACAGGGATGGAGACCTCGGGCCTCCCTTTCAGATACTCCATGAGGGTGGCTTCCAAAGCGAGATAGGTCAGCTTTCCCGCCCTCACTGCCCTCAACAGGGGATTCTCCTTGACTCTGGCAATTAGCTCCCTATCACCCACTATGATTCCCGATTGGGGTCCTCCCAGCAATTTATCTCCACTAAATGTCAATATATTGGCTCCTTTTGTCAATATTTCCCCCACCGAGGGCTCATCTGTTATGCCATAAGGGCTGAGGTCTATCATATTACCGCTGCCCATATCCTCCATCACCGATATTCCATGCCTCTGTCCCAGCGCCACCAGTTCCTCCATCCTCACCGATTCAGTGAAGCCTAAGATGCGGAAATTACTCTGATGAACTGCCAGCAACAGGGCTGTATTAGGAGAGATTGCCCTCTCGTAGTCCTGCAGCCTGGTCTTATTGGTGGTGCCCACCTCCTTTAGTATGGCTCCGCTTTTCTCCATGACCTCGGGTATCCTAAATGAGCCTCCTATCTCCACCAACTCCCCTCGCGATACGATAACCTCTTTCCCCTTTGCCAGGGTGTTTAATACCAGCAATACGGCGGCGGCGTTGTTATTTACCACCACACAAGACTTTGCCGGAAACATTAAGGAGATAAGACGGTTCACTGGAAGGTCCCGCGACCCTCTTCTTCCCTCCTCCAGGGAGAACTCCAGATTCAGGTAGCGGCAGGAAAGCTCCTGAAGTCGCTCCACCGCCGAGGGGCATAGTAGTGCTCTCCCCAGGTTGGTATGGATGATCACTCCCGTAGCGTTGACCACTTGACGAAGGGTGGGTGAGAGCTGCGCTTCCAGCCTCTGTCTCAGCTCATCTATGAGACCCTCGGCTCTCTTTTTCACCTCCTGTAGGTCAGCCTTCCCCTTGGAGATCTCATTCCTTATCGCTGCCAGCAGCTCCCTTATGTTATGCAGGATAAACTCCCGACTGTATCTGGATATGAGCTGCTTGACCTCATCTCTTTCCATAAGCTGGTCTACTGAGGGAAGGAGGCGATAGCCTCTGTCGTAGTCAGCAGAATTTGTGTTTTTCATCGTTGACTATTGCGGTGTCCTCTGATAATATTGAGTATATAGATAAGGGTTAACATTAATGCCCGGAAAAAAGCAAGGAACCTCTCTAAAATTCATCGACCAGTTAAAACCTATCGTCCCCCCTATAGAAAGAGGGGTTTCTCATCTAAACCGACGGATGATAGAAATCCTCTATCCGAAAAAACTAAAAGAAAGATTCACCATCACTATTGTCTTTGGTCACTCGAGAAAGAAGCAATATCGTGAAGCAGTAGAACTGGCAAAACAAGCTCCCTCTTATCATACCGAAGGGAAAGGGCGCTGGCTAAAGCATTATGCTAAATACGACTCCCTTTCTGCTGCCAAACTCTTCGAGCTAACCTCCCTCCTCGACAAATTTATCACGTTCGAGGTTCTGGTACAGGATAAACCGCTTCCCTATGGGCAAGACTTATGGCTGCCTCTTATGTGGATTTTCCTCCATTAGGTCCTCTTTGTTGGCGTTATTTACTGGCAAATGAATCTTCAGCCACTCCATAATCATGCCCCATGCTCCCTCCTCTTTCCCGAGAAGCCTGTTGCCGTGACCCGCATTCCTGTATGTTTTCAAATCCTTTATCCCCTGTGCCAGAGAGTAGAGCTCGTTGGCAGAAAATGCAGAGTAGACATCCTCTTCACTGGCAATCAGCAGTATGGGACGCATTCTATAGCTGGTGATAGCACCTATGGAACTCACCCCCCGATAATTCAACCCCGGAGAAATCAACACTACAGCCCCTATTCTCCGATTCTGAGAAGCGTAATTGAGCGCCAGATTAGCGCCCAGCTCTGTCCCCACTATTCCTATCATATACGGGTCAATCTCGGCTCTGCTCTTCAGAAACTGAGCGCCACTGGCTATATCCATTAGCATCTTACGAAAATGCTCGTCAGAAAAGCTCACCCATCTTATTAGCCGGTCACCCTGCCTCATGGAATCGCCATGACCCCTTAAATCTATGGTCAAGACCCCGTATCCGTTTGCCTGCAAGAGCCGAGCAAACCCTTCCCAATCGAGCCGGTTACGGTTCATCCCATGCACAAGCAATATGGCGGGGGAATCCCCTTTGGCGGGTGCATAATAGGTCCCCACAAGGTTAATATTATCTTCGGTAGTAAGGTTTACATCACGGCTGGAATCCTCTTGGGATGCCGGGCTGAAAACTTCACCTCCATAAAAAAGCAAGCAACTGGCTAATAAAAATATGCCCAACCAGCCCTTCACCTTGTATCTCATAGAGCAATATAATATCTTATTTCTTCGCTCTTATCAAGGGGATAACCTTGAGGGATAGAAAGGCGAGAAAAAATCTCTTTTATATTAAGAAGCTGAATAGAGCGAACTCCTTTTCCCCACTAATTATCGCTCTACTCGGCGAGAGGAAAATTGAAACGGTACTATTGACTGCGCGTGAATGGGTTGCCAGGTGTTATCCAGTAGCTTCCCTTACCACTTCACCTCTCATGTAATCGAGGTAAAGCTTTTCGAGATTCTCCTTCTCCAGTTCCTCCCTGGTCATGATGCCCACCAGGCGTCCGGTCTTCATAATGCCGACCCGGTCGGCAATATCTTTCGCCCGGAAAATGTCGTGGGTAGACATGAATATTGCCCGGCTCTCATCCCTGAGCTGCCGAAGAATATCCAGGAACTCTGCCCCTGCTTTGGGGTCCAGCCCCACAGTGGGCTCGTCCAGCAGAATTGCCGGGGCGTTCTTACTTATGGCTATGGCAATGCCCAGTTTCTGCCGCATCCCCTTGGAGAAATGCTTGAGCCTTTGCTCAAAAGCCTTCTCTTGCAGCCCCACCTTGCGCATTATCTGGTAGTAATCCTCCCTGGTCATCTCCTTTCGCCCGCCCAGCTTGGTGAAGAAGTCGAGGTTCTGCCGGGCGGTAAAATTGCCATAGAGCATCACATTCTCCGACACATAGGAGACATACTTCTTCGCTTCCAGGGGGTTTTTGGTCACATCGATGTTGTTTATCTTGGCGGTTCCTGAGGTAGGCTCAATAAAGTTCAGAAAGAGATTGATGACGGTGGTCTTCCCCGCTCCGTTTGCCCCTAAAAGGCAGAATATCTCTCCGCATTCCACCTTGAGGTTGAGATTGTCCACCGCCAGGAGACCGTCCTCATAGCGTTTGCTCAGATTCATAGCTTCTAACATAACTCTTATCCTTTCTTTTCATTCCGTAGTTCGTCCCGTATTAAAGAGAGAACATCAAGGGTAGTTAAAAAATCTTTCTACAAAAAAACTATTTTACGAAAAATAGCTCAACGGCGGCTGAGCCTGATGCCGAAGACCACAATCCCTACCACCAGACCGACCAGGAACAAAACCAGAAGCGTGCTGCCCAGTATGTTGGCTTTTGCCTTGACATGAATCCTGATGGTCTTATCCTCGGTCTCTACCGGGCGATTATCGGCAATGGCTTCGGTTTTGAGCTTGGACTCGTAGTCCCCCACACCTACATCTTCTGGAGGATTGAAAGCTATATTGACCACCCTCTCCTTCTCCGGCATCAGGGAGGGAATCACATCGGGCTCTATCCTTGATTTCCACCGATAGGGGAGGTCGGTTTTCAGGGTGATGTTGTCCAGCCGTCGGGTACCGGTGTTGCGCACGGTGACCTCCATGTTCAGCTCCTGCCCAGGGTCAATCTCATGGTAAAGGCTCACTGCTTCCACCTCTATCTTACCCACCCCCTTGGGAATCAGCTCCAGCCTCACTACTCCGCCCTTTATTTCCTCTACCTCCTCTTTGGTAAAGTTATGACCTTCTTTAGCGCTTAAATCCTCTGCCTCCCGCGGGTCTAAGACCAGGGCATAAAATTCCATTTTCTTATCGATGACTATCTGCTCATCGGCTCGCTTGGGCAGATGGAGGGTGAGAGATAGCTTCTTGCTTGTCACTCCTTCGGTGAACTTCACCTGCGATAGGCGGGCACTGGTCTCCGTGTCAACAAACTCGTAGGATACCTGCTTGGGAAGATTGATGACCTTAAGCTTGAAGATATTGCTCTCGCTGGTGAACCTCTCCAGCAGTAGGTCGTAGGTGGCATCTCCCTCTAAATTCGCCTCCTGAGAGAATTGGGAGGAGTTTACGGTCACAATGTTGGCACTGGGATCCTTCTGTAGATAAATCTGCTTCTCATCATTCTTATCCGCATAGTTGATGGAGACCACTACATTGTCCACATCCTTCAGCAAGAGGAAATCAACATCTGCCTTCCCGTCATTGGGCAAGACCGGTATTCTCGCCTCATACGGCTCGGAGATGATAGAGCCCTCGCTCTTCAGAGAGACATACACATTGGTCAGCTTGCTGAGGTCCAGCCCGGCGGTGAGCGAGGGGTCTTCTTTCTGCAGAAACTCCAGCTGCTCCAGTTCAAAGGAGCCTCCCGAGGAGTTCTTCAGGGTCAGCTTCACCCGCTTCTGTCCTTCAGGGGTCTGGTATTTTATCGCTTTGAGGATAGTCACATGGGGTCGGTCAAACACTACATTGAGCATAGCCTCCTGATAGGCTACCCGAGCGGTATAGTAGTCGGCTTCCGCTTTCTCAAACTCCTCGCGTGGGATTAACTGTTTTTCAAAAAGGTCCT
>CABWKN010000053.1 GCA_902505605.1 Candidatus Guanabacterium sedimentis
GCTGGGGAGACTAATCTGATTGCAGGCGGCGGTGCCTTTATCACCGCTCATGGTCTGGGTGGCAAAAGCTGGATAAAGCAGTTCAGCCTCCTGGCAAATGGCTTGAATAGCTTCAAAGCCTTCGGAGCGGTGAACAGCCAGGGTGAGGTCCATCTGGCCATTGGTGATATTGATGCCGACAGCCTGGATGAGATTGCCGCCGGTCAGGGCGAGGGGGCAAAGTCCTGGGTGAAGCTCTTTGAGACCGATGGCACCCTCATCAGCACCTTCAAAGCCTTTGGTGCCGCTAACACCAACGGTGAGCTCCATCTGGCTTTAGGGAACTTTGATGCAGAGACCTCTGATACGGAGATAGCCATAGCTCAAGGTGAAGGGGGCCAGTCATGGGTGAAGCTCTTTGAGACCGATGGCACCCTCATCAGGAGCTTCAAAGCCTTTGGTGCCGCCAATGCTCAGGGTGAAGTTCATGTGGCATCGGGTGACCTGAACAAAGATGGGGTTGATGAAATAATAGTCGGTATGGGAGAGGGCGGCAGCTCCTGGGTAAAGGTATTCAATCTTTGGGGTACCTTCATCCGCTCCTTTAAGGCATTTGATGTCTCTGATAACCCCGGAGGTGAAGTGCGTCTGGCTGTGGGCAACTTTGATGCCGACCCCGATGTGGAGATAGCCGCAGCTACCGGCTACAATGGAGGAAACAAGGTCAGGCTGTTTGACAAGGACGGCACCTTAATCAAGCAATTCTTAGCCTTTGGGTTTGGAGGCAACACCAACGGTGATGTGCAGATAGCCGCGGCTGATATAGTGAACGACGGCATTGATGAGTTAATCTGCGCCCATGGTGAGGGGGGCAGTTCCCAGGTCAAGGTGTTCAAGGCTGATGGCACTCCCATCCTCAGCTTCAAAGCCTTCGGTGCGGTAAACGCCCAGGGCCAGGTGAACTTGGGCAGGAGCAACTACTGAGGAACTTATTGGCAGTATCAAAAAAGAAGAGAGAGATTATTTACTTTACGCTCCTGGCGTAAAAAATATCCAAGCTAATCGCTTTCCCGTTGACATCCTAATAGCGGCAATTACACTCCGCACTGCGAATCCCGCAGAAGGAAGCCATTCTCTCATCCGTTGTAGTTGAAAGCCAAGCCAGCGGTCGGCCATATCCTGGCGGAACCACTCATGGGGATGTTCATCTAAGTCTGTTATGACCATCACCCCGCCGTGTGAATAGACGCTGCTCATCTCCTTTATCGCCCTGAGCGAGTCGACGGCGTGGTGGAGTGCCATATTGGCAAAAACGGCGTTAACCTCCTTATCTTTGAAGGGGAGATTGTCCATTTCTCCGAATCGAAATTCTATCTTTGACTTCAGTTTTTTAGATAGCTTGCTTTGAGCAATGGAGAGCATACGAGGGGAGTTATCCACTCCGATTACCTTTTTAACCAAAGGGGCAATACCTTCTAACATAAATCCGGTGCCGGTTCCTATATCGGCAGCTATTGTCTCGCTGTTGATGCCCGCCAGTTCTATGGCTTTGTCCCTGACAGCGCTGCTGAAGTAACCCTCTCTTATGCGGCCCCACTCAAGGACAATGGAATCGGAATATTCTCGGGAATCCTTCATGCTGTTTGTTTCCTTGAGCAAGGAAAGCTGAATGCCTATTATGCCCTGTTCCGTTACTGGTATGCTTCCTTTTTTTAGAATACATAGTGCCATATTCTTCGGCAACTGTCAACCTCCTCTGCCGGGATATCTGGAATTTTCTTCATATTAAGTAAGGAATTCCTTCAGTACTGAGTCTGTTTTAAGGTATAATCTCAAAAAAGAGATTGTTTGGAAAGGAGGTCAAAGTATGAAGTTCAGGAGAAGGGTAATCATAGGAGGATTGTTTAGTATTATTTTAGTATTCACTCTTGGGATTTCAACTTCGGGGGAGGGCATAATGGAGGGTAAGAACTCAGGAGAGAAGAAACCGAGAGCGCGAGAGGTAGGGCTTGTAGTGGGGATGCTGCCCACCGGTAAATGGAACGCCATTACCGATGTGGAGGGAGTCAAGGTGGGACATGTGACCCTGATAGAAGGGGAAAATATAAGAACTGGGGTTACCGCTATCCTCCCTCATGGAGGGAATCTCTTTCAGGAGAAAGTCCCGGCAGCCATCTATGTAGCAAACGGCTTCGGCAAATTGGCGGGCTCTACCCAGGTTGAGGAGCTGGGGAATATTGAGACACCTATCTTGCTGACCAATACCCTCAATGTACCCCTGGCGGCGGATGGGCTGATTGAGTATATGCTGAGCTTGCCCGGCAATGAGCAGGTCAGGTCTATAAACCCTGTGGTGGGGGAGACCAACGATAGCTGGCTCAACGACATCAGAGGAAGACACATCAACAAGAAGCATGTCAGACAGGCGATAGAGAAGGCTGCCAGCGGGCCGGTGGAAGAGGGCTCGGTGGGAGCGGGCACGGGAACCATCTGCTTTGGCTTCAAGGGTGGTATTGGGACCTCCTCCCGGGTGCTGCCTGAGTCGCAGGGAGGCTACACAGTGGGCGTGCTGGTTCAGAGCAACTACGGTGGAATTTTGACTATCAACGGCGCACCCGTGGGGAGAGAGCTGAGGGGTTATACTGGAAGAGGCAGGGGACAGCAAGAAGGCTCGTGCATGATTGTGGTGGCTACCGATGCCCCCCTGATGCATCGGAACCTCAAGAGGCTGGCTAAAAGAGCTATGCTGGGATTATCGCGGACAGGCTCCTATTCGAGTAGCGGGAGCGGGGATTATGTGATTGCTTTCTCTGCCGCAGAGGAGCTAAGGATTAGTACCCAAGCAGGGGAGAAGGTTTCTCCCGAAGAGCTCACCAACAGAGGTGTATCCCCCCTGTTTATGGCGGTGGTAGAGGCTACCGAGGAAGCGGTTTACAATTCCCTTTTCAAAGCTACTACCATGACCGGAAGGGATGGGTACCGGGCGGAGGCTATCCCTGTGGAAAAAGTGGTGGAGCTCTGTCGCAAATACGGGGTATTAAACTGGGATAAAACCCTTCCACCGCAGCCGTAACCTATCTAATTTAGGTGAGATTCCTTCTTCCGTCGAGCAGGAACAACCAGGCGTAAAAGAAGCGAGGAGTCAGAGGAGGTCTATTTTTCATATCGCAGGGCTTCAATAGGTTGGAGGCGAGCAGCCCTGATAGCGGGCAGCGTGCCCGAGAAAAGTCCCACGCCGGTCATCACCGAGAAGGCGACCAGCAGAACCATGGGGGAGACCTCGGGTGCCATAAAGAACCGGGGAAGGGGGAATTGACTCAGTAGCCAGCTAAAGCCCATCCCCAGAAGTATCCCCGTACCTCCGGCGGGGAAGGTAATGACCAGGGCTTCTACCAGAAACTGAAGGAATATATGGCGGCGCTTAGCTCCTACGGCTTTTCGTATGCCAATCTCTCTGGTTCGCTCTCTGACAGCCACCAGCATGATGTTCATCACCCCCACCCCTCCAATGAACAGGGTGATAGAGCCCACCAATCCGAGGAAGATTTGCAGCCCTTTTCCGAACCTCTCCATTTCGGTCATCCCCTCTGAGACATTGAAGACGCGCAAAGCTTCGGTGTCGTCAGGGAGAAAACCATGCAGAGGAGCTAAGGTTTTTCTTATCGTCTCTTCGCATTGGTCGGCATATACTCTGCTGGTGACTTGAACCATAACACGGTCCACATAAGGGGTGCCCACAAAGAGCGTCTGGACAGTGGAGAAGGGAATGAGGAGCTTATCGTCGTCCAGGGTATCCCATATATTCATCTGTTCCCCTTTGGGGCCGGAGACCCCGATGACCGCGAACCTTATCCCATTGACCTTGACATATTCCCCCACGGCAGGCTTGTTCTCACCGAAGAGCCTGTTTTTGATGTTTGCTCCCAGGAAGCAGACTCGCCGTCCCTGTCTGATATCCTCCTCATTGATAAACCTTCCGCTCCCTACGCTGAAGTTTCTCATCTCCAGGGTCTGGGGAAAAACCCCCTGGGTGTGAACCGACCGGCTCTCGTTTTTATACTTCACCCTCAGGAATCCGGGTGATATTTCGGGGGTGATATATTCAAAGTAAGGGTAGTTTGTAGTCTTAAGGGCGAGGATGTCTTTTTCAGTGAGGCGGATGTACCTGCCCGCCCGGTAGCCCCCCAGCCCGGTTTCCACTCTTCCCGGGTAGACCATTATCAACTTCTCCCCCAGTTTCCCCATCTCATACACAAAGTAGTTCTGGAAACCGACTCCCCATCCTACCAAAATCACCACTGAAGTCAAGCCCCATATAATTCCGAACATAGTGAGCATGGTGCGCCCCTTTTTAGCCCTGAGGTCGTGCCATGCTAAGCTTAAAGTCTCTTTAAAAAGCATACATTATATCCTTATTTATTCATAATGCAGGGCTTCCACCGGGTCGAGTCTGGCTGCCCGTCGGGCGGGCAGGGTGCCTGAAAAGAGGGCTATGGCAATCATCACTGCCATTGCCCAAAGAAATACCGATGGGGACAACACTGGTTCAGGGAAGAAGGTACTGGAGCTTGGAATATTTTGTCCCAGATATATCATACCCATTCCCAGGAGAATGCCTGCCCCTCCCCCTATGAGTACGATGGTTCCTGCCTCGCCTAAGAACTGGAGCAGGATGTCCCTGGCTTTGGCGCCGATGGCTTTTCGCACCCCTATCTCCCGGGTGCGCTCGGCAACGGAAACCAGCATGATGTTCATGACCCCCACCCCACCGACTAATAAGGTTACTACGCTTACCACACCCATAAAGATGTTCAGGGCGGTGGTCATTCGCTCCAACATTATAAGGTAATCAAGAATATTAAATATCTGCAGTGCTTCCTCATCATCGGGAGAAAAGTTGTGGAGATTAGCTAAAGCTTTTCTGACTTCGGCTTCGGCTTTTTTTGCCACCTCCTTATGGTATGGCTGAACCTGAATCATCCACAAATATCGGGAGCCGGTCAGGAGCGCTTGAGCTGTGGTGAAGGGGACCAGTATCTGTCCGTCATCCCAGCTCCCAAAAGATGACATCTGCTCCCCTTTGGCTTTGGCAATGCCTATGACCTTGAAACTGATTCCCCTTATCCGTATCTCCTCTCCCAGAGCATCGTTGGATTTAAACAAATGCTCCTTTGCTTCCGCTCCCAGCACGCAGAACCGCCGGCGGCGCCTTATATCCTCTTGGTTTATGAATCTTCCCTGAGCGATTTCGAAGTTTCTGACTATCCTTGCCTCGGGTGCCACTCCACGGGTGTCTATACTGCGGCTCTCAATACCCCTCTTAGTAATGAAGTACCTACGGATGGAAGGGATTGCGTATTCCACCGAAGGACAGCTTGCTGTGATAGCTTCCACATCCTTGAGGGTGAAACGGATGTCCCTGCCGGCTTTATAGCCTCCAAATTCTTTGCCGGTATGTCCGGGAAAGACTAATATGAGCTTTTTACCGATTTTGGTCAGTCCCTCTCCGAACATCTCCCGCAGTCCGATTCCCCAGCCTGCCAGTACCACTACCGCGGTGATTCCCCAGGTTATTCCGCACATGGTGAGGATACTCTGGAGCTTGTTTTCCCTGAGATTGCTCAATCCCTGCCGGGCTACCTCTTTTAAATCCATTGACTTGGCCTTTAAAATCCTTTATCTTCACTCAAATGAGTGCAATAGCAACAATTCTTAAGGAATGACGACAGTGTCTTCCTCCTGCAAGCCCTTGAGGATTTCGGAATGGATGCCGTCGCTGATGCCCAGCTCCACCTCTACCTTCTTTTTACCCTCTTCGGAGGTGGGGTCGGGAATATAGACAAAGGCTTTGCCTTCTTCCCTGATGATGGCGCTTTCCAGCAGAAGGAGGGAGTCAGTGTGCTTTTCTACTATGATTTCGGCGTCAGCCGACATGCCGGCTCGCAATCTGTCGGTTTCTTCCAGGATTTTCACCTTTACCTCGAAATTGACGATATTCTCCTCCTCTCTGCCCAAGGGGGCGATCTTGATTAATTCTCCCTTAAACCTCTCTTCGGGATAGGATTCCACCTTTATACTGACCGGCATTCCCTCATTTATTAGCCCCATATCGCTCTCGTCCACATCTCCCTTGAAATGCATCTCCGAGACATCGGCTATGGTCATGATGATCGTCCCGCCCGAAGCTGAGGCTAAGGGGACCACGGTGGTGCCCTCATCGGTATCCCGGCTGAGGACAATCCCCGCAATAGGAGAGAGAAGGAGCATGCTCTTCATCGCCTCCTGCATCTCGGTTCCCTGTTCGGGCTCCTTCTTGCTTGTGGGAGAGGATTTGCTCCCGTATTCCAGCACCTGAAGCTCTGCCTTGGCGGCGTAGTAGCGAGCCTCAGTCAAATAGTATGCGGTTTTCACCTCATCAAATTCTTTGGTAGGGATGAGCCCCTGTTTGAGAAGCTGCTGGCTTCTGAGGTAGTTGTTTTCGGCTTTTTCTTTCTCCAGCTCTGCTGAGCGGAGGTCCTCACGAGCTCTGACCATCTCCAACGGGGTGGCACCGGGTATTACCTCCGCCAGCTTCTGACCCACCTCTACAATGTCACCCTCTTCCACAAAGAACTCATTGATCACACCCCCTATCTTGGACTTCACCTCAATCTCCGCTAAGGGATAGATTTTGCCGGTGGCAACCGCAGAGAGTGTTATGTCTCCCCTGGTAACTTTCTCGGTTCGGGCGTTGGCTAATGGGTCATCAGGTTTACTGGCAATTTTCAGGTAGGCTATCACTCCCCCGATGATCACTACCACTACTATCAAGATTAATAATTTCTTCAATCTTATCCCTCCTTCTTCAATAATGCTTCTCCTCTTTGCATAATATAACGATTAAAAGGAGATAAAGGTTCACATTTTTTCAGCGAAGCATCATTTTTTTATAGCTGGAAATAAAGGAGGTAATATTGATTTGACACCGTTCCCTTGAGGTGTTAAATTTATTTAATGCTTGGATTTATTTGCCATGGATGGGTATCTACCTCTTTTTGTTGGAGTATGCAGTGGATAAGTTTGAGGTTGGCAAGCTGCCGATAAGGTATCTGGAGAGGCTCCTTTCAAGGATTGCTATCAAGGACAAACGGGTAGTGGTTGGTCCCGGCATTGGAAAGGATGCCGCGGTTATCGATTTTGGCGACCGGTATCTGGTAGCCAAAACCGACCCTATTACCCTGACCAGCAGCAAGGTAGGCTGGTGGAGTGTTCATATCAATGCCAATGATGCAGTCTGCCTGGGGGCGACTCCCAGATGGTTTTTAGCCACCATTCTGCTTCCCGAAGGTAAGACCGACCAGTCGCTGGCGGAAGAGATTTTTACAGAGATTCTCCTTGCCTGTGAGGAGCTGGGGGTTACCCTCTGCGGCGGGCATACCGAAATTACCCAGAGGCTGGAGCAGCCGATTGTGGTGGGACAGATGCTGGGAGAGGTGGCTAAAGAGAAGCTGGTGGATGGCACTAAAGCTCAGGCGGGAGATGAGGTAATTCTGGTCAAGGGTGTTGCTATTGAGGGGACTTCTATTATCGCTCACGAGAAGGGCGAAGAATTGCGAGGGAGATTTCCGGAGGAGTTTCTCAATAGGTGCCGTCAATTCATCGTTGAGCCGGGTATAAGTGTGGTAAAAGAAGCTCTGCTGGCTAATAATATGGTCAGGGTTAAGGGCATGCACGACCCTACCGAAGGGGGCTTATGGACCGGACTCTATGAGCTGGCAGTGGCATGCGGACAGGGAATATACATTGAAGCTGATGCTATAACGGTGTATACCGAGACCGAGCTGCTCTGTCAGGCTTTTGGCCTGGACCCCCTGGGTCTCATCGCCTCAGGGGCTCTCCTCGTAGTAGCAGCCAGACGGGATACCGACAGGTTGATAGAAGGGCTGAAGAGGGAGGGAGTCAAGGCGGTGAAAATTGGTCGCCTAACCCCAAAAGATGAGGGAGCGCAGATACTCCGAAAGGGTAAGCTGGAGGAGATAACTCCCCTGAGCCAGGATGAGATAGCCAGAATTCTCGACTGAAACTACTGTAATTTGGCAATAATTAAGGAGGAGCGATGACTGATAAGGTGGTTATTCTCACCACGGTTTCCTCAGAGAAGGAGGGGCAGGCTATCTCTCGCTCCCTGGTGGAGCAAAGGGTGGCTGCCTGTGTTAACCTTATCGCCGGGGTGCGCTCAGTGTTTTACTGGAAGAATAAGCTTTGCCAGGAGACCGAGCATCTCCTTCTTATAAAGACAAAAGAGGCTCTGCGGGGGAAGGTAGCCGACCTCATCCGCAGTCTCCACAGTTACGAGTGCCCTGAGATAATCTCCCTTCCGGTATCCTGGGGCTGGGAGGGCTATCTGCGGTGGATAGAGGAGACCGTGTCGGGGAAATAAAGAGGCTCTTTTCTTCAAGCATATCATGTATAAGGACCAAACCCTCTCGGAGTTGCAAGGTGCGGTCTTCCGCTGTGTGAAGTGCGGGATGTGCCGCAGCATCTGCCCGGTGTTCCAGATTGAGGGCTCCGAGGCTTCGGTTGCCCGTGGAAGGCTGGCATTGATTGAGGAGTTTACCCGGGATAAGCTGAAAGCCGGGGATAATCTCGCCCGCGTCCTTTCTTCTTGCATTATGTGCGGCAGGTGTCAGGCCAATTGCCCCAACCTGGTTGAAGTGGTCAAGCTCATCCGCTCGGCAAGGGCTGAGCTGGTGAGATTTATGGGGATGCCTCTTTCCCGTAAATTGATAATGGAACTCTTCTATTCCCGTAAGCGGCTCTACTTCGCCTTCAAGGTAGGGAGTTGGCTTCAGAAGTTTCTTCTGAGGAGAATTCCGAAAGAGAGGGGTTTGAGGCTTCGCTATCCCATTCCACTGCTCAATCGTGGAATTGCGTTCCCACCCATCGCCAGAGATTTTTTCCTCCATCGGTATTCCTCAACGCGCATTGCCCCCAACGAGAGGATGAAGGTCGGCTTCTTTGCCGGCTGCTTGATAAACTTCGTCCTGCCAGAAATCGGCATCAGCTTGTTAGAGGTATTGACCAAAAACGGTGTTTCGGTGGTGGTACCGGCAGAGCAGGGATGCTGCGGGCTGCCGGCATTCTTCAGCGGGATGACCGAACTGGCTAACAGATTGAACCAGAAGAACCTGGAAGCCTTCCAGGGGCTGGATATAGATGTGATAGTCACCGCCTGCCCTACCTGCGGAGAGGCATTGAAGGAGTATTATGAGCTGGTAAACAAAAGGGGAGAGAAAATAGAAGTGCTGGACATCTCCCAGTTTTTGTGGCGTTATAAAAAGCTCTTCTCTTTTCCTAAATTTACCGAGGGCACTTTAACCTACCACGACCCCTGCCATCTCAAGCATATCCTGGGGATTTATGAGGAACCCCGGCAGCTGCTAAAGATGATAGCGGACGGGAAGTTTGTGGAGATGGACGAGGCTGATTTGTGCTGCGGCTTCGGAGGTCTGTATAGCTTCTTTCACAGCCAGACCGCCTCTGCCATTAACAAGAGGAAGATGAAGAATATCAAGGCTACCGGGGCGAACATTGTGGTTACCGCATGCCCGGGGTGCCTGATTTATCTCCGTCATGGCATTCAGCAAGAAAAGCTCCCGGTGAAGGCAAAGCACTTAATTGAGGTATTGAAGGGATGAAAGGCAGCTTAGGAAGAATTGGGCCGGGTTCTTTTTTTAATTAATTTGTCTACCAATTTAACCGTCTGGATAGCATCCTTTGCATAGCCGTCAGCTCTGATTTTCTCAGCGTAGTTAGAGGTTATTACCGCCCCGCCCACTATGATGAAACTATAGCATTGGCTCTGGCGAGCAGCCTCAATTACCCTGGGCATCTCCAGCATAGTGGTTGTCATGAGGGCGCTGAGCGCGATAATATCTGCCTGGTTTTCCCTGGCGGCGGCGATGATTTTCTCCCTCTCCACATCCTTGCCCAGGTCTATAACCCGATAGCCGTTGCTCTCCAGCAGGGTGGATACTATGTTTTTCCCGATGTCGTGTATATCCCCTTTTACCGTAGCAAAGACGATGGTCCCTTTTTGGAGGAGGGGTTCCTTTTGTGATAACGTTGCTTTTATCTTTTGAAAGGCAAGTCGCATGGTTTCGACAGAGAGGAGTACCTGCGGGAGGAAGTATCGTTTGGCTTCAAATAGCTCGCCAACCTCTTGCAAGGCGGGTATGAGGTACAAATTGGTTATATCTAATGGAACTATCCCTCCCTTCAGAGCCTCCTCAATAAGCGCTTCAATTGATTCCCGATTGCCGGTGAGGACGGCCTGATAAACCTCTTCCCCTATAGGCTTTTTTTCTGGAATTGGTTGTTCGGTGGGAGGTACTTCTTCCAATTTGACTCCATAGGTCTGGATATAGTGAGTCCCCCTTTTATCTCTATCCATCAGGAGATTAGCGGCATCCAGGGCTTGTATGACCGAAGAGTCGTAGGGATTTATGATGGGCAAATCAAGGCCCGCCGCTAAGGCCATAGCGAGAAAGTTGGCGTTGAGCAATGAACGGGCAGGTAAACCGTAGGAGATGTTGCTTATCCCGAGGATGGTTCTCGCCCCGAGTTTCTCCTTTACCAGTCGGAGGGCTCGAAGGGTCTCCAGGCTTGCTTCGGGATTGGTGGCTGCGGAGAGTGTCAGACAGTCAATGAGCACATCGTCGCGGGAGATACCGTACTCTGCAGATCGTTCGATTATCTTTTTGGCAATTTTTAGTCGGTCTTCAGCCTTCTCCGGGATGCCCTTCTCGTCTAAAGTAAGCCCTACTACCGCCGCCCCGTATTTCTTGGTCAGGGGAAGTATTCGTTGTAGCTTCTTCTCTTCGCCGGTGACCGAGTTTATGAGACATTTCCCCTCCACCTCTTTTAGCGCGCGTTCCAGCGCCTCGGCATCTGTGGTATCAAGCGAAAGGGTTAAGGGGACTGCCTGCTGCACTACCTTCACCACCTCCGTCAGGGCTTTCTTCTCATCCACCCCCTCTGCCCCCACATTCAGGTCAAGGAGGTCAGCCCCGGCGTTCATCTGTCTGACCGCCTCTTCCCTGACCAGGTTGAAGCGCCGAGACTTCAGCGCAGCAGTGAGCCTGGGGCGACCGCTGGGATTAATTCTTTCCCCCATGGCACGAAGGGGAAGGCTGCGGTCTATTTCCACTGTGCGTGTCCGGCTGGATAGCCTTAAAAAAGACCTCGCTTCTCTCTTGATGGGCTTCAGCATCTTCACCCTCTCTCTAATCCTTCGGGTGTGCTCCGGGGTGCTCCCACAGCAGCTGCCGATGATGTTCACTCCCATCTGGGCGAAGCTTTCAGCATATTCTCCCATCTGGTTAGGGGTAAGGCGGAAAACGAGTTTTTCTTCTACCAGCTCAGGCATGCCCGCGTTGGGTTCAACTGACAGGGGGAGGTCGGCGACAGAAGCCATTATTCTCATAACCTCTAAGAGATGTGAAGGACCGGTACTGCAATTAGCCCCCACGACATCGGCTCCCAGAGCCTGGCAGACGGTCAAGGCGGTGAGGGGGTCGGTCCCTGTCACTGTGCGTCCGTCTTCAGCGAAGGTCATATTGGCGATGATAGGGAGGTTGGTGAGTTCCCGGCAGGCAATAAGAGCTGCTTTTATCTGCCGGATATCCGCCATGGTCTCCAGCACCAGAAGGTCGGGCTCCTCCTGCAGTAGAGAGGATATCTGTTCCTTGAAGATCTGCAGGGCATGGTCGAATTCCATCTCCCCGATTGGTTTCAGGAATTTGCCGGTTGGACCCAAGCAGCCGGCTACCAGAGCTTTTCTTCCGGCTGCCCGCCGGGCGAGGCGCACAGCCTGGCGATTGACCTCTTCAAGATGGTCGTGCAAGTGGTATTCGCTCAAGCGGAGGCGGTTGGCACCGAAGGTGTTGGCGAGTATGATGTCGGCTCCGGAGGCTACATATTCTCGGTGGATTTTTTCTATTACCTTGGGATGATGGATATTAAGGGCTTCGGGTGGATAGTCAGAGGGGAGAAGCCCCCTGCTTTGCAACAAGGTTCCCATGGCCCCATCCAGCACCAATATCTCCTCTTGCAGACGGGCTAAAAACTCATCCTTCTTCATACCGGTCAGACCCCTCATTAAAATTTAACCAGAGCACCGAAAAAGGCGTAAAACCCGGAATCGGAAGCCTTACCCATAAGGTAGCCCTGGGTCTTGTAACCTCCCTGTAATATAATTCCTACCTCGGGAGTGAGATAGTGATGAAGCTCGCCCTCCAAATTTCCCCCTCCGCCGGTCTCTAACTGATTCCACCAATCAAGCTTCAATCCCAGATGAGAGTTATCATATCTCCACAATCTGTTAGCCCCAGCGCCCATTCCATACCAGCTCTCTCCCTCAAAGGCTCCTCTTCGGACATAAAAGTTAAAGTAGTGCTTTCCTTTCTTTAGATAGAGGTCCAAATATCTTTCCCCTCCAATAGGGGTGAGGTTGTAACGGGTGCCCCCCATTAGCTGAATACCCCACAGGGGGAGCATAGGGAGGGTAAACCTCTCCTTGCCGGTGAGAATATATCTGCCGTAATAATATATCCCCAGCCATAGGGCGGGGTCGAGGAGGTTCCAGATAGCTTCTCTTTTAATCTTCCTATAGTTAGCTACTACCAGGGGGTCTACTTCATCAGAGAAGATTCCGTAATGCCCGTGATATTTATAGTTCATCTCTCCCAGGTAGTGGGCTATGTCACCCCCTTCTTTGTATTCCTCGTTAAAGGCCAGGGGGTAAAATCGGGGGTCAGGGGTGCGGTATATATAGTTGTTCACCACATATTTATTTATGGCAAAGGATAGCCAATCATAACAGTGGAGGGGGTAATCCCCATACATACGCCGCTCCATCTCCCAGGCCATCACCTGATTGCTCTCTATTCCCCCTCCGGTGAATTGGATGAGGTCGCTGATGGTTATATCCTGCAGGCGGGCGCTTGTAAACGCCCTCTTTCTGCTCCACGGGTGGTAGAGGGTGTAGGAGGCTTCCCCTCTGAACTCTCTCACCCGGGCTCCATGCCCGAAGACCTCATGCTGCACAATGGCGAACCATATGGCAACAGGGAGGTCTATGAGGATACTTTTTCCCAGTCGGACAGAGCCACCAAAGAACTTTCCGGCGAGGTTTTTCTCTTCAATGGGCAAAAGACCAAACAGCCGGCTCTCGTAGCGGTAGATTATCTGGTGGAGGGTGGTAAGGTCAACTGCTCCCACTGGCATCTGCATCTGGGGATTGAGGATAACAAAGTACGGCTTTTTGTCATCCGGGGCGCAGCTACGTTGCTCTGTGTTCCCTTCAGCAGGGCGGTCAAAAGATAATAAAGGTGATGACGAGCATAGCACCCAAACCAGGAGCAGGCAGATATATGCTGCCCATCTACTTGCTTTCATATTCTTCCTTCGGATTTTACTGAAGATTTCTGGCGTCCTTTTTGTAATGCCCGGGGGCATAATGCTAAACATTTTCGGTAAAAAAAGTTACTCAGCTTCCTTAGAGCGCTTTTATCATCTCTTCGACCAGATGATACTTATCAAAAGGTGGGATGAACAAAAACCCATCGACCAGCCCTTTGACCTGGCTGACGAACTCGCACGCAGTCTTCAGTCCCTCTCGCATCTCCTCTTCCGGGGTTGATTTCTTCATCCGTTTCAATATATTTTTGGAGATGATGATGCCAGGCACTTCGTTATGGAGAAATTGGGCATGGCGATAGGAGCGTAAGGGGAGGATGCCCACCAGAAGCGGGATTTGCAGGTGGGCGGTCTTTTTTTGGAAGTGCTCTACCACCTCAATATCGTAAATCGGTTGGCTTTGTGCGAAATCAGCCCCGGCTTTTACCTTCTCCTCCAGACGTTGGATTTCAAGGTCGAGCTCCTCGGCTGCCGGTTTAACCGCTACCCCAATCTTGAAAGCGGTGGGGCGACCAATGGGATTATTTGCCAGGTCTTTTCCGTCATTAAGGCCTTTTATTATCTTGACTAAACCGATGGAGTCGACATCGAACACAGAGGTTGCTTTAGGGAAATCGCCGATTGATGAGGGATCTCCAGTGAGGGCAAGAATGGCGGTGATCCCCAGAGCGGAGGCTCCTATCAGCTCCGATTGAAGTCCCAGGAGGTTCCTGTCGCGGCAGGTGAAGTGGAGGATGGTCTGCATACCGACCTCCTCCTGTAGAAGATGGGCTAAAGCAATGGAACTCATTCTCACCCGGGCCATAGGATTGTCGGATATATTGAGAGCATCAACGCCCAGGGATTTCAATGTCTCTGCTCCTTCCAGCATCTTATTGTAGTCGGAGCCCTTGGGTGGGTCGACCTCCACAGTGATGGCAAACTTACCCTGGGTCAGCTTTTCACTGAATCTCCTTGCCTCCACTGCTACGGCAGCTCTGGGAATTTCCTCTGCTCTCACAGCAGTGGTTATGGCAGGGCTTGGGGAGATTCCTCGAGCGGGTTTTTTGCCTCGCACCTGGGGAGCCATAGCGCGGGTGTGTTCGGGAGTAGTCCCGCAGCAGCTCCCGATTATATTGGCACCTAATTCAACGAAGAGAGAGGCGTATTCCTTGAGATATTCGGGGGATGAGAGGAAAATGGTCTTTCCCTGAACTATGGTGGGGTAACCAGCATTGGGCATTATGGAGATTTTAGCATCCACCTTGGGGATAAAAATACGGACTAAGTCGTAGGTCTCTTTGGGACCTATGGTGCAGTTGACTCCCACTATATCTGCCCCAGCCTCTTTGACTTTATTCAGGGAGTTAGCTATCTCGTCCCCGAATTTGGTCTTCCCATCCTCCAGAAAAGTCATCATACATACCACCGGGATGCTGGGGGAGACCTTTTTGGCTGCGCTTATGGCTTCCACAGCTTCTAGCAGGCTGGAGATGGTCTCAATTATCAGGAGGTCGACACCCGCCTCCACCAGATACCGTATCTGCTCTTGGAAGAGTTGGTTGATCTCCTCAACGGCGAGGTGCCCGTAGGGCTTGGCTAACACTCCCAATGGACCTACCGAGCCGGCTACATAAACTTCCTTCCCGGCTGCTTCCCTGGCGATTTTTACTGCCGCTTTATTGATTTCCTCTATCGTATCTTCTAAGCCGAAGGCGCGGAGCTTTATCCGGTTGGCACTGAAGGTGTTGGTCTCTATTATCTGAGCGCCGGCATCAATATACTCTTGGTGAATGGTGCGGACTAACTCGGGGTTGACCAGGTTCTGTTCCTCTCGGCATTTATCATAGGGGACCCCTCTTGAGTTTAGCAGAGTGCCCATTGCCCCATCGCACAGGAGAACTTCTTTTTCCAATCTATTCAGGATATTATCTTTCATAGCGATTAACCTTTCCCACTATCGGAATTGCTCCACCACCTTTAATTAAGGATTCATCTTATAATTAATGTTTTTTATCTTACCATAAGGGGTTTTATCTCACAATACTAAAATAGTTAATTTCCCTCCAATTATGTATTACAATTCAAAGAGGGTGAGGTTGACGAAGCCTCTGGTATGTGCTATAGTTTGTCAACTTATGAATTTATTAGATACTTCGGTAACTTTTTGCGTATATAAAGGTGAAGCTTAGTGGATAAGTTTGACAAGCGGTGGGAAGGCAACAGCGAGGAAGAAGGGCTTCTCATCAAGAGGTGCCAGAGAGGAGAGTGGCTGGCGTTTGAAGAGCTGGTAGAGCGGAAGCGCCAGCGGATATTCTGGATTGCATATCAGATAACCGGCGATGAAGAATGTGCTCTGGATATTACCCAGGAAACATTTATCAAGTTGTGGAAGAGTATAGGGAAGTTTCAGCGAGGGAGAAAGTTTGATACCTGGCTTTACAGGATGGTGGTGAATGGGAGTATCGATTTTCTTCGCAAGAAGAAGAGAGCCTCGGGAGGTGTATTTGCGGTGGAGGGGATGGCTGAGGAGCTTTCCTCCATCCAGCCGAATGCCGAGAAAAAGCTTCTCATCAAGGAGCTACAGGAGATTTTCAATTGTCTTGCCTCCCGTCTCCCCCCTAAGCAGCGGGCGGCTTTTGTGCTCAGGGAGATCCACGGCTTTTCCATCCAGGAGATAGCGAAAATTATGAAAACAACCCAATCCACCATAAGAAATAATCTCTGGCTGGCCAAGCAGTTCTTGCGAGAGCAGATTAAACGCCATTTCCCGGAATATATAACCTGGATATAAAGAAAAATGAAAGACTGCCAAGAGATTGCTGTTTTATTGGACTCTTACCTCAGGGGTGAGCTCTCCGAGAAAGAGACCAGAAAGATAGAGAGGCATTTAGCTCGCTGTCCCAGGTGTTATAAGACAGTCTGCTCACATGAGCCCTCCAAGCTTTTTTCTCTGTTAGCATTTCAGGAGAAGGAGGAGGGTTTCTGGGAGGGACTCGGGTCCCAGATAAAGGCAGCGATTGAGGGAGAGAAGGCACCGGTTTACCGTTTCAGGTGGAACTATAGAGTTGTTGCCAGCGTGGCAGCCGGACTCCTTATTGCCTTATTAGCTACCTTTGCCTGGCTGCATTTTCATCAAGCTGAGAAGGGAGAGGAGCCCTCCCTTATAGCCAAGCCCTGGAAAGTAAGTGGAGAAGTGGCCTCTCCAGAGGAAGCCGAGGAGCTGAATAACCGTTATCCCACCGTCGAGAAAGTAGAGAGCCCCGATCTCCGAGTTTACAACCTCGTATTGGAGGACAAAACAAATCTTATCTTAATATTCGGTTCTGAAATTGACCTTTAGATGTCAGAAGGGGGATACTATGAGATGTTTCCTTCGAAAAAGAGAGATAGGGCTATTGCTTATACTTATCATAATACTATGCTTTACCGCTACCTCCTTTTGCTATCAGGGGACTTCTGACCAAGAGCTGAAAGAGAAGACGTTTACCTTGAGGTTTAGAGACCTCAATGAGGCTACTCTCAAGATCAGACCCTTTATCAGCAGCCAGGGGTCTATTCTGATAAGACCTCAATTGAAACAGCTGGTAGTTACAGACTTCCCATATAACCTCGAGAAAATAGGGCAAGTGATACGGGCTTTTGACCTTCCGCCAAAACGGCTCACCATTGCCATCCACTTCATTGAGGCTTCCAAAGTCCCCCAGCCGGGAAAGGTCTCCTTGGAGCTGGAAGAGGTTGCCAATAGGCTAAGCGGAGTGCTAAATTTCAACCACTATGAATTGGTGGATAGGGTTCTAATGAAAGCAGTGGAGGGAGAGCATTTCCGGCATCAAGCGGGCAATCGTTATTTTATGAGCTTCTATGGAGAGTTTATTGACGATGGTCCGGGGGTCATCAAGCTGCGGAACTTCACGCTGTTTAAGAGTGAGCTTCTCCCTAATGGCAAGTACCGATATAAGAAGCTGTTCAGTTCTGCCTTGAATCTGATTAACCAGCAGACTATCGTGGTGGGTGCATCTAAAAGCGAGTTGAGCGACCGCGCTCTGCTAATGGTCATCACTGCCAAAGTTCAGAGGTAAGCATAGAGAGATGGCAATTTATAGATGTAAGGTGGGCAACTCCGCCGGGGAGATAGTGGAGCAGGTTTTCAATGCTCCTAACGAGGAGGTGCTCCGTCAGCAACTGGAGCAAAGTGACTTTTATATCTTCCACATAAAGAAGAAGCTGTCGCTGTTTGAAGGTCTCCCTCTTTGGCGAAGAAAGATCAAGATAGACGATTTCCTGATTTTCAATCAGGAGTTAGCCACCCTCATCCGTGCGGGACTCCCTGTGCTTCAATCCCTGGATATATTAATCAAGCGGCGCCCCAAGTCGAGGTTTAAGACCATCCTGCAAGATGTGAGGGAAAAGGTCAAATCTGGCTTCTCCCTGTCGGAGGCATTTGACATGCAGGGTGGGGTATTCCCCCGTATCTATATTGCCTCTCTGGTGGCAGGGGAGAAGAGCGGTGATTTAGAGGGAATGCTGAGACGCTATACCAGATATGTGCGGATACTCTCTTCTCTGCGCAAGAAGGTACTCTCTTCTATCGCCTACCCCCTGGTGCTTATCGCGCTTTCTATCGGCCTGGTAGTCATCTTGCTGACCTATGTCTTTCCCAAGTTTTCCGAGTTTTACGCCGAATTCAACGCCCAATTGCCCCTTCTGACCCTATCTTTGATCCGCGTATCTTTGTTTATAAAGGATAATATCTTCTTTATCGCTTTGATAATCGTCCTTGCCTTAGCCTTCTACCAATTGTGGAAGAGGACGGAGAAGGGGGGGATATTCCTCAGTCGGGTAAGACTCAAGCTCCCGCTGTTTGGTCGCATCTGGCAGAAGTATTCTATCTCCCAATTGACCCGCAGCCTGGGCACCATGCTATCTGGGGGAATACCACTTGTACCCTCTCTGCAGGTTGCCACCCAATCGGTGAGCAACCAACTGGTTGCCCGTGAAGTAAGCAGTGTGGTGGAGAATGTAGTGGAAGGGAAGAGTTTATCCGACTCTTTAGAGAAGACGAGTCTAATGACCGAAATGACCCTGGAAATGATACAGGTAGGCGAGGAGACCGGCTCACTTTCTGAGATGTTGACCAATGTATCCGATTTCTACGACGAGGAGATCGATAATAACCTCAATTCTCTCATATCTTTGCTGGAGCCAGTTCTCCTGGTGGCCATGGGATTGGTCATTGCCGGGATGCTTCTATCGATGTATCTCCCTCTGTTCAGGGTGATACAGGCAGTGAGGTAAGCAGGCACAGGGGTGTATTTAGCATCCTTACTGGAGGTTTTACATTATGGAGGAGATAAATAGGAACTTGCCAAAAGGAGCGAAGGGGTATTCTTTCTTCAATGAGACGAAAATAGCCGAGGAGGAGGAAGCGAGGCAATTAGCCCAGAAGCTCCGCCTTGAATACATCGACCTTACAGATTACATAGTAGACCACGACCTCTTTCAGAGAATACCGGTTCAGCTCATGATGAAGTACAATTTTATCCCTCTGGAAAAGAATGAAGCTTCCCTTACCATCGCCATGGCAGACCCTTCTGATATCCTTATGGTCGATGAGATAGAGCTGTTGCTGGGAACTCACATCGAGGTCAAGGTGGGTTGCAAAAGCGCCATCCAGGATATATTGAAGAAGAGTGAATCCTCCCAGCGGATTATGGAAGAAGTAACTGAAGGGTTCCGTTTGCAACTGGTTACCGATGAAGAAAGTGGGCAGGAGAGTCTCTCCATCGATAAGCTGACCCAGGATACCAGTCCCATGATCAGGTTGGTCGATTCGTTTATCTTCAACGCTATTGAGAGAAGAGCCAGTGATATTCATGTCGAGAGTAAGGACAATGAGGTGCTCATCAAGTATCGGGTCGATGGCTCCCTGTTACAGGCGATGGAGCCTCTTGACAAAAAGCACAGCGGAACCATAATCTCCCGCATAAAGGTCATGTCCGAGTTAGACATAGCTGAGAAGCGCATCCCGCAGGATGGGAGGTTCAAACTCAAATACAAGGGAAGGACCATCGATTTTCGGGTTTCCATCATGCCCAACATCTTCGGTGAGGATGCCGTCATCAGGATTTTAGACAAAGAGTACATTAATAAAGAGTTTGCTGAGCTCAGGCTTGATGTCCTCGGCTTCTCTCCCTGGGAGCTGAAGAAGATAAGGAAATATATTTACGAACCCTATGGGATGCTTCTGGTGACCGGTCCCACCGGCAGCGGAAAGACCACCACTCTCTATGCTGCGCTTTCGGAGATCAAGCGGGAGGAGGATAAGATTATCACCATCGAAGATCCGGTGGAGTACCAGATTGAGGGAATTACCCAGGTGCCGGTCAACGAAAAGAAAGGGCTCACCTTCGCCCGGGGGTTGCGCTCTATCTTACGGCACGACCCCGATAAAATCATGGTAGGGGAAATCAGAGACCCCGAAACCGCTCAAATAGCCATCCAGTCAGCTCTCACCGGGCACCTGGTCTTCACCACTGTCCATGCGAACAATGTTATCGATGTAATGGGAAGGATGCTCCATATGGGAATAGAGCCTTATAACTTTGTCTCTGCAGTCAACTGCATTTTAGCCCAGAGGCTGGTAAGGATTATCTGCCCTGACTGCAAAACCCCGGTTAAAGCCTCTCCCCAGCTGCTGGAGGAATCGGGATTGGAAACAGAAAAATACCGCGATTTCACTTTTTACGAAGGGAAAGGATGCATCGATTGCGGGGGAACCGGCTTTATGGGAAGAACTGCCATTATGGAATTTATGGAGATGTCCGATATCATCAGGGCGATGATTCTGCAAAAAAGAGCCGGGGCGGAGGTGAAAAAACAGGCGAAGTCTGAGGGAATGAGGTTTCTTCGTGAGTCGGCTCTGGAGAAGGTGTTCAATGGAGTTACCACTCTGCAGGAGATTAATCGAGTCACCTTTGTGGAATAAAAGGCTAAATACTTTGTGAGAAATGAATCCATTTAAGTCTATAGTTGAGGTGGTGAGACTACCCTCTAAATCCCCCCTTACAGGGATGGAGATCTCCCAGAGATGGCTGGGATGGGCTCAGATTGCCCGCAGCCGAGGGGGCCACTTGCTGGCTGATTACGCGGTGGAGGAGCTTACCCCGGAAGGAGTGCAGGCTTCCATGCTCGACTCAAATGTGGTCATCCCCCCTGGTGTGGAGCAGAAAATCGCTTCCATCCTGAGCAAGGGTCAGGCAAAGATAAAAAAGGTTTATCTTCTTATCCCGGACAATGTGGTAAAGGTGGTGCTTCTCGATAACCTTCAACGCCTGCCCCATAGGGAAGCAGAGGTCATAAAGCTCATCCAATGGAAGTTGAAGAAGACCTTGCCTTTCAGGATAGAAGAGGCTTTCATAGGATTTCAGCCTATGACGAGCAGGGATGGTTCTCCTAAGCTTCTGGTAGCTATTGTGAAGAGAGATGTGCGGGCTCAGTTTGAGAGATTGTTTGAGCCCTGGGGGGCTGTTCCCGGTGTGGTTATTCCTTCTTCCTTTGGCCTGGTCAATTTCTGCCATTGGTCTATACCAAGAGGGCATAATGATAGTTCTGAGAGCATGCTGGTCAACTTCTCTGAGGTATATATCTCAATGGTGATTTTCCGAGGAACGGAGATTATCTTCTTCCGCACCAAGGAGTTAGGAGATGGATTCTCAGGAAAATCAATCCTTGAAATCGCCCTCCGGGAGCTTAATTCCTCTTATATCTATTATAAAGAGCGATTAGGGGGGAATGGGCTTGAAATGGTCTATATAGGCGGAATTAGTCCCCGTTTGGCTGAGCTTAAAAATCAGATAAGGGAGAACTTTGATCTCCAGGTGGAAACCATCAATCCCTGGGACGCTATGAAACTGGATGAAGGAGTCTCTATAGATAAGGGAGAACTCCAGAGGTTGGCTGCCACCATTGGTTTGCTGGTGAGGGGCTAAGCCGATGCGAATATCCATAAATTTAGCTTCTCATCCCTTTAGAAATGTGGCACTATTCTATTTTATTATCACCATGGCAGTATTGGTTGTGGTTGGATTATCCTTTTATAACTGGCTGAACTATGTGCATTATGTTGATAACTCGCGGGACATAAAAAATGATATTTTGCGAAAAGAAGCCGCATTGCGACGCCAGGAGCATGCCTTTAGCTATTACGAGCGCGCCATTGAGCCTGGCAAGGTTGAAGAGCTCAGAGGTTATTCTGACTTCATTAACCGTATTATCAGCCGGCGCAAACTCTCCTGGACCGAGCTCTTCAATCACTTCGAGAACATTATGCCGCCACGAATTATGATGGTCTCCATCAATCCTATAGTGGAGGAAGGAAGGATTGAGATCAACCTTCGCTTAATAGGGGATGGTTATCAAAATATATTGGATTTTATTGAAAACCTGGAGCAATCACCGGTATTCTTCTCTGTCTACCCTAACACAGAAGGGGAAAAGGAACACCAGGGAGTTAAAAGGATAGACTTTAGGCTCCAGCTGGACTATTTTCCGAAGGTAAAGGTTTCTGAATGAGTATTTATAGAAGCATATGCGAAAAGTTTAGATAGAGGGAGTCAATGGAACTTCTCTGGTATCGAAAGTGGTTAGTGCTACCAATTCTGGTCGCCATGGTGGCTAATATCCTTATTCTGACTATTTTCACTCTACCCAGGGAGAGTTGGTTAAGAAAGCTGGATAGTAAAGCCGCTGAGCTCGGAATGAGGATAGAAAGCGGAAAAGAGGAGCTGGCCCAGAGAAGGGATAATGAGAAAAGGTTAAAGGAACTCCGCCGCCAGATAGAGAGCTTCTACTCTGAGACTTTGCGCCAAAGAGAGGTAGGATTGGTTGATATACTTGCTGAGGTGGAGAATTTAGCTAAGCGATTCAAGGTAGAGAAGCAGAATATTCAATATAACCACGAAATAATTGAAGAAGATAAAGTAATCCTGTTCGAGATCACCTTCCCTCTGCGGGGAAGCTACGCCAATCTGAGACGATTCATCAATCAGATTGAAAACTCTGAATATTTTCTCATTATCGACCGTGTAGAACTCTCTAATCCGGAGGAAACAGGGGATAATCTTAAGCTCAACATCAAGCTGTCTACCTATTTTTCTCTCATGTAGATAAACAGAGGAAGGAGACCGAGACCATATAAAAAGAGGTTTACCAGATGGAGCAACGGCAGAAAAAGATTTTGTTATTAATTCTGTTAGTGGCGTTCTCTGCCCTGGTGACCTACCAACTGAGAAAGATTGTCGGAAGGAGCCAGGAGATAGCCAGCATCCCCATCTCTTCACAGACGGCACCTGGAGGGGAAGCAAGGCTTTCCTCACTTCAGGCGGAATCGCTTCTGCCGGAGGTGAACCTCGAGCTCCTCCACCAGTCGATGCCCGCTTATTCTATTTTAGGAAGGAATCTGTTCAGGTTTGGGGCCGCTAAGGCTGCCGCACCAGCTTCTACAAGAAGACGACCCTCGTCGCAGAAGCAGCAGACAGCCGCTTCAAGAAAGACTGAAGGGGGAGTAGTTATCGAAGAGACCACTGCTGAAGAGAAGGTATCCGCGCCCGGTTCCTCACCCGCGCTCGAGGAGTTAGCCGGGTTTACATTCCTCGGATTTGCCCGAAAAGACAGCCAGATGATAGCTACCCTCAAAAAAGGGGACAAGATTTTAGTAGGAATCGAGGGGGACATCATAGAGGAGAGATTCACTATTCTGGAGATAGATTATCAATATATTGAGCTGGGCGTAGTAAATACCAGCTTAAAGCAGAAAATCCCCTTAGTGAATGGCAACTTCTGATATGTATAATCGGTATGGATTATGTCATTTAAGGAGGAAGAGTGAAAAACGGGTTATTAATAAAAGGGTTAGTGATTGTTCTGCTCGTCTTTTTTTTGGCCGGTTGTGCCGCCACCAAGGCTTATAAGAGGGGAGTGCAGGCGGAGAGAGATGGCGATTGGGATCAGGCAGTGCTTTATTACTCCGAAGCCTTGAAACTGGACCCCAGTAACATCGGCTACCGCCTGAGCTTGGAAACTGCTCGTCGTCAGGCATCGAAAGTGCACTTAAACAGGGCCAAACAGATGATGGAAGAGGATAATGTCGAGCAGGCGATGGTGGAGTTTCGGTTGGCGTTAGAGTTAGACCCTGCTAATCAGATTGCCCTTATTGAGATGGATAAAGCCCGAGCCCAGGTAGAGAAAGAGGCGGAGAGGCTTAGAGAGAAGACCGAGCTGGAGAAGCTTAAAGAGAAGGTAAAGACCGAGGAGGCTCCCCCTGTCCATTTGAGCCCCAAATCCCCGGACAAGATTTCCCTGAGCTTCCCCAGTAACAACATGATGGAAATTTACACCGCCCTGGGCAAGCTTTCGGGAATAAACATCTTATTAGACCCTACTATCAGGGATCGCAAGATGATCTTTGAGGTGACCAATGTCTCCTTCCAGGAGGCGTTAGAGTCTCTGGTAGCCGCTAATGGGCATTTCTACAAAATCATCAATCCGACCACTATCATTGTAGCTCCCGATAATCCAGCCAAGAGGAGGGAGTACACGGAACAGGTGATACGGACTTTTTACCTCTCCAACGCCGAAGTCAAGAATGTCTTGCAGGGGCTTCGCACCGTTCTGGGAATTAGGAACATTTCCGCGGATCCTCAGCTTAATTCCGTCACCATTCGCGATTCTGTCGATTTAATTGCCCTTGCCGAAGAGTTGATTAACCGAGCTGATAAATCGAAAGGGGAGGTAATAGTTGACCTTGAGATATTAGAGGTTAACCGAACCAAGCTCAACGAATACGGTCTGTTGCTTAGCAGTTATAGCATTACTCAGGGTTTGGCTCAAGAGGAGACCGGTATCCGTTTTTCTCAAATCCCCTATATCAGTCAAGCCGATTGGTTCCTGACCATTCCCTCTTTTACTTACACCCTGCTGAAGCAGACCAGTGATGCCCGCCTGGTAGCCAAGCCTCAGCTCAGAATCACCGAAGGGGAAAAGGCTTCTCTGTTTATCGGGGAGGAAATCCCCATCCGGGTGACTACCATCACCCCGGCACAGACTATCGGAGTGGTGACCCCTATTCACTCCTACCAGTATCGCCGAGTAGGCATTCAGATAGATTTAACACCTCGGGTGCACCATAACAACGAAATCACCCTGGCTTTAACGGTGAAGATAGAGTCGATTTTGGCCGAAATGCTGGAAGGGCAGCCGACCTTCACCAGCCGGACAATAGAATCAACTATAAGGTTGAAAGATGGGGAGACCAACCTGCTGGCTGGTCTGATAAGGAACGAGGAGCGCAAGTCCCTCTCCGGTATCCCAGGGTTGAGCGATATACCTGTATTAGGCAAAATCTTCTCTAAAGAGCTTACCCAGAATATAGAGACCGACATTGTTCTTACCATGACCCCTCACATCATCAAAACCCCTAACATTACCGAGGAAGACCTGAGGGCCATTTGGGCGGGAACTGAAAGGGCTATGGTTTATAGAGAG
This sequence comes from Candidatus Guanabacterium sedimentis, assembly GCA_902505605.1. Classification (GTDB taxonomy): domain Bacteria; phylum Acidobacteriota; class B3-B38; order Guanabaribacteriales; family B3-B38; genus Guanabaribacterium; species Guanabaribacterium sedimentis. The sequence continues at coordinate 24,961 of CABWKN010000053.1, forward strand.
GCGCCTCCCATTTCCACATTGGAGGAGAGAGCAGTAAGGGAAGAGATAGAGGCGGCAGCGGAGAAGCCGCCAGCTAAAAAGCCAGCCCCTACTGAAAAAGAGAAAGAAGAGGAAACCCCTCCAGCCGAAAAGCCGCCCCCGGAGGAAGAAGAAGCAGAGCCAGAACCAGAAGAGAAGGGTGAAGAGCTCACTCCCGCTGAGGTTACCATTACCCCAGCTAGCCTTATCGTCTTTCGGGAAGAAAGATTTTCGGTCAACATCAATCTCGACAACGCTCGCAATGTGGGACATGTCCCCTTCAATCTGAGCTTTAATCCCGATGTTTTGCAGATAGTAGAGGTAACTATGGGAGCTTTATTGGGAAAGGATGGTGCCCAAGTAAGCTTTGTCAGGGATTATGACAATAAGGCGGGACAGCTGAGGGTGAGCCTTGCCAGGTTAGGCAAGGAAACTGGAGTGGATGGGTCGGGGATATTGTGCACTGTGGTTTTCAAAGCAGTTGGTGCAGGCAGCACGGATATAGTCTTCTCCAACAACAGTGTGCGCGATGCCACATCTAATACCCTCCCCGCTAATTTTGTGCCGGCAAAAATTCAGGTCCAATAGGAGTAAGAATGGTAAAAGCTCTGGCTTTCAAAATCAATATGCGAGGCTCCACGCCGGCGTTTACCCTGGCAGAGCTGATGGTGGTGGTGGCCATCATATCTGTCCTGGCTGCATCCATCCTTCCGATGGCCCGGGTCACCATTAAGAGGGTTAAGGAAATAGAACTGCGGGAGAATCTGAGAATTATCAGAAGGGCAATCGATGAATATAAAAAGATGGTTGACCTGGGGCAGATTGCGGCAGAGTTCGGCTCCGAAGGCTACCCCCCCGATCTCCAGATCCTGGTCGAAGGGGTGGAGCAGGTGGGTAAAATGGATGTGAAGAAAAAGTTTTTGCGGCGCATACCTCGCGACCCGATGACCAACTCCACCGATTGGGGCATGCGCTCCTATCAGGACGATTTTGATTCCACCTCCTGGGGAGGGGAGAATGTTTTCGATGTGTATACTAAAAGCCAGGGGATTGCCTTGGATGGCACTAAATATAAAGATTGGTAAGGAAATCACTAAGAGTGAATAAGATGAGAGCTATTTCGGCGAAAGAGAAGGGCTTTACTCTGATTGAGTTGATGATAGTTATCACTATGATAGGGATTTTAGCCACCTTAGCCCTGCCGACCTTCCGCTATTCCCATATCCGAGCAAAAGAGGCAGTGTTGAAGAAAGACTTGTTTTATATGAGAGACTGCATAGACCAATTCTATGTTGACAAGCAGAGATACCCCTTTACTCTGGAGGAGCTGGTCACCGAGGGCTATTTACGGAGTATACCGGTGGACCCATTTACTGAATCGGCTGAGACCTGGGTGGAAGTCTATGTTGACTGGGAGAAATTAGAGCCTGACGAAGAGCCAGGCATATGGGATATCCACAGTGGCTCTTATGAGCTGGCTTTAGACGGAACCTATTACCGGGAATGGTAATAAGGAGAAAAAAAGCCTTTATTCTGATGAAAAAGGTGCAGCCAATGATTAAAAAATGGTTAACCTTCGCTTCCATCGGGCTTTGCATAGGGTTGATATTCGCTTGTGCGAAAGTCGACCCCGTTGCCCCTGAGGATGCGATTATAACTATCAGTGTTAATCCCCCGGTCATTAACCCCGGGGGAGATACTGCGGTAATCACCGTTGTCATCACCAGAGGTGATGGCTATCCAGTGCCCGATGGGACAGTGGTTTTTCTCACCACCACCATGGGCACCATTGATGGGCGGGTGACTACCACCAATGGTATAGCTTGCTCCATGCTCACCAGCGGGGTTGAGGTCGGCATTGCCGAGATAACGGTGAGTTCAGGGGTGGTGGGCACTGCAGAGCCCATTATGGTTCAGATTGGGGCAGCTATCGCTTCTATCTCCCTGACCGTCACCCCGGCTTCCATCTCCTTTGAGGAGGGATCCACTAGTTCCATTACGGCGGTTGTTTTTGATGAGAACGCTCAGACCATCGCTAATGCGTCTGTAAGCTTCTCCACCGATGCCGGCTCCCTCGATTCTGGCGGGCAGATTGTCCTTACCAATGAGAGTGGGGAGGCGTTCGATACCCTCACGCTCGGCAGCTGGGATAAGGATGTAGATACGGTGACGGTGACCGCCACAGCCGGGGCTATCACATCTTCTATAGCTATTAAGGTGATTACTCCACCCAATATTTTCCCCACAGCTAACTTCACCTATTCCCCTTCCGACCCCGAAGTGGGCGATTGGGTGACCTTCAGTGCCTCTTCCTCTTATGATCCTGACGGGGTTATTGTGAAATACAGCTGGGAATTTGGAGATACTCTCACAGGTATGGGCAAAATAGTTACCCATCAATATGTTACATCCGGAGATAAGACAGTTACCCTAACGGTTACCGATGATGATGGGGATACTTCTTCTACTTCGTCTATAATAAATGTGAGCGAGCCCTAATAGAGAAAGTTAGGGACTAGGGGTCAGTTAGGTGGAGGAGAAGCATGGGTCAGCTTTTTCACCAGAATGACCCTTCTCCCCTTATCCTGGAAGATTACCTTATCCACCAATGAGCAGGCTAAAAATATACCTCGCCCTCTCTTCCTCAGAAGGTTTTCCGGCCTGGTAGGGTCGGGGAGGTCTTTAGGATTAAACCCTTCGCCTTCGTCCTTCACCTGAAAGAGCAATCTCTGCTGATGGAAGGCATAGGAGAGGCGCACCGACTTGTTCGGGTCACATTTATTGCCGTGCTCAATGGCGTTAGCGCAGATTTCTCCCACCGCTAATTGTAAGTTATACACCTCGTCATCGGTAAGCTTTAATCTCTTCTGAAGGCGCAGCAGCAACTTCCTGATGACAGGATGGCACTTTTTTAATTCTTTGATGATTACTGTGGGTGAAGAGCTAAGAATATTTTCGTAATCTATGCTTTCTTTCATGAGGATTCCTTTCAGCAGAAAACTCTCTTGAAAATTCCTTCAGCATTTGGCTACTTACCTGCATGCTCTTCTTGTTCAAGAAGCGCTCTTACAAAATATTACACTATTAATTGCAAAGATTCAATATCAATCTCCCCTCCTATCTTCTCC
>CABWKN010000054.1 GCA_902505605.1 Candidatus Guanabacterium sedimentis
AGATAACTACTTAAAATGCCCTTTGAAGAATAATCTAAGAGGGGCTCACCTATCCCTGTAAACAATAAAATCAGCCAGCCTCTCCATTGCTTGCCGAGCCGGGGTATTGTCAAAAGAAGTAAGGCAGAAGGAGATACGAGCAACTGCTCCTCCAGCGCGAGCATTACGCCCGGTACACCTCCCTTTTCTTCTGGGAGATGAACCACCAGGGAGACATCCTTCCCAATACCAACGACATGGGGAATGTAACCTTTGAGAATGGAGTTCTTGCTTTTATCACCAGGAAAGACCCCTATTTCTATCTGAACCTGAAAGGGGAGAAGCTCGACTCGAAGCGATTCTATTTTTTATCACTCAGAATGTATTCCGAGCAGCCCGGTGAGATGCAATTATTCTTCTGGTGCGATGACCCAAATTCCGGCAAAGAGGGCGCCTTTTCTGCACCTCTGAAGGTAGCAACTGGATGGAAGGAGTATAGCATTGACCTGTGGAAGACCAATTTTTACCAGTTGCTCGACCCCGCCAGGCCTAAGGCTCATTGGGGTGGGACCTTAGGTTTTATCAAAACTCTTCGTTTCGACCCCCCTGAAGGAAAGCCGGGTAACCAGATAAAGATAGATTGGATAAGGTTCTCCAAAGGGGTCACCCTCACCCATCCGATGTCATATTATCAAACCCTTGGGCTCATTAACGGACTGGAATACCATCCACCCTCTCGCTCCCTCCGGGTCATTCCCGGAGCCAAAAAAGGGGAGTTTATCTCCCATCCCATAGGTGTGGGCACCATCAGAGCCTTATGGGACATCAGCTGGACGGGAGGCGAAGGGGTGTATGTGCAAACCAGAACTGGCAACACGCACGACACCGAAAGTCCATCGTGGACTCCCTGGTCGTCCCCTTCTGGCTCCTGGCAGAGTAGCTCAATCGACAGCCCTCCTGATAAATATCTTCAGTACAAGGTGGTGTTACATCAGACAGAGCAGAAAACAGACGCCCGCCTACAATGGGTAAGAATCAGATATCTTGATCCCTCCCCGCCGGGTGAGAACAGCTTGCTTTGGGGAACGAATCTTCTTCCCACAGTGTCCAGGCCAGAAGAGGTCGAGGGAAGGGTTGCCGATCTGACTAATAGCCCCTGGGTGAAGGTCCCCATGGAGGGAGAGAGAGTATACGATGCTGTCAATCGATTGGTCGCCGAAGATATCAATGTGGTCGGCTCATGGAACCTAAGCGCTTCCAGCCGTAGCACAATACTGTCTGCCATCCACCTTTACCAGCAGCAGGTCAAATGCTGGGAATTCTGCCAGGCGGAGCAGCAAACCCCATCGGCGCTGGTACAGCTATTCAGGGATGTTAATCGTATTGACCCCTTCTCCCTTATTATTCCTTCCCGCATCGACAGGGATTATTTCGCCCAGGTGGGATTGGATGCTCTGGTCGATTTCGTAAGAGAGCAACCCCCTTCGGAGCTCAACCTCGATCGGGGACCAGGATGGTATATTGTCATGGCGCTGGTTTTTTTCCTCCTTATCATCGGTCTCCGCAGGGATATAGGATATAATTTCCATTTTGGCTTTCAAGAACTCTCCTTAGTAGGCATCACTTTGGTCGTGTTATTAGGATTGAGCTTTCCATTGATGCATCTTTGGGGGCTGGGGACCCTGAAATTCCCTACCTGGGTGGAGCTGAGCGCCGCTCTAAGCCGATATCCGGCAAGCGCTATCATCCAGGAGTTTGGCAGAGCTCTCCTTATAGTAATTACTTACCGTCTGCTAGGGAAATTAATGAGCCCAACGAGGTGGAGATGGGCTATCACTCTGATAGCTACCAGCCTGCTCTTCGCCCTGGGGCACTTAGGATACCCCGGTCTGTCGCCATCCGAAGTAAGTGGCTTTATAGGCTTGACCTTCATTGCTGGGCTTCTATTCGGGTGGATTTATATTAAGAGCCAGAGCTTGGCTGCAACTTTTGTGGTGCACCTGTTAGCCAATATCACTCTATTCACCTGTACCACTTTTCAGGCGTAAAAGGGAAAAGTGAATGGAGGACTTTGGTCAGAAAACCTGGCAGAGTATCCAAGCTCTGAGGAAAAAGAGACCCTTAATCCACCACATCACCAATATGGTGGTGATGAACACCACCGCCAATGCCACCCTGGCCATTGGAGCTTCGCCGGTAATGGCTCATAGCCCCGATGAGGTGGAGGAAATGGTAAGCTTTGCCGGGGCTCTGGTGCTTAATATAGGGACTCCCACCCGGGAGTTGGTCCATTCGATGATAAAAGCCGGACAAAGGGCAAATCAGCTCTCCATTCCGGTGGTATTAGACCCCGTAGGCGTGGGAGCTACTTCCCTGCGGACTACCCAGGCTCTGAGGATATTAGAGGAGGTCAAGGTGGAAGTTATCCGCGGCAACCCGGCAGAAATCCTCTCGCTGGGAGGCGAGAGAGGGTCTATTAAAGGAGTAGAGTCCTTCCAGGAGGCAACAGAAGCGGTGGAGGTAGCTATATCATTAGCGGCAAAATTGAGCACGACCTTAGCGGTAACCGGTAAGGAGGACTTTGTCACCAACAGGTATCGCTCGGTATGGGTCTCCAATGGACACCCTCTTCTGAAGCTGGTTACTGGCACAGGCTGCATGGCTACCACCGTGGTAGCGGCTTTCGCCACGGTCGACCCCGACCCGCTCTCAGCCGCTGCTACTGCCCTGGGATACTTTGGCTTAGCAGGGGAGAAGGGTGCGCAGACAAGCGACTCACCAGGGAGCTTTCAGGTTGCCCTATTCGATGCCCTCTACGACCTCACCGAACAGGAGGTCGGAAAGGGTATAAGGATCGGGGAGCATCGGTAAGAGTATGATTGACCTGAGCCTCTATGTTATAACCGACCGAAACCTCTCTTTAGGACGGACAAATATAGAAGTAGCCGCCAAAGCCCTGGAAGGAGGCGCCACCGTAATTCAGCTGAGAGAAAAGGCTCTCTCCGACAGAGAGTTCTATCTTGAGGGATTGAAGATTAAACCTCTGGTTCGCTCCTATGGCAAGCTTTTTCTGGTCAACGACCGGGTAGATATCGCCCAGGCGCTGGATGCCGACGGAGTTCATCTCGGGCAGGAAGACCTGCCTCTATCGGTAGCCCGCAGAATACTGGGAAGAGGGAAAGTCATTGGCATATCGGTTCGCTCTGTTGAGGAGGCAAAAAGAGCCGTTCGTGAGGGAGCCGACTACCTGGCAGTGAGCGGAGTCTTTCCCACCGGGACTAAAAAGGATGTGGGAGAGACGCTGGGCTTGGAGGGAGTAAGGAAGATAAGGGAGGCGGTTAACCTACCTCTGGTGGGAATTGGCGGGATCAACTCTTATAACGCTGGCGAGGTGATCCGGGCAGGAGCTGATGGGGTAGCTGTAGTTACTGCAGTGACCATGGCACCAGATATTGTGAAGGCGTGTCGGGAACTTTTGGAGGTTGTTCAGCGTGCTTGCCGGGAAGGTTAGAGTCCTCTAAACAAAATACGAATCAGGGGGCTTTTAGGGGTAAAGGCTTCTTCTCCTTTAGAATAGCTACTAAATCGTGTTCTATGGAGATGCGAGGATGCTCTACTATTCTCCCTATCTCATCACCATCATGATAAATGATAAAAGTGGGAACAAACTTTACCCCTTTCTCTTGAATAAAGTAAGCCGGTTCCTGTTTGTCTCTGCTTACACCGACGAAGATGGTGCCGATATTGGGATTAGCTACCTCCTGAATGACCTTGATGAACGGAGGGACTTCCTCCCGACAATCGGGACACCAACTGCCAAAGAAAACCTCAATGGTCAGTGGCTTGTTGTAAGCTTGCAGATGCTTTATTGCTTCGGGATCAGGCTCATAGAGGATTACGCGGGCTTTATACCCCTCCAGCCGTTCCAGAAGCTGCTCCGTGGATAATTTTCCCAGCAGCACTGGCTCATTGCTCGGCGATATACAGCAACAGCCAGCATAAGACAACATGGTGACCAAAAGGATTGCTAATGCTTTCATATCATAATTCGGTTTACCCATGGCATCCTCCGCAATTAGTCTCTTTGCTTAACAAATAAAACTGCGGATATTATAAATGACTTCGGCAGATTTTTCCATTAATAATTTAAAAGCTATGGTAGATTATTATTTTTTACTATATAATATCAATGAGAAGTGAAATAAAATATCAGGGTAAGGAGTCAGATTTGCAAACATTTTAATAGGGGGTGATAGCCGTGTTCTTCAGTTATCCGAGAAACAAAAGGCTTATTTTTATTATCTTTATTATAATCTCCATTGGGCTCTTATTTATCAAGAGTGAGCTTTTACTTGCTCAGAAGGTAAGAAAGGAGCTTCTCCGCCATGTGGAGTATCTCTCTGAGCTGGGTAACCGTTTAGCTGGTAGTGAGGGCGACATACAAGCCGCTCAATACATCAAAGAGCAGATGTCAGACTTCGGGTTGCAGGTTAAAAAGGAGAATTTTCATTTTTCCATCTACAACCCTCTGAGTGTCTCGCTGGGGCTGGCTGAAGGAAGGAAATTAGGATTAGAGGTAATAGCTTGGGACCCCTTTCTCAATGGCAACCAGATACAGGGTTCAATCTTATGCGTATCCAGTGCCACTGCAAGCTCTGCGGAGGAGATTTCCAAGCTTCAAGTAAGCGGTAATATAGTGGTTATCAATCCTTTGGGGGATGAGGAGTTTAACCTTGGCATGCTTAACAGAGCGTTATTGCTGATAAGTAGAAATATGCCCAAAGCAATAGCAATGGTTGCCGCTTCTGACCAGGAAGCCGCTAAAGACCTGGTAGGACAGAGCGTTATTGAAGGGGCTATTGAGCTGGAATCGGAGCGTAAGGAGTATAACTCGTGCAATATTATAGGATTGTTACCAGGCAAATCAGCGGCCCTGGAAGAGATAATTATCTCTGCTCACTACGATTCGGACATTTATCCGGGGAGCAATGATAACGCATCGGGAGTAGCGGTAATGCTGGAGATAGCCAGGTACTTCTCTTCCGACAAATATAGACCAAACAAGAGCCTGAGGTTTTGTGCCTGGGGTGCAGAGGAATCGGGTTTCATCGGAAGCAGAATCTATATCAGCCGCCACTCTGCCCACCTCAAGAACTTATGTCAGGCAGTCATCAATATAGACAGTGTGGGTGGAGGAGGCGATATTTATGTCGAAATGGATGGCGGAGTGGAAAACATCTCTCCTATCAAGGGAAGCCTTTCCATTCCCTTTCATATCGTGGACAAAGCTCTCCATAATCGGATGCTCCATTCCGATATATTATGGATATTACCCCAGCTTATTCTCGCCTCCAATGTCGATGAAAGTTTCAAAGGGACGATAAACAAAGCGGTGGAGTTAGCTGGCTATACCATAAAGCCAGCTCAATATCAGGGCTCCGACCATCTTGTCTTTGCCCGAGCGGGTATTCGCGCCACCAACTTCGCCACCTCTGGAGGGTATGTCCATTCCGAAGAGGATAATCTCGCCAATATCAAGGTAGAAAATATGGAAAAGGTGATGAGCATTATCATAAAGCTGGTGGAGCTGTTAGACAAAGATTAGAGATAAAGAAAATCAGCTAATTATTTGGGGGGGATGAATATTTTTCTTTTTATAAGGTAATTAAATTGTGAAGTATTTTTAATGCGGAGTTCGACAACTAAATTAATAGTATTTGTCATCATTCCTGTCATTATCCTGATAATAATAGGGGGATTTTATCTTCTCAAGATCAAACCCATTCGCTTTGCTGTTGTTGACTATGCGCTTAAATATAGCATGAACAAAGCAGTAAAAGAGGGAAAGATCAGCAGGGATGCAGCCTCCAAGCTGCAATATGCCCTCAGGGATTTGGTAACCACAGCTGACGAAGTCAAGCTTACCGAAGAAGAAGAGAGGTTGTTCAGCCAAGAAGTCTTGAAGCTCGTCCAACCGTTAAATATGCTTGATGAAAAGGAAAAATTGACCGATGAAGAAGTTCAGCAAATAATCGATGCCATAGGGGAAATGAAGCTGAAAATCATTGAAATCGTGAAGCAAAGGGAGAAAAAATAGCCTTTCAGCCCCTCACAGCCTTATGTAAGGAGAAAAAATGGGGGAACGATTTTCCAGCCAATTCCCTGCTCCGGTAGTCATTGTCGGGGTAGCTACCGCTAAAAAGAAAAACATCATGACTGCCGCCTGGGTCAGCACAGTCTCCTTTGATCCACCGATTGTCATGGTCTCCATCTCTCCCAGGCGCTATACCCACGACCTCCTGCTGGAAGCCAAGGAGTTCACCTTGAGCATTCTCACCGACCAGCAGAGGCAGCTCTCCACCACCGCCGGGGTCTCCAGCGGCAGGAAGAGCGATAAACTAAAGCTTGATATCTTCAAGACTCAGGAGGGCAAAAAAGTCAAAGCCCCCCTTATCATGGATAGCCGGGCGATACTGGAATGCAAGCTGATAAAGCACTTCACCGTAGGGGACCATACCCTTTTTCTGGGAGAGGTTGTCAACTTCACCTGCGACAAGAGCAAATCCCCTTTAGTTCTGTTTAACAGGAAATACTACTCCTTGGGAGATTATTTAGCTGATTACCCCTGAACCTCATTACTTCTCAAGAGTAAAAGCGGACTAATAAAATCTTACTCCTACCTGCGATAAAATATACCTTTTAAAAAGAGTGCTTAGGAGGGATAACTATCTAAAGGATGAAGCCGATAGAGCTGCTACAGCGGAAAAGGACTTGCCGACCGGCCGGGGAAGGGGGTTGCCATTGCCGGCGGGATGCAGCGCACCAAAACAGGAGTTCCGGCAGTCACTATCTCGGTCCCTATTCGCTACGCTCAATCCTTGGCGGAAATGGCTCATCGGGGAGACATTGAGAGCGCCATCCGCTTGCTCACCTCTTTTATGGATCGAGCTCATCAGGCGGAGCTGAAATAAACGAGAAACCTCTCTCGCCATCTGCAATGAGGCATCGTCATCAGACGGGTCGAATTTTTTCTTGACAGCTTATTTTTGCAGGTGTAAAGTTATAAGATGCTAAATAGTGATAGATATATTAATATATGGAGTTAAATTTTCACTAAAGAGGTGCGTATATGAAGAGTGTCAAGTTGCCGGAAGCTCTCAGGTTGGTTACACGGGGAACAATTAATTTTATCACTGGTAAGCCCCTGGCAGTATCTTTCGAGGTGACCCATTCCTGCACCGGAGGGTGTAAGCACTGCGATAAGGGAGGGATCAAAAAGGAGACTAACCTGATGCAGCCAGAGGATTATCGGCGCTACCAATCGGCTCTAAAACCAATGGTAGTGCAGATGTCGGGCGGGGAACCTCTGCTGCGGAAGGATATATTTGAGATTGCTCGCGCCATTAAAAAGCCTAATGGTTTGCCCTACCTCATTTTGGTCACCAATGCGAAGCTCCTCACAGTGGAGAAGTATCAGGCATTGCGGGAGGCGGGGGTGAACCAGTTTTCCATATCGTTAGACTTTTCCAATTCGTTGCACGATGATTTCCGCGGCTCCCCAGGATTGTATGCCCATTTGGAATCACTTGTCCCTGAATTAGCCTCCCTGGGGAACGACGACATCGTCCTCAATACCGCTATAACTAGCGATAATCTCCCCTATATATTGGATAATTATCAAACAGCCTGCCAGTGGGGTGTTGATATATCTTACAGTGCCTATACTCCTTTGAGGACCGGGAGTATGGAACATTTCATCTCTTCCCCGGAAGAGCTGGAGGAGTTGAGGTCTTCCATTATCGAGCTCATCAGGCTCAAAAAAAATGGTCGCGTATTAAATTACGAGTGGACTCTGTGGGGCACCTATCGGTATTTCAAAAATGGTACCGTTCCAGGATGTAAGGCAGGAAGGAGGTTCTTGGTGGTGACCCCTGATGGGCAGTTTCAGCCCTGCTCTATGCATAAGAGAACCTACCCCACTCGGGAAGAGATGCTCCGGGCATTTCTGCCCACCAATACCTGCGGTGAGTGTTATGTAGCTATCAGAGCCTACCTCGACCATTCCTTCTGGAAAATGCTGTGGAGCAACATCTCCTCGCGTGTCCTCGCCAGGGGAAAAGACGAAAAGCCTCTCTGTTAAAGGGTAACCTTTTATTTGTTTTCATAATAATTTTCTTTTTCCGGGGTGAAGGGGAAGACAGGAACAGGAAGCGAAAGATTCTTCTACTATATATTCTTACAAGAAGGAGCAGCTATCTATTTATTTGGCAGATAGCAGAGATGATATAAGACTTTCTTTTCCACTTTGAACTTTCCTTTGAGCTTTTCCTATAACTTCAAGGATAATTATTTTATAATAATGGATAACACTACATTAGTACGAAGAGTAAAAAAATAACTATAAAAGGAGGATTTTTCAATGAACATTTCCTTAGAGCCCCTTTACAGCTGGCTTCTGACTCATGGGCTGAGGATAGCCCTCATTCTGGTCGCCTGGGTGGTTGTGCTTAAGATTTCAAAGAAACTCATCACTAAATTTGAAGAGAAACTATCCGAAGGACAAGAAGAAGAGCGAAAGAAGAGAATCAAGACCCTGGGAAGAATTTTTAAGAACACCGTAGCGGTGGTGGTAGGAGTTATTTTCGGTCTGATCATCCTTAAGGAGTTCGGCGTGGATATAGGACCGATATTAGCCGGTGCTGGCATTGTGGGTCTGGCCGTAGGGTTTGGTGCTCAGACTCTGGTCAAAGATGTTCTCAGCGGGCTGTTTATACTGTTGGAGAATCATTTTCGAGTGGGAGATGTTATTCAAGTAGCCGGGGTGGCTGGATTGGTAGAGAGCATCAGCCTGCGGGTGACCACCTTGAGGGACCTGGAGGGGAAAGTTCATATCATCGCCAACGGAGAAATGGGGGTGCTCAGCAACCTGACCAAGGAATGGTCCCGAGTTGTGTTAGACATCGGGGTAGCTTACAAGGAAGACCCCGACTATGTGATGGGGGTTATCAGGGAAGTGGGTAATGAGATGCTGGAGGATAAGGAGTATAAGAAGTTGATCCTGGAGCCGGTTGAAATCTTAGGAGTGGACGACTTCGCTGATTCTGCAGTGGTTATCAAGGCTATGATAAAAACCCGCCCCCTCAAGCAGTGGCAGGTGGCTCGGGAGTTCCGCCGTCGGCTTAAAAAAGCTTTTGACAGCAAAAGCATTGAGATACCTTTCCCCCATAGAACGATTTACATGGGGGAGGCTGCTAATAAGGGGAAGTTAGTAGTGCATGCTCAGGTGAAGCAGGAGCAGGCTTAGCTTTTTTGGCATCCGGAGGCGGGGGGAGCTTAGAGAGCTTCTTTTTCACATCATCGAATTTAGGTGAACCTGGGTAAGCTCTCCCTTTATAGTCGAGCTTGTCGAGCTCCTGGTTCATATTTTTTATCCTCTCATCGGTATTGGGATGGGAGAGAAAAAACTGCTCGAATCGGCTCGGATTGCTTTTATGCAACTTTTTAAATTTGTTGAAGAGGGTGACCATTCCCTCGGGATTATACCCTGCCAGATAAATCTCGTTTATCGCCAGCCAGTCTGCTTCCCGTTCATCATCCCGAGAGTATTTCATCATTCCCAGAAAGAATCCCAGAGAGCCTGCGACCTGGGTAATAGCTCCCCATTTTTCGCTTTTCCGGCCAATAGCCTCACTGACACCAATCAGTATTCCAGCTAAGACCAGCTGTTTGGAGAGCTGTTTGGTGCCATGGCGTGCGGCAACATGCCCTATCTCATGCGCCACGACTCCCGCCAGCTCGCTTTGGTCATCCACCAGGTCCAGCAGGCCCCGGTTGATGTAAATGTAGCCTCCGGGCAGTGCAAAGGCGTTGACTGCTTTGGTATCTACCACCTTAAAGTGATAAGGGATATCAGGTCGCTTGGAATGGCGAGCTATATTCTGCCCCATTTCATCAACATAACTGGCGATGAATTGGTCTTTAAGAATGGGATTCTCCTTTTCTACTTCCTCGGAGAAACCCGCTCCCAGTTTGCTCTCTTCCTCCATGCTGAAGAGGTTAAACCCTCCCCCGACTTCCACCTCCTCGTAAGATTGGGTGTAAGGCTTCTTACCTGCACAGGAGAAGCAGATAAGAAAAGAGAGCAGAATTGACAGACAGAAGTAATTTCTTAGCTTCTGAATATACATAGCATCTTCCCTCTTTTTAAAAAGAAATCCTCGAGCGAGACATTCATATTATCCCGCAGAAGCCTGATAGCCACTTTGAAATCGCCGTTTCTAATGGTGTATCCCTCTGCTATCAGGCGGGAGAACTCCTTCAGAATCTT
>CABWKN010000055.1 GCA_902505605.1 Candidatus Guanabacterium sedimentis
GTGTAAAAGCATAGCGTTATTTATAGCAATAATTTGGTCATTCTTATTGGTTTCTCCTCTGCTTACAAATTCAAAGCCCCAGAATGCTGATAGTACTAACGCAGATGAAAAACCAAAACTCGCGCTTACCCCGCCAATGGGTTGGAATAGCTGGAATAGGTTTGGCTGCAATATCGATGAGGAGTTGATTAAGGAAATAGCCGATGCCATGGTAGAGTCTGGAATGAGAGATGTCGGATATATTTATGTCAACATCGATGACTGCTGGATGGCACCATCCAGGGATGAAGAGGGGAATCTGCAGGCTGACCCTGCTACCTTCTCCAGTGGAATCAAATCTATTGCCGATTATGTCCACAGCAAAGGATTGAAGCTGGGGATATATTCTTCTGCTGGAACAAAAACGTGTCAGGGATTACCGGCAAGCCTGGATCACGAAATGCAGGATGCGAAAAAGTTTGCCGAATGGGGAGTTGATTATCTCAAGTACGATAATTGCTATAATCAGGGACGCGGTGCAGTAGAAAGGTATAAAAAAATGCGCAGGGCGCTGGATGCTACTGGAAAGCCAATCGTATTTAGTATATGCGAGTGGGGGCAAAATCGGCCATGGCTGTGGGCTCCGGAGATTGGAAATTTGTGGCGAACCACTGGTGATATCAGGAATAATTGGGAGAGTGTTATGTATATACTGGATCAGCAAGTTGGGCTCTCTAAGTATGCGCATCCTGGCGCCTGGAACGATCCAGATATGCTTCAAGTAGGCAACGGAGGTTTGACTACCACTGAGGATCGGTCTCATTTCAGCCTCTGGTGTATCCTGGCAGCACCCTTGTTGGCAGGAAATGACCTTCGACATATGACGGAAGCAACCAGAGAGATTCTCACAAACGAGGAAGCCATAGCGGTGAATCAGGACCCTGCGGGAATACAGGGATATAAGGCTCGCGATCAAGGAGAGCAAGAAGTATGGGTTAAACCTCTTGAAAATGGAGATTATGTCGTAGTGCTCCTGAATAGAGGAGAGAAGGCTGCCTTTATGGCCATACGTGCAGAAGAAATAGGAATGCCTGATGTTTCAAGGTATAAAGTAAAAGACCTTTGGGAGCACAACGATAAAATAACCGGAGGAAGGATTGATGCCCGTGTGCCTTCTCATGGGGTTGCCATGTTCCGTGTGCGCGTTATCTCTCCTTCAAATTGAATTGTCACCCTGTACCACATTTAGATACCAGAAAACTCTTGAATTTTTCTTACTGATACGATGATATAAGGTTAAGGAATTACTTAAATTCCTGCATATCGCCTTAGGGTTGTTATATTTACATTCCTTCAAGATTAATCAACATTTGAAGGGTATCAATATCTGGCAGTAAGCAGCATATATGCTATAATTAATCTTAATGACACCTGAGTAATTTATTAAAAAATATGACCAATGAAGGGGAAGAGAAAACCTTAGTAGTAGCTGAGGTGGACCAGAATACTCGCCTCGACCTCTACTTATCCAATCATCATCCTCATCTTAGCCGCTCCTATATTCAGAGAATAATAAAAATGGGAGAGGTGAAGGTGGATGATGAAGTCAAGAAGAGCAGCTACCGCCTGAAAGTGGGGCAAAAGGTTGTCGTCCATTTTCCCCCATTGAACGACCAAACCGTTTCCCCGGAGCCTATCCCCCTGGATATAATCTATGAGGATGAGAACCTCCTGGTGGTGAACAAGCCCCCAGGAATGGTGGTTCATCCGGCAGCGGGCAACTACCATGGCACCCTGGTAAACGCCCTCCTCTACCATTGCCAGAATCTCTCCGCCATAGGAGGAGCCCCTCGTCCTGGAATTGTCCACCGCCTCGACAAGGGAACCTCGGGGCTTATAGCAGTGGCCAAGAACGACCTCAGCCATCGCTACCTATCGCAGCAGTTTCAGGAGCACCAGGTAGAAAAGCTCTATTTAGCTCTGGTGTGGGGAAGTATGAGAGAGAACCGGCGGTTAATCGATATCCCTATCGGGAGGGATACAGTGAACCGAAAAAAAATCTCCCCCCGCACCAGGCTCGGCAGGGAGGCGACTACCGAAGTGAAAGTGGTTGAAAGACTGCCCGGCTTCACCCTGCTGGAAGTCCGTCCGCTCACCGGAAGAACTCATCAGATCAGAGTCCATCTCGCCCACATCCACCACCCGGTGGTGGGGGATAGCCTGTATGGGGGCTCTCAGTGGCGGGGCATTCAGCACCAGGAGAAACGAGAGGCAGTTAAAAGGTTCAAGCGTCCTGCCCTCCATGCCTCCCGGCTCAGCTTTGCCCATCCCGTCACCCATCAGAATATAGAATATTCAGCCTCCCTTCCTGAGGATATGGAACACTTGTTAGAAGTCTTGAGAAAATAACCTTTAACTCTCCTTTCAGGGGTAAGGGTCAGCAATTTTCTATTGTGAAGAAAGGCTATCTATGGTATTATAATGAGCAAATTTTATATGGGAGGAAAGGTTCAGAATGGCGAAAACTTACGAAACTCAACACATTAGAAACATAGCGGTTGTAGGGCATGGCGACGTCGGTAAGACCTCCTTGGTCTCGGCCATCCTCTTCTCTACCGGAATGGTAAACCGCCTGGGAAAAGTGGAGGAAGGAAACACGGTTACCGACTATGATGAGGAGGAGATAGAGCGCAAGATCACCATCGACTCTTCTCTCTGCTACTGCGAATGGCGCAATCACAAACTAAACATCATAGACACCCCTGGTTACGGAGTATTTATTTTTGATGCCAAAGCCTCACTGCGGGTAGTGGACAGCGGCGTGGTGGTGGTCTGTGGAGTTTCAGGGGTGGAGGTGCAGACAGAAAAAGTATGGCAGTTTTGCAATGAATTCGATATTCCACGCCTTCTGGTAGTCAACAAGATGGACCGCGACCGGGCGAGCTTCTCCCGCACTATGAAGTCTATTAACAACCGCTTCGGTCGTCAGGCAGTACCCCTGCAGATGCCCCTCGGAGAAGAGAAGAACTTCCAGGGAGTCATCGATCTCATCAAGCTCAAAGCTTACCGCTACAAAGGAGACAGCAAGGGCAAATTAGTGGAAGAGGAGATTCCCGCGGAGTATCAAAAAGAAGCGGAAAAAAACCGGGAATATCTGGTTGAGATGGTGGCAGAGATGAACGACGAGCTGCTGGAGAAATTCTTTGAGGTAGGAAGCCTGACCGACGAGGAATGCATCCAGGGTCTGCGGGCAGGGATTCTGGCAAGGAAGATATTTCCCGTGCTTTGCTGCTCGAGCACGCAGAACATTGGAAGCATACCTCTGCTTGAAGCAGTGATCGGCTATCTCCCTTCACCGGCTGACATGGGAGAGGTCAAGGGGAAAAACCCAAGCGACAACTCCGAAATTACTCGACAACCTTCAGTGAAGGAGCCCTGCTCGGCTTTTGTCTTCAAAACCATCGCTGACCCCTATGCCGGGAAAATCTCCCTATTCCGGGTCTACTCGGGTTGTGTAAAATCGGATTCCACCGTCTTCAACGCTTCCAAGGGCATAAACGAGCGTATCGGCTCCATCTCACTCTTGCAGGGAAAGACAGCCACGCCGGTGACCGAGGTCTGCGCCGGAGAGCTGGCTTCGGTCACTAAGCTGAAAGATACCGCCACCAACGACACCCTCACCGACAGGTCAGCCTCCATCGTTTATCCCCCATTGAAATTCGCGATGCCCAGCATTTCCTTCGCCGTGGAGCCGAAATCCCGCGCCGATGAGGATAAGATGAGCTCATCCCTGGCAAAGTTAACAGAGGAAGACCCTACCCTTAAGATAGACAGAGACCCCCAGACCAAAGAGCTGTTGGTCTCGGGCACAGGACAGCTTCATGTAGAGGTAACCATGAGCAGGCTGAAGCGCAGATATGGGGTGGAGGTCACCCTCAAACAGCCAAAAGTTCCTTATCGGGAGACAGTGACCACTACCGCCAAAGCCCAGGGAAAGTATAAGAAGCAAACCGGAGGGAGAGGTCAGTATGGCGATTGCTGGATAGAGATACAACCCAGGGAGAGGGGGGAAGATTTTGAGTTTGTGGACAAAATCGTGGGCGGGGCCATCCCCAGAAACTTCATCCCAGCAGTGGAGAAAGGGATACTGGATGCGCGACAATCAGGGGTGGTGGCAGGCTATCCGGTGGTAGACTTCCGGGTTATATTATACGACGGCTCCTTTCATTCGGTTGACTCCTCGGAGCTGGCTTTCAAAATAGCGGGCTCATTAGCCTTCAAGAGAGCCATGGAACAAGCTAAACCAGTTCTCCTGGAGCCGATAATGAACGTCGAAATCAACGCTCCCAAGGAGCACATGGGGGATCTGATAGGGGATTTAAATACTCGGCGGGGTAAGGTACAGGGGGTGGACCCCCGTGGCGATATGCAGGTTATCAGAGCTCAGGTTCCCATGGCTGAGATGCTCACTTACGACTCTGACCTCAACTCCTTAACCGGTGGTAGGGGCTCCTACCAGATGGAATTCACTCATTACGATGAAGTCCCCCATCACCTGGCAGAGAAGGTTACGGAAACAGCTAAAAAAGCCCGAGAGGAGAAGAAATAATCAGCCTTTCTTTACCTCCAGCTCGACTTTCCCCTTTCTTGATTCAATGAGCACCAGCACACCGATACATACCGCCAGACCTAAGGAGTAGAGGAAGACGAGGGAGAAGAAGGAGCCCAAAAATCCCCTCAGTCCGCCGTATAAGCCCCAGCGGTAAATAATCTCACGGAAGAAATGGTAGATAAGATAGACTACGCCGCAGATAAAGGCAATCTGATAGGTTTTCTTTTCATGTACTTTCTCTGGTAACTTCCCCAGATTCTTTAAAACCAAGCTTAACACAACCCAAAGGCTTATCAGCAGCGGTATCCAGTAGAGGAACACCTCCGGGGAATAGCGCCTGAAGTTCCAGTAAAATAACCACTGCAAGGGTATTCTCCCTGCTGAAACAGGAAGTATCATCAGAAACAGATATATCCCGCAGAAGGTCTTCAGCATAGTGGGCACTTTCTCTATCCCTTTCAGGTAAAGGATAGCGAACAGGAAGAGCATGATAAGGAAGAAGACAATTTCCAGCAGATAGCTGAAAAACAGTGTGCCACTGATAGAAATAGAGATAAGCATACCGAAGAAGACCAGTCCGATATAGCAAGTTCCGGCGAGAAATTTGTTCAGAACCCCGCTGAGCTGCAGGAGACCTATCCCAATGAAGGCAGCAGCAGCCACCATCCAGTAGGCATCAGGTCCCTGAAAACCGAGAAGTATCATCTTGAAAATTATGGAGATACCCCAAACGGCAGCCACTACTACCGCGATAGCGGTCAGGGGATTCTCCTTCCAGTTGTATTCCTTTAACTTCATCTCTCTATCCTCCCCTCATCCATAGCTGAGGATTTTTTCTGTCTCGCTCCTTTTTCATAAAAGCCCTTTTTTCCCCTTCTCTCTCAATTTCTGGATGAGCTCCCTCACCTCCTGAGCACGCTCCTTATGGCAGATAAGCAGCACATCGTCGGTCTCCACCACCACCAGATTGTCAATCCCGATAGCCGCTACTGGCTTGTGGGGGCTATAAATTATGTTATCTTGGCAATCTCGATGGATGAACTCACCCTGAGCACGGTTCCCCGCCTCATCCCCCGGAAGCAGCTCCCCCAGAGAACTCCAGCTCCCCAGGTCGTCCCAGCCGAAGCTCCCCTTAACGCAGAGAACCTGAGATGCCTTCTCCATAACTGCGTAGTCTATGGAGATGGGCGTCAACTCGGAATAAAGCTGCGCTATCTTATCCTCTGCCGCCGGGGTAGATAGAAGGGGAACGAGCTCCTCCAGTCCCCGATAGAGCTCTGGCATATAGTGCTCAAACATCTCCATAATGGTGTTTATCTTCCAGACGAACATCCCGCTGTTCCACAGATAGTTGCCGCTTCTGAGGTAATCCTTGGCAACCTTCTGGGATGGCTTCTCCACAAACTCCTCCACCTCAAACACCTCTATCCCCTCCACTGCCTCCTTTTTCTGACCACGATGGATATAGCCGTAGCCGGTAGCCGGATAGGTGGGGACGATGCCGAAGGTTATCAGTGAACTGTGCTTATGGGCCATAAGGTCGGCTGCCGATAGGGCACGGAGGAACTCTTTCTGGTCGGTTATGATGTGGTCGGCAGGGAGCACAGCCATGGTCTCATCTGAGGCAAGCTGCCGCAAGTAAATCGCTGCCAGCCCGATGCAGGGGGCGGTGTTTTTCATCTCCGGCTCGAGGATGATGTGCGAGGGGTCAAGCTCCGGCAGTTGCTCCCTCACCTTATCGTAATATCGGCGCCCGGTTACCAGAAATATCCCTTCATACCCCGCCAGAGGCAAAACCCTATGTGCCGTCTCCTGTAGGAGCGAGCGGGAGCCGGTTATATTGAGGAACTGTTTGGGACAATCGGCACGGCTGCAAGGCCAGAATCTGGTCCCCTCACCGCCGGCCATAATTAACACCAACATTGAACCCATCACCCAGCAATTGTTCCGTTGTATCTCCACATTTTACTACATCTGAGAGCTATTTTGCCAATAAATCTCCCTTTTTCTCTATTAAAAAAGTTAAAAAACACCTCCTCAGCCTGCGGATTGAGTTTCACGCGCTCAGATTATCGTTGCCAAAAGCCTATTTTTCTCCCGCTACATCCACACCACCCTGATTATTGCCGGTGGTAAAAGCTTGGAAGCTGACCACCGGGGTAGACTCATTGAACCGATAGACCTTTACCCAGGACTCAGAGGTGCTGCTGGGACCCTCACCCACGATGATGTAGCCCAGATAATCACCGGAAACGGTGATGTGCCCCTCGGCATTTTCCGAACCAAAGGCTTTGCAGCTCCACAGCATACTTCCATCAGCTTCAAAGACCTTGAAGTATGACTGAGCTGCCAGCTCACCGGCTCCGGGGCCACCCTGACCGACAATGACCTCGTCCAGCATATCTCCATCCACATCGCACGCCGCCACATCCACCCCGCCGCTGCCATTCGCCGCACCAAACGCCTTAAAGCCGGAGACCAGGGTCAGGGAGCCAAAGTCGAATATCTTCACATATGAAGTGCCGCCATGCCCCGTCCCTACTATAATCTGTCCCACACTGCCCACGGTAATCTGCCCTCCATCCACCCGCACCTCACCATTAGTGTTGGCAGCACCAAATGATTTAAATGACCACACACCTGCAGGGTCTCCGAATTCAAACACCTTAACCCACGATTTCCCTCCTGGACCGTGACCGCAGATAATCTCATAGTCCCCGTCCTGGTCCACATCACCCACGCCTACATTCACCTTTCCAGAGGGGTTAGCGGCTCCGAAGGCTTTGAAGCTCCACAGAGATGTCCCATCAGCTTTAAAGACCTTGACCCAAGAATTTGAGCCTCGCTGCCCGACCACAATCTCCGCCACCCCATCTCCATCCACATCCCCTCTGGCGATGCTGAGCTCACCGGTTAAATTGTCGGCACCAAAGGCTTTAAAGGCGTTCTTCAGGGTGCCGTTGGAGTTGAAATTCCTCACCCAGGAGCCGGAATCCGGTCCCTGCCCCACGGCAATATCACCCTTGGCCAGGGTATCCACAATGGACATGGTGCCCGAGCCGTAGTTGATCACAAAGGCAGTGTTGGTAGCCTCGTTTACGACAAAAAAGTCGGGTATGTTTCCCACAGGCACCGAGGATGAACTGATACTGCTTTCATCAACGGCATCATCAATAATAAAGAACCTGTTATCACCGCTGGCGCCATAAATCAATCTCTGGGAATCGCTGGCTTTCATCCGCCTGGGCCAGTGCTGGAGGCTATTGGGAATTGTCGTCTTGCTGCTCCCATCTACAATAATTATCATATTGGGACTATAAATTTTATCCGGATCGGGGCGATACATATTGCCAAGGTGTACTCTGTTGCTGGCTTCGTTCACCGTCCATCTATAGCAATACACATTCCACCCCAGATTGAGCTCATCCACACCGAAGCTGGCTCCGTCTATGATGCTGAGTATGGGGCTTGAATTCAATCCACATTCGTAGGCAGTATTAGTTACTTCATTAATCTCTATCTCATCCGGTTGGGGAACAGGTAAATCCTCGGCGATAAAGGTGTCGGTGCTCCCGTCCATAACATATACTAAACCGTTTCTTGTATAGCCATCATAGCCGGCTATGTATATGCGGTCTCTTGTCTCATCAATATCCAAACTATAGGGGAAGAATGGGGGATAGGTGGTGATGATGGAGTAGGTATCGTCGGGATTGATAATCATAACTCCGTTGCTACCTAGCACATACGCCTTATTGGTAGTTTTGTTAATCTCTATCTGCGTTCTAAAATAAAAATTGGGGTCTGAAATTACGGTTCCTGCCCCAAAGTTGTATGCTCCCCTTTGGGATGTGGGAGCAAGGGCATTTTCCCTGAGGTTACTGGCAAATTCCTTAAAAGTACCTGAGGGCAGGCTGTCAACAAACTTCTTGAACTCCGGAGATTTAGGCGAGAAGAAGAAACCCGGGTCGGAGATAACAGTCACCTGTCGGGGTGTCGCACGAGCCTCAGAGGAGGAGCCGCAGGTGATGTCGTCGGTGACCACCCAAATAGTGTTGTCCCCACAGGGGACATACAGCTTATCCAGGTTGTCATTTACCTTCACCCGCCAGGGATCATATCCTACGGGAATGGTGTCAGGACACACCTCTCCTGTGCTGTCGTTGTAAATAAGAATGCTCTCTCTATCGAAGGCATCGATGTAGACCCTGCGGTAATTAGGGCTTGAGGGGTTGAGATTGATGTCTATATCGTACAATACTATCCCCAGCTTATCGGAGGTGGTAACAGTATCGCCAAAATCCCGGTTGATGATGGATATGGTGAGGTCGTCCTCATTATCGACAAAGAGCATGTTAGTATCCTCATTGACGGCTATGAAGCAGGGGCAATCGCCGACATCAATGGTTTTCAGCTCGGTGTTGGTCTCCCCATCAATGACCACCACCTTCCCCTGCATGGGCCAGAGGTACTGTGTGGCGTAAATCAGATTCCTTGACTCATCAATGGCAATTCCTAACACCCTGGAGTCTGTTATGCTGGTAGCTATATTGGTGACCTCGCTAATCCTATCTCTGACCACATCTATGGTTGCATCCCCCAGGGGAAGGTAGATTTTTCCCGTGGTCTCGTTTATGGCTATCTCGCCGGTAGGCCTGGCGCTAAGGGTTATTATGTTATAGATGGAGTAACCGGCAGCATTGATGGAAATAAGGACATTATTGTCTCTCTGAACCAGGTAAATCCGGTTGAGCCTTTCATTGACCATCAGCTTAGAATAACCCACCCCTCGATACGGAAGGTTGAGCCTGGCGAGTATGGTCTGGGTGGTGCCGTCAATGAAATAGAAGACATCCTCCTCCTCATCCACCACGAAAATCTTGTTGGTCTTTTCATTCACGGCAATCTGAACCGGCGAGGGTCCCACCGGTATTTCGCTGACCTCATGAGTAATGCCATCGATAACCACCAGTCGGTTTTCAAGATAATCGGTCACATAGATGGTGTTGGAGGCTTCATTTAACGCTATGTATCGGGAAAATCTCTGCCCGGCTCCCCTTCCTGTATCACCCCCAATGGATATGGTGGCTATTACTTTTTTATTCGCCCCATCCACCACTACCACCCGGGTATCAATAACACTGGTATACTGGGGAAGGCGATTGAGTAGATAGACCCGGTGGGTGGTTTCGTTGATAGCTATGTCTTGGGAGAACTCTCCACAGGGGAGATTGCCAACCACACCGGTAGCACAATCCACTATGGAGAGGCTATTGCCAGAACCGCCTGAGAGAAACAGACGGTTGAGACTCCGGTCGTAGACCATCCCTGCGGGAAATCCAACATTACCTGTGAGGCTGCCTGGGAGGAAGGGGAGCGGGGCAGAGATTTTCC
>CABWKN010000056.1 GCA_902505605.1 Candidatus Guanabacterium sedimentis
TTTTCTCTATCAAAATTCGGGCTCAGAGGCCACGGAGGAGAATACTACAAGCGTGGTTGAGAACGGGGCGAAATTCACGATAAGTTTGGATAAAACGGAATTTAACCAGGGAGAAAACATCGACGTGAAACTCGTTGCGCAGAACCTTCGTGAGGAAAACGTTAATTTTATCCTTTCGAGCGGATATCAATTCGACTTGGTTGTTTACGACGGAAATTTCGAAACGGTTTGCGCATGGTCAGACGACAAGGAGTTTATTGCAGCACTTTAGAATCACCTTGTTTGCAAAATGTTCTGCATTCCGTTAAAAAAAGATTCGTAATAAATATATTCGCCGTAATCGTCAGCATTGGTCCTCACAAAATATTCCAGTTCGTCATACGATGAAAATTTTTTTAGTTGATTGTATCCAGAAATTTTGCCCGGATGGTTGCGGCTGGAGCAGCAGCCCATTCTGATCACGGACGCGAAGTGGCCAAAACCCTGCTTCTTGCAGCAGAATCCCCGGATTCAGGCTACACCATCAAGGATATCAATAAATTGAAAAAGGTGGCCATTTTCCCCGGTTCTTTCGACCCCATAACCAATGGACACATTGACATTATAGAACGGTGCAATCACCTTTTCGATGAAATAATCATTGCTATAGCCTTTAATCCGGAGAAAAAGGGACTCTTCACTCTTGAGGAACGCCTGGAGATGATAAGGAATATCTATGGTAACCACAAGAACATTATTATAGACTCCTTTGAGGGGCTTCTGGTGGATTATGCCCGGAAGATGGGTGCTAAAATCATTATTCGAGGACTGCGGGCTATCTCAGATTTCGAATACGAATTCCAGATGGCGCTCATGAACCGACGATTGGACGACAAAATAGAGACCATCTTTATGATGCCTCACGAGAAATATTCTTATGTGAGTTCGAGGCTGATTAAAGAAGTCTTTCAATTCGGTGGATCCATACAGGGACTGGTTTCACCTATCGTGGAAAAGAAGCTGCGGGAGAAATTCGGAAATAAAATTAATAAATAATATTACTTTTTAAATGAAAGGGATGCGACCATGAATTTAAGCAGACGGGCAAATTCTATTACCACTTCGCCAACCATGGCAGTATTGGAAGAAGTAGCCAAGCTTAAAGACAAAGGGATAGAGGTGCTGGATTTAGGCCCCGGCCAGCCAGACTTTCACACTCCCGATAACATCAAGCTCGCCGCAAACAAAGCCATAGAGGAAGATTTCACCCGATACACCGAGCCATCAGGTATCCTCGAGCTGAGAAAAGCGGTGATAGAAAAATATCGGCGTGACTTTGGTGCTCAATACAAGCCCAATGAGGTAATCATCAGTTCGGGCGGCAAGCACTCCCTCTTCAACCTTATGTTGGCCATCATCGAGGAAGGGGACGAGGTGCTCATTCCTGCCCCTTATTGGGTCTCCTACCCCCAGCAGGTCATCCTTGCAGGAGGAAAGCTGCGCTACATAGAACTGCAAGAGGAAAATCAGTTCGTCCTCACGCGAGATATTCTTGATGAAAGCCTCTCTACCAACACCAAGGCGGTTATCATCAATACTCCCTGTAACCCTACCGGCAGTGTAATCCCCGAAGAGGAATTAGAGAAAATCGCTGAATTGGCACTAAAAAAGAGAATATATATCATCTTTGATGAGTGCTATGAGAAGCTGACCTATGATGGGGTCAAGCATTTCTCCTTAGCCTCCTTACAAGAGGCCAAAAAGGTTACCCTCATTATCAACTCGGTCTCCAAAACTTACGCCATGCCCGGTTGGCGTATAGGTTTTGCCCTGGGACCGGAGAAGGTTATATCCACGGTAGCCAAGCTCCAGAGCCATACTACCTCCGCTCCGTGCTCCATCTCCCAGAAAGCAACAGTGGAAGCCCTCAATGGCAGCCAGGACTTTATCAAGGACATGCTCGCCCAATATGCTCGCCGGCGAGATTACATGGTAGAAGCTCTCAAATCCATCCCCGGCATATCCTGTTATAAGCCCCAGGGAACTTTTTATATTTTCCCCAACATCACTCATTTACTGGAGTCTACGAATATAAATAGCTCGGAAGAATTATCCCGCCAACTGGTTAACCATGCCAGGGTAGCTGTGGTGCCGGGCAGCTCCTTCGGCAAGGAGGGCTATCTGAGGCTGTCCTTTGCCACCTCAATAGAGGTCATCAAAGAGAGCATGAAACGAATGAAGGAGTTTGTCGAAGGTCTATAGGTATATCCCCTAACCGGGTAATTAAATAATGCGACAGAAGCTCTCGCTCAAATACGGGCGCCAAGAGATTACATGCACCTATGAGGGAAACGAGCTTCAGCTTCTTGTCCCTCGCCAGAAAGAACCGCCTTTAAGTGATGAGCAAATTCTCCATGCTCTGAAGCAACCCATAAATTCTCCTCCCCTGAATGAGATTGTTCGCCCGGGTCAGAAGGTATTGATTGCTGTGTCTGACATCACCCGCACCACTGGTATGGATCGAATATTACCCCCTCTTGTTCAGGAGCTGCAGGAGTGCCATGTCCCTGACGGAAGAATAAGATTCATCTTCGCCGTTGGCAACCACCGAGCTGTCCTCTCCGAAGAGGCGAAGACTATCCTGGGTAATGAAATCTACAACAGCTTCGACATCCTCAACCATCACTCTTCCGAGGAACAGGGGTTGGTTAAACTTGGAAAGACGGCTTACGAAACCGAGGTATCCATTAACAAAGAAGTAATTGAGTCAGACATGGTGATACTCACCGGAGGGGTAGGGTTTCACTACTTCGCCGGCTTCACCGGGGGACGTAAGTCAATGGCTCCGGGGCTTAGCTCCTATGGGTCGATCTGCCATAACCATCTTCTCTCCATCGATTTTGAGAGAGGTTGCTTCGCCGATGGGGTGGCTCCTGCCAGTTTAGATTCCAATCCGGTTCATAAAGATATGATGGAAGCTTGCGCAATGGTAGACCCCGACTTCATTGTAAATTCCGTAGTTAACGAGCATCAAGAAGTGGTAGGGCTTTTTGCGGGACACTGGAGAGACGCTCATCTTCAAACTGCGAGATGCTATTCCCGCTCCCACTTCGTTCCCGTAGCGGAGAAGAGGGAGCTGGTGATAGCCAGCTGCGGCGGGTTTCCGAAGGATATTAACTTTATCCAGGCTCATAAGACCATTCAGCACGCCAGCCGCTGTCTGCAGGAGGGTGGGACCATGATTGTGTTGGCGGAATGCAACAGGGGGATGGGAAACGAAGACCTTATAAGCTGGTTTCCCATACATAGTGCCCAACAGCTCCTGACCCGTTTAACAAATGCCTATCATTTAAATGGTCAGACCGCCTTTGCTCTCCATACCATGACTTCCAGGTATAAGGTCATTTTCGTCTCCTCACTAAAACCTTCTATGGTGAAGCTCCTCGGACTCACCCCCGCCTCCTCTGTCGAGGAAGCGGTGGTGATGCTTGACCGGAAGTTGCGAAGCAAGAAGGGCTTTCTCATTCCCCAGGGGGCGGAGACCCTCCCTTGTATCCAGGAGCGGATATGAAAGATAAAAAATTATTAAGAGCTATTAAGTCTATTGTGGGCAAGGAGAATGTATCCACTTCTCCAGAGGAGAGAGTCTGCTACTCCTATGACGCTACCAATATCAAGTATCTTCCCGATATAGTGATCCACCCTCATAAAGTTGAACAAATATCACAAATTATGCGCCTGGCCAACACGTATCTTATACCGGTGGTACCCAGAGGAGCGGGGTGCGGTTTCAGTGGAGGTTCGGTCCCCATCAGAGGGGGAATCAGCCTGGTAACAACGCGTATGAACCGCATCCTGCAAATAGACGAGGAGAACTTAACCTGCACGGTGGAACCCGGTGTGGTTACCGGTGAGCTGCAGCGGGCGGTAGAGCAAAGGGGGCTCTTTTATCCCCCCGACCCCTCCAGCCTTGAATATTGCACCATAGGAGGCAACATCGCAGAAGGTGCTGGTGGACCGCGGGCTTTGAAATATGGGGTGACCAAAGATTATGCACTCGCTCTGGAGGTAGTCCTTCCCCAGGGGGAGGTGGTTCATACCGGCTCTCAGGTGATGAAAAGTGTGGTCGGCTATGACCTTACCAAGCTGTTTGTCGGCTCCGAGGGAACCCTGGGTATTATCACCAAAATCATCCTAAAAATTCTCCCTCTGCCACAGAGCCGTAAGACCATGATGGTGATTTACCCCTCGGTAGAAAAAGCAGCCACCACCGCATCTTCCATCATAAGGAATAAAATCATACCCTCCTGCCTTGAGTTTATGGACAATAGCTGTATCAATTCGGTAGAGGATTACCTCAAGGCAGGTCTGCCGCGCCAAGCAGGGGCAATACTGATAATCGAGGTAGACGGAAGCCCGCTTCAGACCGAAAAGGAGATGGAACTGATAAGCGCCCTCTGCCAAAAGGAAGGAGCTTCCCAGTTGAAGATAGCTGCCTCAGCACAGGAAGCCGAGCAGATGTGGAAAGTGCGCCGCTCGCTGTCCCCCGCCATCGCCTCCATCAGGGACATCAAGATCAACGAGGATATTGTGGTGCCCCGCAGCCGCATCCCCCAGCTGGTCAGCCATATAGAGGAGCTTAAGAGGGAGCTCAATGTCGTCATTCCCTGTTTCGGACATGCCGGGGATGGAAACCTCCATCTCAATTTTATGTATAATAAGGACGACCAGGACGAAGCGCAGCGGATACACAGGGCGCTGCACTCGGTTCTGCGCAAGGTGATAGAGTTAGGTGGGAGCCTCTCAGGGGAGCATGGGATAGGCTTTGCCAAAGCTCCCTATCTTTCTATGGAGCTTGACACGGCGACCATAAATCTTATGAAATCGATAAAGAAGATTTTTGACCCTAATAATATCCTCAACCCCGGTAAAATATTCCCCCCTGATGAAGAAGAGTAAAGGAGCTCATTCTTCAGTCAAAATCACCAGAGCAAGAGCGTAAGCCCGAGTGTGGGTGATGGAGAGAAATACCTCCTTTATTCCCCGCGCGGCTAACCTCTTTTGAAGGGCTTCGGTTTTGGCAAAGTAGGGCTTATCCTGGGAGTCGTTTAAAATCTCCGCGTTTTTCCAGCTCAATCCCTGGAGCTCTCTGGCTCCCAGGGCTTTCCAAAGCGCCTCCTTGGCGGCAAACTTGCCTGCCAGAGAACGGTAATAATCTTTCTTCTTTTTTTTGCAGTAGCTCACCTCCCGGACGGTAAACAACCTCTCAACCAACCTCTCCCCCCATCGGTTAACTGCCCGCTGGAAGCGGTCTATCTCCGCAAAGTCAACCCCTACTCCGTAAATCATCCTGTGTGAGTCCCCCTGGTCTGTTTGTGGTCATTTATTCTACTACCACCGCAGTGCCATAAGCGAGTATTTCTGCCGCCGCACTCATCACCATTGAGGTGGTAAACCTTACCTCCACTATGGCGTTTGCTCCCAACTTTTCAGCCTGCTCTATCATGCGGTCTAAAGCTTCTTCCCTGGCCTGAGCTAACATCTTGGTATATTCGTAAATCTCTCCTCCGGTGATATTCCTCATGGTGGCTATAATGTCTTTCCCCACATGTCGTGCCCTGATGGTGTTCCCTTTAACCAGCCCAAGGGTCTTCACTATCTTCTTGTCAGCAATCTCCCTGCTTGTTGATAGAATCATCTCTCTATCTCCTTATACTTGTCGGTTTTGCTTGCCTTTACCCTCTCCCAGATGACCGAGATCAGCAACAAGCCCAAACCTACAAATATGGCAAACACAATGAGCTTCTGCAGAGCTTCCACCGCGGGGTCGGTGGCAAACTCATAAATGGCAAACCCGGCAACAGCCACTACTCCTACCAAGAAAAAACCCCAACCCGCTCCTCTGGTGATTCGATGGAATACCCTCTGCCAATAGCTATTCCATATATCCTGCGGAGGGTCTTTAAATCTCATCTCAGTGGTCACCTCCTTTAGGCGCCGGTAATCTCTTACCAGTTTTCGACAGTGGGGACACTCGGCTAAATGTTCCTCGACCCTCTTAAGGTCCGGGTCCTTTAGCTCCCCATCTATATATCCGTTCAATAATACTTCAAACTCCTCACAACCCATTTCAGATTATTTCCTCACATAAACTCTGCCATTTTTGCTCTCAGCCGAGAGCGTGCTTGATGCAGCCGAGACATCACCGTTCCCAGGGGTATCTCCAGAATCTCGGATATCTGTTTGTAAGACAGACCCTGAAAATCCCTGAGGAGGACAATCTCCCGCTGCTTATCGCCGAGCTCAGAAAGAGCCTTCCATAATTGCCTCATAATCTCTTTCTGCTCCAACAGAAGATGGGGGTTGAAGTGGTCGTCGGGAACTGGTATAGTTCTTCCCTCCTTGTCCTCTGTGGAGACCTCTGCCCTTCTTCTCCTCTTCCGCAGGTGGCTGATGCACAGATTGGTGAGAATCCTGAAAAACCAGTTTTTGAATTGATACTGGAGCTTGAACCTCTTGATCGACCGATAAGCTCTGATAAAAGCCTCCTGAGAAAGGTCCAGAGCATCCTCTACCGAGCCGACCATCCCCAGTGCGTAAAAATAGGCGCTTCTTTTGTATTTATTTACCAGTTTCTCGTAATACTCCGTCTCTCCCTGCTGGCACCTGCTTATTATCTCTTGCTCTGTCAGAGTCATATGTCAAATATCTTCACTATTAATACGCAGTAAGTATTTTTTTATTCGCTTTTTACAGGCGGAAAAACTATAGCAGAGATATCACTCCCTGTCAAGAACAGGTGACTGTAGAGATGAAGATATAGCTAAAATTTCCTTAGGCTTCCACTTCAGCTTCTGCCTCGCTGTGCCTTAAAACCTGCTTGACTTGATTATCCCATTCTGTTAGAATTTATTGAATTTAAAACAATTGAAGGAAAAAGGAGAACACACCTCTGAAGCAAGGAGCAGGAAGCATGCCAAAAATTGTTGAAGGTCATTTACAGGCTAAGGGGCTGAGATTTGCTCTGGTAGTGAGCCGTTTTAACGAATTCATCAGCGAAAGACTCCTCAGTGGATGCCTCGATGCCTTGCATCGCCACGGGTCTGTGGATGAAGACTTGCAGATATATAAAGTACCGGGCTCTTTTGAGCTTCCCCTATTAGCAAAGAAGCTGGCGGAGTCAAAGGATTTCGACGCCGTCATCTGCCTGGGCGCCCTGATAAGAGGCTCCACACCCCATTTTGACTTTCTCAGTGCCGAGGTGGTCAAAGGAATCGCCAACAGTGCTCTGCAAACGGGGGTTCCCATCAGTTTCGGTGTCCTCACCGCCGATACGCTGGAGCAGGCCATCGAGCGAGCAGGCTCCAAATTGGGCAATAAAGGATGGGATGCTGCCATCAGTGCCATTGAAATGGTGAATCTCTACCGCAATATGTGAACACATAATACCCTCTAAGCGTATTTCATATAAGGGAGCTAATAGCTTGCTTCTATTAAGGTGCTACAATGGGAGACCGCAGAAAAGCGAGGGAATTAGCACTACAGATGCTCTTCCAGGTCGATATAGCCCGTCAAAGTGTGGAAGAGGTATTTGTTACCTTTTTCGCCTCTCATAAATTCAAGCCCGAGGTGGTGGAGTTTGCCCAGCGAGTAGTGAAGGGCTCGGTAGAGCATCGGAAAGAGATTGACCACCTGATCAGCACGACTACCGAGAACTGGAAGATGGACAGAATGGCAACGGTTGACAGAAACATTCTGCGGATAGCTGTCTATGAGTTCCTTTACGAAGAGACCGTTCCCAAGAAGGTAGCTATAAACGAAGCTTTAGAAATTGCCAAAAAATACAGCACCGCCGAATCGGTCCAATTCATTAACGGTGTGCTGGACGGAATAAAAAAGAAGTTGGAGAAACAGCCAGCCCTCAATCCCTCTTTGGGCGATAAAAACAGGGATAATCACACTTTTTCAGAGGAGAAGGATGACTGAGAGCTACGATTTCAAGAATATTGAAACAAAATGGCAGAGCCTGTGGGAAGAAAGCCGCGAGTTTGAGGTGACCGAGGACCCTGCCAAGCCTGAATTCTATTGCCTGGAGATGCTCCCCTACCCTTCGGGTGCGGGAATTCATATGGGGCATGTGCGCAACTACTCCATCGGCGATGTCGTCGCCCGCTACAAGCGAATGCGGGGATGCAATGTCCTCCACCCTATAGGGTGGGATTCTCTGGGGATGCCGGCAGAGAACGCCGCCATCGAGCACAAAGCACACCCCTCCCGCTGGACCTTAAACAATATCAAAAAAATGAGGTCCCAGCTCAAAAGAATGGGCTATAGCTA
>CABWKN010000057.1 GCA_902505605.1 Candidatus Guanabacterium sedimentis
TGAGGGGTCGATGTCAATATGGATTATGCGAGTGGTCGGGGGCGGGAGGGTCCAGTTTCTGGTAGCCACCGAGCCGGTTTTGTATCCTATGAAGACCGCCAGGTCCGCCGTCTGAAGGTAGCGGTTAGCGTAGTCTCTGCCGCCGTTATCGCCGATAACCCCCAGGCTCCAGGGGTGGCTTTCGGGGATGGAGCCTTTTCCAGTGATAGTGGTAGCTACCGGGATTCCCGCAGCTTGCGCCAACTCCTCCAGCTCCGGATGAGCTCGGGAGAGAAGCACACCGCCGCCGGCTATGATGACCGGTCTTCTGGAGGCAAGGATAGCCCCGGCTGCCTTTTTTATGAGAGAGGGTTCCGGGCGCGGGCGAGAGGAGGGATACGCCGCTTTCCGGGGTGAAGGTGGGAGCTCCACCTCTGCCTCTTCTTCGAGGACATCTTTGGGGAAGGTGAGCTGTACCGCCCCTGCCCTGCCGGTGGTCGCCTCCTGAAAAGCCCGGCTCAGCATGGGCACGATATCCCGGGCGGAGGTGACCAGGCAGTTCCATTTGGTTACCGGTCGGAACAGCGCCGGCTGGTCGAGCTCGGTGATGGTTCCCCGGTGGCGGAAGGCTTGCGGTATATCGGAGGTGAGAACAACCAGCGGGACGGAGGAGTGGTTGGCTTCGGCTACCCCGGGAATGATGTAGGTTGCCCCGGCGCCGCTGGGAGCCTCGCATACCCCGGGGGTATTGGTGAGGCGGGCGAAGGCATCAGCCATATAGGCGGCGCTGCGCTCCTGGCGAGCCATTATGTGGGTGATGGCTCCCTTCTCCTCCGATAAAGCGGCATAGAAGGGGATGCTGGTGTCTCCAGGGACTCCGAATATATACTCCACCACATACATTTTCAGGGTTTGCACTAATATCTGAGCCCCCTTCTTCAATCCACCTCCTCAGAGTTGAGAGATTGAGTTATCCTGCGAGGCTGCTCTTTTTTTATCCTTATATATCAGAGATGAAATTTCCTGTCAAGTTTTTCGCTACGTAATAGAGGCTATTGCTTTGAAGTTTGCCGATTTACTGGTATAATTTTGCTATACTTGGGAAGTAGTTTCGTGAATTATCTAAAAAGGGGAAAGGAGAACGATATGAGAAAAGGGGTTGTTATCATCTTTGGAATTCTCATCCTTTTTCTGGCTTATTCTTCCCTTGTGGGGGATAAATATGTGAAAGCTCCCCTGAAGGGGAAGCTTACCCTGGAGCAGCTTTACCGCCGCCCGAATATATGGGGAACAGAGCCCAGCCAGGTCAAATGGGACAAGGGGAGTCGGCGGATTGCGTTTCTGTGGAACCAGGAAGGAGGGAGGTTCAGGGACCTGTGGGTGGCGAGCATACCGGAAGGTAAGCTCACCCGCCTCACCAGAATGAAGGATTTCCCCCCTATCCCGCTGCAAGAGGACAAGAGGACCGAGGAGGAAAAGTGGGATGCCGAGCTTTTAGACAACGGGGTCAATTACTTTGACTGGTCGCCCAACGGTAATGAGCTGGTACTCACCTATCGAGGGGATATATATGTGGTAAATCTTGAGGAGGGAGTGCCGCCGAAGCGAATCATCCAGAGCCTGGAGGGGGAGAGTCGTCCCCAATACTCCCCCGATGGCGAGGAGATAGCTTTTCTCAAGGGGGGAAACCTCTGGGCCTATGACCTGATTGAAGGGACCATCCGTCAACTGACCACCTTGAGCAAGCGCGGGGTGAGCGTTGGAGGGTACTCCTGGGCACCCGATAGCTCTGCTATCTTCCTTACCACTGCGGACAGCAGTATGCACCGGGAGATAAACATACCCGACTACACCCGTAAATATACCACCGTGAGGAAGATGCAAAGGGGGTATGTGGGAGACCCTCTGCCCATAACCAAATTGGGAAAGGTAGCCCGGACAGGGGGAATTATTAAATGGGTTGACCTCGGTGAAGAGGTGTTTTTCCTTCGGGGGTTTGAATGGTCGCCTGACGGGAAGCGGCTGCTGATAAATCACATGAATAAGGATTATCAGGATTGGACCATCTACCTTATCAATTCCGAGACTCTGGAGAAGAAGGAGGTTTACCGCGAGCATCAGGAACCCTGGTTCTGGTCAATAGATACCTTCTGGAGCCCCGATGGCAGCACGCTCATTCTTACCTCCGAGAAGGACGGCTGGCGGCACATCTACTCTCTGCCCGCTGAGGGTGGCGAATTGAGTCCGCTGACCAGCGGCGAGTGGGATGTCCTCTCCCTCTCGGTTCCGGAGGAAGGGGAGGACCTCTTCTATACCTCCAGTGAGGTTCATCCTCTGGAGCGACACCTCTTCTCCCTGAACATGAAAGGGGGAAATTCCCTTAGGCTATCCTCCTTTAAGGGGCATTACACCCCCTTTGTTTCCCCCGATGGGAAGCGGATGGTAGTTTTGGTCTCCCAGGTGCCCACTCCCCCGGAGCTCTATCTGCTGACCAACGGGGAGGAGGGGCGAAAGATACACCAGCGTTTGACTCACTCTCCCCGCCCGGAGTTTGAGCAGGTGCAGGTATTTCAGCCGCGATATTTCACCTTTACCAACGAGTCGGACGGAAAGACCATCCACGCCCGCATGCTTCTGCCGAAGAACTTCAGCAACTCCAAGCGCTATCCCGTGGTGATAAGCTGCGTCTATGCCGACAGGGCGAAGAACCTCTGGAGCCGCTATAATCTGATCGACTTTTATATGGTGAGCGAGTTCAACTACATCGTAGTCAATGTCGACAACCGGGCAAGCGTCGGCTATGGGAAGGATTTCCATTACGGATATTACCAGCAGATGGGTATTGTGGATGCTGCTGAGCTGGTAAGTGCCGCCAACTACCTGAAGAAGCGCTCCTATGTCGACCCCGAGCGGATTGGATTATGGGGTGGCAGCTATGGTGGATACCTCACCCTTATGGTGATGTGCAATCATCCGGGGGTTTTCCACACGGGGGTGTCCTGGAAGCCGGTCACCGACTGGCATAATTACTTCGATAGTTACACCGCCCAACGGCTGGGGCGACCTCAGGAGAATGAGGAAGTCTATAAGAAGACCTCACCGGTTTATAACGCTGCAGGGTTGAAGGGGAACCTCCTGCTGGTTCACGGGATGCAGGATGTGAATGTGCTGTTTCAGGATACCGCTCAGATGGTGCAGAGGCTGATTGAGGCGGGCAAGTATTTTGACCTGATGATTTACCCCCGGGACAACCATATGTTAAGCCTGCGGGATGAGAGTCTCCCCGACCTGATGAAGCGTATTGCCCGCTACTTTGAGGACCACATGGGAGTGGGACCGGAGTGAGGCTCCCTGGCGGAGTATGAAAGGGGAAAGACTTTTACTCGCCTGATGCACGGTATGTCCGTCGGTGGGGAGGCCAATATGCCCAGAGCAGCGCCATAATGGTGCCCATGAGCAAGAGGGCACCATATATGGGCAGAGGAGGTGCCCTGAAGAGCACTATCTCCAGAAGGATAACCCCCGCCGATGCAACGGCAAGCGCCCACGGCCACTTTCTTGAAAAAAGAATTCCGAGGATTGCCAGACCTGAGACAACTATGGACAAAAACCAGAACAAATCGCCGGTGGAAGGCACTTTGATTCCTCCTCCAGCTTCCGCTTGCTCCTTAATGCCCAACATCATCCTCCGCTCCATAATGAAGTGTGCCGGTTGCCAAATCAAGTAGTCCGGCACTCTTGCCAAGCCTCTTGAGTTAAATGGTGTCCGGATGATGAACCGAGTACGCTTCTCATCGATGGGAACAAGGACGAATGCTCCCCATCCCTTCAAGACGAGTGTGCGGTTTGGCTCAAGGACGGCGACATACCACCCTTGCTTATCACTCAGACGACCACCCATATAATCAGGAGGAACTGGCCGCACAAAGTCTCCTACTTTAAGATTCTGAAACTCTGGTATGATTTGGTCCACATTATGGATGTCAAGCCTGAGCATGTTCTCAATAAATGTGTAAGTGTAAAACCCAGCCCGATTCTGCCCGATTTGCACCAGCCATTTCCAAACCTCGGAAGCAGGAGCGTTTATGGTGAGAGCCTGGGTGGACTGAGCCGCAGGATTGGGCACAAGGTCGTCGCCTGGTAGAGCCATATGGACCTCGGCATCGGTTGCGCCCCACCTCATCATGCATGGTTGGACAAAAACCACATATACCGCCAAAGCAACGGCACCAAGCATAACCAGCATCCCAATAGCTCGAATAATCCTTTTAGCGATTGATGAACGCTTGGACATATGCTTAACCTCCTTGGAAATGAATGATTCTAACTCTCGTCGGACATGCGGGGTTGGAATCTCCTCAGGCGGAGGGAGTTGGAGACCACGGAGACGGAGCTGAAGGCCATGGCAGCGGCAGCCACCATGGGATTGAGGAGAATTCCCCACCAGGGGTAGAGGATGCCGGCGGCGATGGGGATGCCCACCACATTGTAAGCGAAAGCCCAGAAGAGGTTTTGCTTAATGGTGCGCATGGTTCTTTTGGAGAGCTGAATAGCGGAGGGGACTCCCTGTAGATTGTCCCCGATAAGGGTGATGTCGGACGCCTCCAGAGCCACATCAGTGCCGCTTCCCAGGGCAATACCCACATCAGCCTGAGCCAGGGCGGGGGCATCGTTGATGCCGTCGCCGACCATGGCTACTATCTTCCCCTTCTGCTGAATGCGTTGAACCTCTCTTGCTTTGTCACCCGGAAGAACCTCAGCTAACACCTGCTGGATGCCCGCCTGCCTGGCTATGGCATTGGCGGTGCGGAAGTTATCGCCGCTGAGCATAACTACCTGCAGCCCCATTTCTTTGAGCTGCCGGGCAACGGCCGGGGCGTTTTCCTTAAGAGTATCGGCGATGGCGATGACCCCCATCATCCGGTGGTTGAGGGCGATAAACATAGGGGTTTTTCCCTGCTGGGCTAATTCCCTGGCTTGGTGCTCGGCTCCCTTAAGGTCAACCCCCTCCTCCTGCATCAGCTTGAGATTTCCTACCAGGACCTCCTTCTCCTTGAGCCGCACCCAAACCCCCATTCCAGGAAGTGCCTGGAACTCTTCGGTGGCACCAAGCTCTATCCCCTCTTGTTCCGCCCGTTCGATTATTGCTCTGCCCAGGGGGTGCTCAGAGCCTTTCTCGGCGGTGGCTGCCAGATTAAGGAGCTCGGCTGAGGAAAGGCTATCGGCCGGGATGATATCGGTCACCATTGGCTTTCCTATGGTCAGAGTACCGGTTTTATCAAAGACGATGGTGTTGAGCTTGTGAGCTATTTCCAGGCTTTCGCCGCCTTTTATCAGGGTTCCGTATTCCGCTCCTTTGCCGGTGCCCACCATAATGGCGGTGGGGGTAGCCAGCCCCAGGGCGCAGGGGCAGGCTATGATGAGCACAGCGACGAAGTTCAGCAGGGCGTAGGTAAGGGCTGGGGAGGGTCCCAGCAGATACCATATAGTGAAGGTGATAACTGCGGTAAGAACCACCGCCGGCACGAATATGCCTGCTATCCTGTCCGCCAGCCGCTGGATGGGGGCTTTGGAGCCCTGAGCCTCCCGCACCAGCTTTATGACCTGGGCTAAGAAGGTCTCCCTTCCTACCTTGGTGGTCTCAAAGACAAAGCTGCCGGTCTTATTGATGGTGGCGCCGATGACTTCGTCTCCCGGGCTTTTATCAACGGGAAGGCTTTCGCCGGTGAGCATGGATTCGTCTACGGCAGAGGAGCCTTTCTTGATTATTCCATCCACCGGCACCCTCTCACCCGGACGGACAACCACCAGGTAGCCTATCTGGACCTCTTCAATGGGGATGTCTATTTCCTTATCCCCTCTTCTTACCCGGGCGGTCTTCACTTGAAGGTCCATCAGCTTGCGGATAGCCTGAGATGCGCGGGCTTTTGCCCGGCTCTCAAGCAGTTTCCCCAGCAAGATGAGGGTGATGATGACGGCGGCGGTGTCGTAGTAGACATGGAGTTCGAGACCCCCTCGGGTGAAAAGGGAAGGGTAAAAGGTGGCGATGGCGCTATAAAGGTAGGCGGAGGAGGTGCCCACTGCCACCAGGGTGTTCATATCGGCGGAGCGGTGCTTCAGGGCGACCCAGGCTCCCCGCAGGAAGGGGAAGCCAGCCCAGAGGAGAACCGGGGTGGTCAGGGCGAACAGGGCGTAATAGATGTAGGTAGGGGAGATGGCGCTTATAAGTGGGAAAAACCGATGCATAGAGCCGATAAATATAAGCCCGGCTAATACAGCGCTGATGACGAACCTCCTCTTCAGTCTCAGGTAATACGCTTCCCGGAGAGGCTCCTCCTTTAGCTCCACCACCCGGTATGCCCCTGCCGAGGCTACGGCTCTTTTTAAGTCGGTGAGACTGACCTTCAAGGGGGTATACTCCACCACAGCTTCTTCGGCAGCCAGACTGACGCTGGCTTTTATCACCCCGTCCAGGCTTCGTAGAGCCTTTTCAATCTTCTGGGCGCAGGTGGCGCAGGTCATCCCTTCTATGGGAAGCACCACTCGTTCAATCCGGGGGTAGTAGCCGAGCTTTTCTATGGCTTTTATGATATGGTGGGGGGATAGTGCGGCGGGGTCGTATTTTATGGCTGCCCGTTCATCGGCAAATTTGACCTCTGCGTCAGATACACCCGGCAGGGAGGAGAGCCCTTTTTTGATGGTGAGGGCGCAGCTGCTGCAGGTCATCCCCTGCACCGGGAGGTCAAGCACGGCGCTGGCTCTTTCTTTTTTCACCTCTTTGGCTTCTCTAATAGCGGGTGCTTGCGGCTTAGGGCGGAGAAAACGGGTGGGGTCGGCATCGAATTTTTTTTTGCAGGAGGGCGAGCAGAAGTAGTAGGTTTTCCCTTTATATTTGGAGGAGCCAGCCGCTTGAGAGGGCGACACTTCCATTCCGCAGACAGGGTCTCGGGGCATAATAAAAAAATACCCCCTTTCCTCCTTATTTAGGAGGGAAAACCTCTCAGAGGAAGTGCTCCGGGGTTATCGATGGAAGCTTTTTAGTAGCCCCATCCCACCGGTGGTGTTCCTCTCTGTTTGGCTGCGTCGTGCCTGATTTTACTCTCTGGCTGTCTTCTAATACTCGTCGATATAGTCTTCTGGGGCTTCGTCAAACTCTTCCCGGCATGCCTGGCTGCAGAAGTAGTAAGTCTTCCCCTTGTAAGTTCGGCTGGCAGCTGCTTCTTCTTCTTCGATCTCCATTCCGCACACAGGGTCGATTACCATTATCCATTCCCTCCTTTTAAAATTAAAAAGGGATAGATTATAGGTGAAGCCTGGTGGAAGTAATAGCCCTTTCCACCTGAGGACCCTTTATTGTGAGGGGGCTCACTTCCGCTAGGACAGAGCATCAATTTACGGCTTTTATTATACACTCCCTCCTTTTTGGAGCTTCTGGCTTTCTATTACTTGAGCGACAAAAGCCTCTTCGGCAAGGGCACCTACGAATTCGACCTTTTCGTTAATGACCACCTTGGGAATCCCTGATATGTGGTATTTCTGGATGAGGTGGGGGAACTCCACAGTTTCTACCATATCAGCCCTGATGAGGTCGGATTCGATAGCCAGTTTATGAGCCACCCGCACTGCCAATGGGCAATAGGGGCAGGTGGGATTGGTGAAGACCTGGATGTGGACCGGCTGTGAGAGGGCGGTGATGTTCTTTTTGCTCTGGGCTGACAGGTCGGTAGACCCACGGGAAACATCAGCGATGCAATCGATTAAGGGGGTAAACTCATAGCCCGCTGGAATTCCGTAGAACCGTATGCCGTAGTCTACCTTTCCTTCGACAACGGTAGCTGGGATTTTGTCAATGCCGTATTTTTTTACCTCATCCTTGTCCAAGACAAAATTGTGGATATTGAGCTTAAGCTTGTCGGAGAGGGAAGAGACCTCCTCTAAGAGCTGACGGGTCTGCTGGCAGAACTGGCATTCAATCTCCTGGGTGAAGAAGATGAGCTTTACCTCTTCGGTCAATTTGCCGAGCAGACCGCTGAATTGTTCTTTGACCTTATCCTCTATCATGGGCATAGCAAATTACCTTTTTCATCTCCTTGTAGGGTTTATTAGTTATGATGGCGTTTGTTTCGTGTGCCCTGTTAATACCTCATATATGGGTTAAGAATTGCGGTAAGATCGCCTCCTTGCTGGCGCTCTCTCTTCAGGTAATTTCTCTGCTCTTTTTGTTCCTGGCCCCTTCTGTAAATGAATCTCACTGCTTCCTACCCTGAAGGAGCTATCTCCCTCCTTTGTTCAATCTTCAGAGCTTTATACTTTAAGCGATATTATTTTTAACACAAAAGAGGCTTTTTGTAAATATATTTTTAACTGCTGAGGAGGGGAAGGGGAGAGCTTTTTTCAGGTTCATTTGACCTCTATGGTTATCGCCTTTTCGGTAGGCTTTTCTTCTTTGGGAAGGGTGATATGCAGCATCCCGTCCTTGAACTCAGCCTTTACCTCCTTCTCCTTTACCGAAGAAGGGAGCTCAATGGAGCGGTGGAACGCCCCGTAGCTCCGCTCACAGCAGTAATAATTAGCTTCTTTGACTTCCTCTTCGACCTTTCTTTCCCCCTGGATGGTGAGGATGTCTTCCTTGACGGATATCTTGATGTCTTCCTTTTTCACACCCGGGAGGTCTGCGGTTACCACATAGCTGTCCTTCTTTTCTACCATGTCAATAGCGGGTGCCCAGGCCATCTCATAGGGTTGTCTCCTGGCGGGCAAGGACCGGAAGAAGGGTTCCTCGAACCACCGCTCAACATCCCTCCACCAGGGGTCCCTCCTCCACCAGCGGGGGACTATTTCCCAGGGGTCTTTTCTGACTATGGCCATATACACTCACCTCCTTTCTGCTTCACTATTCTTTCCCCTTCCCCCCCTTCAATAATGAGGTTTCAAGTATGGCGAGTTTTTCCGCACAAGACTGGTGTTTACTGTTCTGAGAGTCTTGTGCGGGCTTATTTAAAGACAGCATTGCCTATTCCGATGGACAAAAGGGCACCATCACTCAGTTTATTTGATTTACAAATGCCTCCTCTCTATTAATATTAATCTCAATAATGATTTATGTCAATAAATTTCTGATTTTAAATGCAGCTATTTTATGCGTGAGGGGAGGTTTGCAGGTTAAGCCTCTTCCATGCGGGATTGCTCCTGTTTAGTTTGATTTTTTTCCTTGACATGGATATAGCATTTTGATATAAATATCATTAATCGCTGAAGATTAAGGCGAAGCGAGATAAATACTTTTTCATTAAATAAATAGAAATAATAGTTAATTGCTGATGAAAAAAGAGAAGTGTATCTCTTCCTGGCTTCTCCAAGCCATTAGCTATCAACCTTGTTAGTTTAGGGCACAGCGATGGAGAGACGGGATTTTCTGAAAGTTCTGACAGGACTTTTTCATTATGCTCTCTTCATACCCGGATTAAAGACAAAAGGTTTGTGCGTCCATTACATGGGTCAAAAAGAAAAGGAGGTGAGCGGAATGGCTTATACGGCAAAAGATTACAAACATCTCCTGGGCATGCCTGGATTCAGTGAAGCGCTTCTCACCAACCACTTCACTCTCTATCAGGGATATGTGAGCAACACTAATAAGCTCCTGGAGCTTCTCGGCGAGATGATAAAAGGGGGTAAGATTGGCACCCCGGAATATGCCGAGTTGAAGCGACGCATGGGATTTGAATTCGATGGAATGCGCCTCCACGAGTTCTACTTTGACAATTTAGGTGGCAATGGGAAGCTGGATAAATCCGGCAAATTGTACAAAAAGATTACCGAAGATTTTGGCAGCTACCAGAGCTGGGAGGCGGATTTTAAGGGAACCGGCTCCATGCGGGGGATTGGTTGGGCAATTCTCTATCAGGACAATGTTACCGGAAGACTGATCAATCAGTGGATAAATGAGCACGAGACCGGTCACCTGGCGGGATGTCAGCCGATTCTGGTAATGGATGTATTTGAGCATGCGTTCATGATTGATTACGGGCTGAAGCGGGCGGACTATATTGCCGCTTTTTTCAAGAACATCAAATGGTCTGCGGCTGAAGCGCGTCTCAAATAGCTTGCTACTTGTTAGAATGCCCAGCAGGTTCAGATAAAAATAGGTCAATTGTGGAACAATCAATCCAAATTGGAACGGAAGAGTGACGGAGGTCAAACTCTCCGACTATAAAGGGAAGTGGGTTATCCTTTGCTTCTACCCGGCAGACTTTACCTGTATCTGACCAACGGAGTTGGCGGCAGTTGCCGTCAAGTATTATGAATTGAAAGAGTGAAAATAGTTCATTAAAAATTGTAAATTGATGAGTTCCAATCACTTGGCTTGTTGGATTTTGTAACTCGATGCTTTCTCTACCAAGAAGCAGCAAAGAAAGGAGGTGATGTTTGTGAAAAAGTAGAAAAATGTGGTTCGAATTATTAATAAGATGAAAAATAAACAAAGGAGAGCATTCATGGCTAAGGTAGCGCGTGAGATGGTGGAAAAGGCGGGGGTCAATGTTGACCGGCTACTGGAGCTTTTGGTTAAGAATGCAGCCGCAGAGCTCACAACCTATTACTACTACACCATCCTTAGAGCGAACCTTATCGGACTGAGAGGCGAGGGGATCAAGGAGATTGCAGAGACAGCCAGGATTGAGGACCGTAACCACTTTGAAGCCCTGGTACCCCGCATCTATGAACTTGGCGGCAAACTGCCCGAAGACATGAAAGTGTTCCACGATACCTCTGCTTGCCCACCCGCTTCCCTGCCGAAAGACCCGACAGACATCGAGGCAATGCTGACGGTGCTGGTGGAAGCTGAGAGATGTGCAGTGCGGGGATATACCCATATCTGCAACCTAACCGCTGGCAAAGACCACCGCACCTACGAGCTGTCTCAAGCGATTCTAAGCGAGGAGGTTGAACACGAGTCCTGGTTCTCTGAATTTTTAGGCGAAGGTCCTTCTGGACACTTCATGCGTAGAGGTGAGACATCCCCCTTTGTGTCCAAGTTCCTGAGGTAGTATGGAAATGTGCTAAGGAGATTCCTTGATTTGCTTAGGGTATCCTCTTCGTCTGGCTTAGGGGATCTAAA
The DNA here is from genome assembly GCA_902505605.1 of Candidatus Guanabacterium sedimentis. Taxonomy (GTDB): domain Bacteria; phylum Acidobacteriota; class B3-B38; order Guanabaribacteriales; family B3-B38; genus Guanabaribacterium; species Guanabaribacterium sedimentis. The sequence goes on from CABWKN010000057.1 coordinate 11,096, forward strand.
GGATAAAATATAAAAGTCGAATATATAACCAAGTAATACAGGAGGGGGAACTATGAAAAACCCGAAGGCATCGGCAGAATTATTGGACTTGTTAAACCAAGCAATCGCAAGGGAAATGCAGGTCTCCATCCAGTATATGTGGCAGCATGTGCTCTGGAGCGGAGTGAAAGCCTTTGTGGTGAAGGATGAGCTGAAGGCGATAGCCATAACTGAGATGAAACATGCTGAAGCCATCGCCGAGAGACTATCTTATCTTGGAGGGACACCGACCACCAAACCAACGCCCGTCTTCGTGGGGGAAACGCTTAAGGAAATGATAGAGCAAGACAGAAAGGATGAAGAGGGAGCTATTGAGCTCTATAGAAAGATTATAGAAAAGTGCAGAAAAGAAGGTGATGAAACCACTCGCAGATTGTTCAGGCAGATTTTAGCAGATGAAGAAGACCATCATGACACCTTTGTAAGCTTACTGGAGGAGATATAACATTCAAGCAGAAGGAAATAGAGAATAACCAAGATACATCTGTAACTACAATAAAAACATAACTATCACATTTGCTAAAGGAGGAGGGCTATGTCCTGCTATTTCAGGCATATGAACGAGGTTTTTTCAGAAGCTGGCATAGAGGTAACCCCTGATAGTAAAAAGAAAGTTGACCGGATAATCCATCAGATTGTCGGTGTAGAATACAAAAAATGCCCAGATGCCTGGAGCAAGGTAAAGGAGCACATGGCAACAGATGCCTCCAGGGCTAAATTCGTTGAAGAGCTGAAAAGCAGATGGGGGGAGGTAAGCTGAGCTTGTTCCTTCCCGGGCATGGTGACTGATGCGTAAGTTCAAGAGAGTAAATAGCCTATTAACCTGAGGAGGTTAGTGTAATGGCACAACAAGGGAAGACCTATGTATGCGACATTTGCTGTCAGGAGGTTACCGTGGTAAAAACCGGCAAGGGGACGCTGGTGTGCTGCAACCAGCCGATGAGAATCAAGGAATGACTAACCTAAAGTAAAGGGTTCCTTTCAAGTTTATTGTTTGCATTGTATAACATAAATCAACCATTCTCTTCAAAGGAGAATGAAAATGAAGACTGGAAACCGTGTAATGCTTCTCTTTATAGGGCTATTTATCATAGGGGGAGGGTTGCTGCTGGTCGGATTTTTATCGGGAAGCCCTGCTCCCGCTGATAATCCTGCCACCGAAGGCGAAAAAATAGCCCCTCAATACTTGCAAGAGGCTTCTGAAAAGCTTTCGCCCGAGACCAAGGATTTACACCGTGCAATTCAGTCCCTGGTGGAGGAACTCCAGGCGGTGGATTGGTATCAACAGCGGATTGATGCTGTCCAGGACGAAGCCTTGAAGAAGATCCTGGCTCACAACCGCGACGAGGAGAAAGAACACGCCTCTATGCTCATAGAGTGGATACGACGGAATGACAAAGAATTTGCCGAGGTCTTGAAGGAATATCTGTTTACCGAAAAGGAGATAGCACACAAATAAAAGATAAGTCGGCGAGGTAATAATCCTCCATTCAATTTTACACATTTCAGAGCACACGGGGAGTATGGAGGGAGTGGTGCGGAGATTTTTATCTCTTATAGTGATCGCATTGTCGTTCCTCTGGATAACGGGAGAGGCATCTGCCCAGCTTTACAAGGTGTATGGCTGGAGCACTCCCGAGCAGGGAGAAGTAGAGCTGGTCTACTGGACCACATTCATCGCCTCCAGCGACCTTTCTTATCAATTTTTTGACAAAGAGGTAAACAGAGATAATCTGTGGGCGCACTCCTTTGAGGTGGAGTATGGGATAACCGACCGTTTTACCGTGGCGGCTTATTTCGATTTCGAAGACCCTGCCGATGCTTCCTTCAGATATATTCGCACCAGAGCCGTCTTTTTCCGCTATCGGTTCCTGGAGAAGGGTCAGCGCTTCCTCGACCCGGCAATATATGTGGAATACTATATCCCCTCCAGAGAATACGCAGACTATGAGGAGCTGGAGGTAAGGTTGATCTTGGAGAAGGATGTTGGTGATTTGAGAGTTGTTTTCAATCCCATGTTCGAGAAAAAGACCAGCGGGAGCGAATCCCAGGAGGGGTTTGAGTTCAACTATGCTGTCGGCATCTATTACCGGAAATATCATATGCTCCAGCCCGGCATCGAATTCCATGGGAAAACGGGCGAGCTGAGCCACTTCAAAAGCTGGGATGAGCAGAGGCATTATATCTTCCCCACCCTGGACCTGCGCTTTGGCCGCGGCATGCACTGGCATTGTGGGGTGGGCTTCGGCCTGACCAATGCTTCGGATAAGCTGACCTTCAAGAGTATCTTCTCGGTGGAATTTTAGCTATCCACAGAAAAGATAACAGCATGTTTTAATCATATGTTATTACTTAATAGATATATTTTCTTTTTCTTCAGTCTAAAAATATTCCCCCTGACCTATACTTCCTTAAAAAATCTATAGAAAATATTTTAGCACCATTTATGAACATGTCAAGCAAAGAATTTCCCTTTTTGCCACGAATGTATGCTTCATTTCTCAACTATTACACCCAAACCGCATCATTTCCTATTACTAAATTCTATTTTTGAAAGAAAGTTAGCCAACTCAACATTTGATAGCTCGTTAGAAGAAAAGGAGCTAAAGGAGAGGCTTTTGAAGAAGATTGAGATGATGAACATGAGTAAACGGGAAAATCTTTGACTTTACTATTATCCAATTTCAACACTCCTCTTTCCTGGTTGAAAACAAATATTGCGAATGTCAAGAGAAAAGGGCGATAATTATTGAATTTAGGGGGAGAGGGTGTAAGAGGGAATATTTTTAGGCTGAATGAAAAGATAACATATCTATTAAAGTAACACCAGCGGGGCCTTCGAAATCGAAATAAGCCGCCGCTGTGAAACGGTCTGTTATTCCATAATCCACTTCAAAGGAGTGCGTCCATAAACTATCTCGGTGTACCGTTTTGTCACAGAATTCGTAGGAAAGCTCGCTGGAGGCGATGTAGGAGGTCCAATACACCAGCTCTAATT
>CABWKN010000058.1 GCA_902505605.1 Candidatus Guanabacterium sedimentis
TAACGCTGTTATAATTTAGTTGTCCTTCCAACAAATAAATTTTATAGAGCAATAGAATGCTCTATAGTGAGGAGGCGAACTTTTTATGAAAAAAGAACAACGGAGAGCTAAGAGAATACAGCTTGGACTCCCTGCCTGGTTTGAAATAGAGCCCATTTCCGAAGCGCCGTGGAAGGGTCAACATAGGATCATAAACCTCAGCCATAGAGGTATCCTCTTCGAATCAAATGTTCCTTACCCCATATCCAAAACCATGATGATCACCCTCCACCTTCCCTCTTTCGACCCCCCAATCTCTTCCTTGCTCAAGGTGTTGCGTCAAGAGGAGGTAGTTCCCGGCAAGAGATACAAAATTGCAGGGGAGTTCTTCTCACTCGAGGAGCTCGACCAGAAAAGGTTAGACCAACTTGTCAATCGCTACTCAGAAAAAATGGAGCTACCACTTTCAGACAGAAATACCGAGCAAGTTGTCAATATGTATCTCAACCTCTCCCCCGCGGAACGGAGAAAGGTGCTCAATTTTATCCGCTCGTTGAGCAAGAAGTGAGCCTTTCCCTCTAATTCGGCAGAGAAGGGGATTTTCGACCCTCGGGGATAGGGCTTTTATAAGTAAAGCCCCGGGTCTTCTCTTTCCACTCCTCCCTCATCTGCTTCAGAAGTTCTCTATCATGGATGAGGTCGATGGCAGTAGCTGCCAGAGTTTTTGCCGCCACCAGCATCCCCTTATGCCCCATGGAGCTGCCACAGGAAGCTACCACTGCCCAACTGTGCCAGGGACACTCTTTGGGAGTGGTAGCTACATTTAAAGAGACCGTGGGCGTTATCCAGCTGACATCAGCCACATCCGAGGAACCTCCTCCTGCGAGTTTGGGTGGCTCTTTAATGGGCTCAATCTCCTCCGCTAATCCCACCTCCGGCTTTCCCACGCCCTTCTGAATCTCCCTGGCAAAAGCGGTCTCCTCAGAGGAGAAGAGAGGTGCCCCAACCAACTCTAAGTTCTTATGCATTATCTGCACCCCGGTGTCGTTTACCAGCGTGTTATACACCCCGGTGATGAGGTTTACCTGATAGGTGGTATCTGTTGCTAACGCCGCCCCCTGGGCTATGTTCAATACCCTCTGATAGAGTTCTTCTACTTTCTCCCGATTGGCCTCCCGCACATAATACCACACCCGGGCATAGTCGGGCACCACATTGGGGGCTTCCCCCCCATCGGTAATCACATAGTGGATACGGGAGGTGAGCTCCATATGCTCCCTCATCAGATTGACTCCGTAATCCATCAGCTCCACGGCATCAAGGGCGCTCCTCCCGTTCCAGGGGTCACCAGCTCCATGGGCGGTTTTCCCTCTGAATTCCACCCAGAAGCTGTTCATGGCCAGGCTGCTTCCATTGCTCACCTTGGTAGAGCTGCCGGGGTGCCAGGTTAGTGCAGCCGAGAGCCCATCGAAGATCCCGTATTTCACCATATAGACTTTTCCTATCAATGTCTCTTCGGCAGGGCAGCCAAAAAGCTTTATGGTTCCCGAGAAAGGCTGAGCAGCCAACGCTTCCTTCACCGCCAGCGCTGCTCCCACACACCCTACTCCCAGAAGATTGTGACCGCAGCCGTGCCCCGGGGCACCCTCTTCCAGCGGCTCCTTGGTGGAGGAAACCTTCTGCGACAGCCCCGGAAGGGCATCGTATTCTGCCAGCAAACCAATGACCGGCTCACCTTCGCCGTAGGTGGCCACAAAGGCGGTGGGCATTCCCGCTACTCCTCTTTCTACCTGAAAACCCGCTTCCTCCAAAGCATCGGCTAACAGTTTGGAGGATTTATACTCCTTCAAGCCAAGTTCCGCATAGCCCCAGACTTGGTCGCTAAGGTTAGTAAGCAGGGACTGATGGTCTTCTATCCATTTGATAGCCTCTTCCTTGAGTTTGGGCTTCTGATTGGAGGAGTCTCCAATTAATAAACTTGCTCCCCATAGGAGAGCCAAAAAGAATAGAACTATTAAGGTAATTCCTCTTTTCCTCACACTTTACCTCCTCTGATGATAACAGAAATCCAGATACGCTCCTTTTCAGGGAAGTCGGGTCAAAGTTGCCGAGCCATAATAAATGGAATTGAACAGTATCTTGAAAGTTCTATGTGGCTGTGCCCGATGTTGTGCTCTGAAGCCTATGAGAATCACCCTTCCCTTCCCCATAGCGACATCAACTACTGCAGCTTTGTTAGAGAGATATTCACCTCCCAAAAGCCATCCGCTCATCAAAGCATTCCTTTCAGGATAGGTTACCACCACCTTGGCTTCTGTCTGCTCAGTGGTGGGGGTAAGCCTGAAGACGGGGCTGCGCCTGAAGAAAACCGCTGATTTCTCCCTCATTCCATATCCAATGGGATGACTGGCATCCACCTCAACTGATAGTATAGAACCAGGACAGAAAAAGTCGGTCCGTTCTACATCCTTAAGCGGATTCTCCACCGGTATCTGGAAATTCTCCAGGGGCAATTCCGAGGAGGAGCCGAGGGTGATTAGTGTTCCCCCCTCTGCCACAAACATCTTCAGATTGGCTAACCCCTCTATACCAATACCACCACAATACTCAGGAGGCATAGTCCCTGGAGAGTTTCCCTCAAGAATGGCTCTGGGGCGGATGTCAGGCAGGATGATAACATCGTAGTTATGGCGCAGCTTCCCCTTCCTGACCTCCGCATCGTGCAGCCTCTGATAGGGGAACTCAAACTGCTCCAGTACCCAGCGGGTCCACCCTTCATCCATGCTGGCTGTCCATGAGTTATAAAGCGCCAACCTCAAGGGCTTTAGCTGGTAAGCACTCCCCTGGAGGCTGCGATTCAGAGGGTAAATCTGGAGTGAGAGCTCCTCGGAAATGGGGGTTATCAGGCGGTGGATATTACCCTTTGCCGGTATAACTACAGCTCCGGGAGAGAACTTTTCGCCATCTACCGAGATGGGCTCCGCTGCCCAGAATACCTCATGCCCCTCTTTCAACAAGCGATTGACGGCGACGAAGCTATTATTGGTATTATGGGAGATGAGGTAAGCACGGGAAGCCTTACCTTTCACTATACCCTGGGGAGCAGAGGCCTGGCTAATCAACTCCAGCTCGCCCTGGAAGGGCTGGATAATAGGGACCACGTCAACTCCCATCTGATAGGGAAGAGTCCAGCCCGTGATATCGTAAGGAGGGATCGGTGGTCCACCAGGATAAAGGCGGCGGGCAGGGTATTGCTGCGGCTCCAGCAAGTCTTTGGCATAAGCCCGGTAGGGCTGGGACGTCAGGATGACATAGCTTCCCTTCGGGTATTCTATCCCGTCAGCCTTGAAGGCGGCTTTTGCCACATGGACTTCCACTCCCCCCATAATCAGAGTGTTTAGCATTTTGGCGGCAGTCGGAGGGTCCCACTGCTGAGGAGGTATCACAAAGGCATAGGGGGACTCCTTCTGCCCCTTCTCTATGGCTCTTTTGCCTATCAAATAGATGTTGAAAAGGAACCGCTCTTTATACTTGGCTGCCACATCAAGCACTGCTTTGGAGGCAGTGAAGCAGTAATCGACCGCATCCCCAAGCCTCCACCAGCCTCCTTTCCAGGGGTTAGGATAATTGGCTTGGGGGATGAGGTCACGATACTCCTCGGGAAAATCATCCTTGGTATAGAACTTGGGGGTGGCATAACGATAAAGGGCGGTTTCGGTGAGAATCCCGACGATATTGTGATAATAGGGAGTGGTGCGACCTCCACCGTTCCACCAAGTGGTGAAGTGAACCCCGGAGATCACCCCTTCCTGTCCAGCTTCGTTAAAGGCGTGAGCCATCCGCGAGCCCACCAGGTTTATCCCGCTTATCACCAGTGGGTCAATATTAGGGTTGGTCGGTCCGGCAAATGGGGGGATGAATATCCGAGCGGGGAAAGGAGCGGTCTGGTGGTGATTGTACACAATCTGCGGGAACCACTGGTGGTAGAGAACCTCGGTAATGGCCTGTGTTTCTTTCTGGGTCAGCATGAAGAAGTCGCGGTTATTATCGTGCCCCACATATTTATGATAGAGCCAGGGGATTCGGCTGGTCTCGTAGGGGGTTCCCAGGTTGCGGTTATACCAGTTGACCACTATGTTTAATCCGTCGGGGTTGGCACAAGGAAGCAAGACGAGAATAACCTTGTCAAGAATTTCTAAGGTCTGAGGGGAGTTATCCGAAGCCAGGTGATAAGCTAACTTAAAGGAGTGCTGGGTAGGAGCGATCTCGGTGGCATGGATGCCGCAGTCAATCCAGACCACCGCCTTCCCTTCGTTGGCTAACCGCCGCGCTTCTTCCTGCTCCAGCCGCTTGACCGAAGTCAGACGGCGAGCTATCTCCCGATAGTGCTCCCTCTGAACAAGATTCTCAGGAGAGGAGATGACAGCTATAATAAAGGGCTGGTCTTCGGTAGTGGTGCCGATACGGCTTACTATCACCCGGTCGGAGGCTTCGTCCAGAAGCTGGAAGTAGCGGAGCATCATGGGATAGTCGGCCAGCTTAAAGTCCGCTCCCACCTGAAAGCCCAGCACCTCCTCAGGTGACGGAACCCTTCCCTCTTGCTGGGTAATTCCGGAAAGGGAGAAGACTACCAGAAAAAAAACCGCGAAAAAAATGCTTTGTCTTCTCATATTATCCCTCTTATATGATTTGAAATGATTAAAAATACACTACACCTCCCTCCCGCTCTAAGTTATTGAGCGGGCTCTCTATAGCTTAATTGTTCCGGACTCAGCCTTGAGTCAATGATGAGGAACCTTAGGCGGCTGTCTCGGAAACTTTCTTTTCCTTTTGTAGTCCCATAAAGAGGTTGAGCTGGCTGGAGAAGAAGGTCAACCTGACCCATATTCTCGCCAACATGTACACCTGCTGCCATACGAAGGCTAACAAGACAAGCAGAGGGGTCACCTGTGATATTTGAGGCTCCACCACCCCGTATATTACCATGAAGACTATCCCCAGCACACCGATAAAGTAATAGAGCCCCATGGTTTTGCCGAAGTTTTTGAACACAAAGCCGATAGCTTTCCCCGTCTCCTTGAGCATGCTCTTACCATTCCCCACCACCGTTCTTATTTTAGCATAGTCGAATATCATATTGACCAGGAAAAGAAGGAAGAACATCACCACGCCGAATATAAGACCCAGCACCATAGCAACCCTTTCCGAGGCGGCTGTTCCCCCTATACGATTGATTAATCCGGAAAAATAAGGCACGGCAAGGAAATACAGGATGCCATATAAGATCCCGGACATGATGAACAGCCTGAAGAAGCGATTGAAGTAGGTGCCCCCAAAGCTGAAAAATCCCTTAATGGTGAATTTCTCCTCAGGAGAGTGAAAAATACCCAGTATCCCTCCGGCGAAAAGGATATTGAGCAGCACATACACCGCCATAAGGACCAGGATTGTGGGACCAAATTGGAAGAACCGTCCAGTTGCCAGGCTTTCCACATTGGAAAAGAATGTGCCGCTACCTACAATCGTCGGGCTCCACAAGGTAATGAAACCGGTGTCCCGAAATTTGTATTTAAATTCGTCATACCATCGGTAATCAAAACCTTTGGTCAGCCTTTCTCCCATGAGGCTGTCGCCGATAGAGGTCTTCAGAGCGGAGTAGAGGGGAAAAGTGAGCACCAGGGCTACCAGTATGTTAACCACCAGGAGAAAAAACCACATCTTTTTGTTCTTATTTACTCGTTTGATTCCCGTTCTTAAGGCTTTAAAAATTCCCATCGCTCTCTCCTATTGAAATCTTGACTTTTCAAAAGCGCATATATTTTCTTTCGCAGAGCGCAATTTAGCTGAAGAAGGTGAAAGTCTCCAGAAAATGCTGCAGCCAGAACATCCAGCGGAATGCCCACTTGTAAGCGGGGAGCTTTCGGGGGTTCATGGTCTTGCTGTTGTTGGTATAGTTAATATCCAGGAATATCTTATGGTCGGGGTCGACCTCCGCCGATTGCAGGCGAGTCGGCTTATTGAAGGTGTAGCGCACCCATCGGTACTCTCCATCCCAGACCTTTTTCTCCTGCTCCCCGTTCTCAAAGGTCACCAGCACCTCAACGGGAAAGACCACCTCACCCTGTCGACGGACTATCACATGGCTTTCGTAGATTACCTCTTCTTTCTCCTCTTTTTCTCCCTCTTCCTCTCCTGTAATAAAAGCTCTCTCACCCTCCTCATCGAAATACCCTTGCCTCTTGGCTACAGGACTGCTGCTGATTCTCTCTATGGCGTAGTCAAGCTCGTTGGAGCCAAAAACAATCTGGTCGAAAAACCAGCTCATATCCTGCCCGGTGACCTCCTCGACCACATCGATGAAATCCTGTGGTCGGGGATGGCGGAACTTCCACCGCTGGAAGTAGGTCTTGAACACCTTAGCACTCAGCTCAGGACCGAGGTAATTCTCCAGAGTCCACATGGTGATGGCTCCCTTGCTGTAAGAGTTGATGTGGTAGCTGGTGCCATCCATAAATTCCCAGGTTAAGCGAGACATATCATCCAGCTTGGCATACGGGCGATAGGCGCTTATACTCCCCCAGGTTGGTTTGTAAGAGAACCTCTTGAAGACAATGCTGAATATCTGCAGGAAGCGGCGAGAGAAGTAGTTGGGACCGTAGGCTTTCTCCAGCACCCTATCATCGGAGTAGGAATTGAAGCCCTCGTCCATCCAGGCGTCCTCAAACTCGTTGCTCCCTATCATCCCATACCACCAGCTGTGTCCGCATTCGTGGATGGTGACCCCCTCGGGCGAGCGGAGCTCAATGGGGGTCAGCCAGTATGCTCCTCCGGTAAACAGAGTGGGGTATTCCATTCCTCCGGAGCCGCTCCGATACGCCGGGTCAACACAGGTGATCTGGGGATAAGGGTAGGCTCCATACCATTCGCCATAATAGCGCAGAGCATGCTTGGTTGCTTCGATGTAGCGGTCCTTGAACATCTTGTGATAGGGCTGCAGGAGGAGGATAACCTTTACTTCGGGAAGATATTCGTGGGTAAAAGTGTCCTCATAGACCAGGTAGTGGGGGCTGGCTGTCCAGGTGAAATCGTGGACATCCTCCTGATAGTGGTTATAGATAGTGGTGCCATCCCCATTGTCCTTCTTGCTACGGCAGACACCGGTGGCACCTAATATGAAGTTAGAGGGGACAGTGAGATTCACATCGTAAACTCCATAATCGGCGAAGAACTCCGAGGTGTAATGATATTGATGACAATTCCACGCTCCCTCATAGAAAACCCCTATCTTGGGGAACCACTGGGCAACGAAGAAGTAGTCATCCCGAAAGCCGGTGCGTGCCATACCCAGGGGGAGCTTGGCGGTGAAGGAGATATCGAGTTTGATGGTCTGCTGTGGCGGCAGAGGCTGGGGAAGGGTAACCTTCATCACTGTCTGGTCGTAAGGGTTGCCATCGTCGGGCTGAACATATTCTATGGTAGGGGTTATATCAATGGGCTCCACCCCTTCCTCGCCGATTATCTTTATAGACTCTACATCTATGTAGCTCAACTCTTCTTTCTTCAACCGGGGGATTCTCCCGGGATATACGCGGCGAGCATCGGCGATGAAGGTGGTCATATTGTTCTTGAAGGCATTCAGATAGAGGTGGAAATAGAGCTCACTGAGCTCCACCTCGGAGTCGTTGAGCCAGGTGAGCACTTCGCTGCCGCTGACCACCTTTTTCTCGGGGTCGAGACGAACATCCATGGTATAGTTAGCAATTCGTTTGCTGAGGGGCTCCTGAGCCAAAAGGCAGGAAAATGCCCCCACGCTGACCAGTAAGAAGGTAATAAATCCCACTATGACTTTTCTGCCCATTTGCTCCCTCCTCTTTTTTTAAAAACGGTTCATCCTTAATAGACCGGCAGATAATTTCATAAACCCTCCCTTTCTGTTAAGCATTCTCCAAAACTAAATGATTAAAGATACACCGCACCTTCCTCCAGCTCTAAGCTATTGAGCGGGCTTTCTATAGCTTAATTGCTCCGGACTCAGCCTTGAGTCAATGATGAGTAGGCTTAAGCGGCTGTCTCGGAAACCTTCTTTTCCTTTTGCAGCCCCATAAAGAGATTGAGCTGGCTGGAGAAGAAGGTCAACCTGACCCATATTCTCGCCAACATGTATACCTGCTGCCATACGAAGGCTAAAAGAACAAGCAGAGGGGTCACCTGTGATATTTGAGGCTCCACCACACTGTATATTACCATGAAGATTATTCCAAGCACGCCGATGAAGTAATAGAGCCCCATGGTCCTGCCGAAATTTTTGAACACAAAGCCGATAGCTTTCCCCGTCTCCTTGAGCATGCTCTTGCCATTCCCCACCACCGTTCTTATTTTAGCATAATCAAATATCATATTGACCAGGAAAAGAAGGAAGAACATCACCACGGCGAATATAAGGCCCAGCACCATAGCAACCCTTTCCGAGTCGGCGGTTCCCCCTATACGATTGATTATCCCAGAAATGTAAGGAACGAAAAGGAAATAAAGGACGCCATAGAGTATCCCAGAGATGATGAATAGCCTGAAGAAGCGATTGAAGTAGGTACCCCCAAAGCTGAAAAATCCCTTGATGGTGAATTTCTCCTCGGGTGAGTGGAAAATACCCAATATCCCTCCTGCGAAAAGGATATTGAGCAGCACATACACCGCCATAAGGACCAGGATTGTGGGACCAAATTGGAAGAACCGTCCAGTTACCAGGCTATCCACATTGGAAAAGAAAGCGCCGCTGCCCACAACACGGGTGGCTCTGAAGTAATTGATGAAATCGCTGTCCTGAAACTTGTACAGAAATTCGTCATACCATCGGTAATCAAGACCCTTGGTCAGCCTCTCTCCCATGAGGCTGTCCCCGATAGAGGTCTTCAAGGCGGAGTAGAGGGGAAAAGTGAGCACCAGGGCTACCAGTATGTTGACCACCAGGAGAAAAAACCACATCCTTTTGTTCTTATTTACCCGTTTGATTCCCGTGCTTAAGGCTTTAAAAATTCCCATTGTCTTCTCCTATTAAAATCTTACCTTATTCAAAGGGTGATTTATTTTCTTTCGCCGAGAACAAGTTAGCTGAAGAAGGTGCAGGTCTCCAGCAGGTGCTGCAGCCAGAACATCCAGCGGAATGCCCACTTGTAAGCGGGGAGCTTTCGGGGGTTCATGGTCTTGCTGTTGTTGGTATAGTTAATATCCAGGAATATCTTATGGTCGGGGTCGACCTCCGCCGATTGCAGGCGAGTCGGCTTATTGAAGGTGTAGCGCACCCATCGGTACTCTCCATCCCAGACCTTTTTCTCCTGCTCCCCGTTCTCAAAGGTCACCAGCACCTCAACGGGAAAGACCACCTCACCCTGTCGACGGACTATCACATGGCTCTCGTAGATTACCTCTTCTTTCTCCTCTTTTTCTCCCTCTTCCTCTCCTGTAATAAAAGCTCTCTCACCATTCTCATCGAAATACCCTTGCCTCTTTGCCACAGGACTGCTGCTGATTCTCTCTATAGCGTAGTCGAGCTCGTTGGAACCAAAAACAATCTGGTCGAAAAACCAGCTCATATCCTGCCCGGTGACCTCCTCGACCACATCGATGAAATCCTGCGGACGGGGATGGCGGAACTTCCATCGCTGGAAGTAGGTCTTGAACACCTTATCACTCAGCTCGGGACCGAGGTAGTTCTCCAAGGTCCACATCGCAAGAGCACCTTTGTTGTAAGAGTTGATGCCGTAGCTGGGTCCTTCCATAAATTCCCAGGTTAAGCGAGACATATCATCCAGCTTGGCAAAGGGGCGATAACCGCTCATACTTCCCCAGGCTGGTTTGTAAGAGAACCTCTTGAAGACAATGGGTAAGATTCCCAAGAAGAGGCGACCGAAATATCTGGGTCCGTAGGCTTTCTCCAGCACCCTATCATCGGAGTAGGAGTTGAAGCCCTCGTCCATCCAGGCGTCCTCAAACTCGTTGCTCCCTATCATCCCATACCACCAGCCGTGTCCGCACTCGTGAATGGTTACCCCCTCGGGCGAACGGTGCTCAATGGGGATTAGCCAGGTTGCCCCTCCGGTAAACAGAGTGGGGTATTCCATCCCCCCGGAGCCGCTCCGATATGCGGGGTCAACACAGGTGACCTGGGGATAGGGGTAAGCTCCATACCATTCGCCATAATAGCGCAGGGCACTCTTGGTGGCTTCAATGTAGCGGTCCTTGAACATCTTATGATAGGGCTGCAGGAGTAGAATAACCTTCACTTCTGGGAGATATTCGTGGGTAAAAATGTCCTCATAGACCAGGTAGTGGGGGCTGGCGGTCCAGGTGAAATCGTGGACATCCTCCTGATAGTGGTTGTAAGTAATGGTGCCGTCCCCATTGTCCCTCTCGTAGCGACGCATACCGGTGGCTCCTACTATAAAATTGGAAGGGAGAGTAAGGCTCACATCGTAAACTCCATAATCGGCGAAGAACTCCGAGGTGGCATGATATTGATGGCAATTCCACGCTCCCTCATAGAAGACCCCTATCTTGGGAAACCACTGGGCAACGAAGAAGTAGTCATCCCGAAAGCCGGTGCGTACCATACCCAGGGGGAGCTTGGCGGTGAAAGAGATGTCGAGTTTGATGGTCTGCTGTGGCGGCAGAGGCTGGGGAAGGGTAACCTTCATCACTGTCTGGTCGTAAGGGTTGCCATCGTCGGGTTGAACATATTCTATGGTAGGGGTTATATCAATTGGTTCCACCTCTTCCTCGCCGATTATCTTTATAG
>CABWKN010000059.1 GCA_902505605.1 Candidatus Guanabacterium sedimentis
GGCGAGGGTAAAGACGCTGATAACCGTATCCCCTGCCCCGGTGACATCGGCTATCTCATCGGTGCCGTAGATCCCTATGTGTACCGGCTCTTTCCCCCTCTCAAAAAGATTCATACCATCGCTCCCCTAGTTTCTCTTGTTTCATGTCTCAGCACCTACCTTTACCATTATGGCGAAGAAGCTTAATGAGCTGTTTATGGACTTCAGATATTTTCTATCCAGCAAAATAGTCGCAGCAGAGTGGAGAATAAGTTCCCCTCTCAACGGCCCTTCCGCACATCATCCTTCTTTTATGAGAGAATTATTGCTGTCCAGAAAACAGTTTTACTCTTCTTCCCTATTCTATTATAAATCCGCTCCCTTGTCAGCTTAATTCAGTCGTTGAGTTTGCGTCAGCTTCTGTTGGGCAACCGAATAGACCTCCTCGGCGGTTATGGCTTTCATGCACTGGTGGTCGGCGGGGCAGGTGACTAACTGGCAGGGGCGGCACTCAATCTGCTTGCTTACCACCGCATGCCCCTCACCCCAGGGGGCGGTGATCCGTTCGTCAGTAGGTCCGAAGATGCCGATAGTAGGAACCTTAAGGGCGGCTGCTAGATGCATGGGACCGGAATCGTTGCTGATAAAGAGCTGGCAAAGGCTGATGACAGCAATCAGCTCCTGCAGAGTTGTATCTCCGGTGAGGACGATGGGTGTGCTCTTCATAATGTTGGTCATCTGCCTCGCAATATCCCGCTCCTTGGCACTTCCTACAATAACCACCCGACAACCAGCCGATTGCTCCAGCCTGTCTGCCAACTCGGCGAATCTCTCGGGCAGCCACCTTTTCGCAGGACCAAAAGCTGCCCCGGGATTTATCCCCACCAGAGGCTTCTCCCAATTGACCCCCCGGCTTTGAAGGAGCTGTCTTATTTTATCCTTAACCCCTTCATCAATCGATAATTCCATCTGCGGCGCTTCCTCCTCGGCAATTCCCAAACCGCGGAGGAGTTCCATATAGTAATGGACATGGTGCCGCTTAAGGGTTTCCTTGTTTACTGGCAGAGCCCTGGTCAGCAAGAAACCCCGACCGTCGGTAGCGTAACCCCAGCGGTGAGGGATGCGGGCGAGAAAGGTCAGGGCAGCAGCCTGGAAGGCATTCTGAAAGAGGATAGCCAGCTCATATCCCCCTCTGCTGAGTCGCCGGACAGCGGAGAGGAACCCTCCTGGGCCTTTGTATTTCCCCTTTCTATCGTAGATCAGAAGATGGTCAATAAGCTTTGAGGGCTGATAGATGCCCGCTACCCAGGGCTTCACCATGAGGGTAAGCTCAGCCGAGGGAAAGCTCCGTCGGATCAGCCTCAAAGCGGGCAAAGCGCATACGCAGTCGCCAACCCAGTTGGTGCCTCTGACCAGGATGGACCGAAACTCCTCATGCGGATGTCTTATCTCTTTTGCTTTGTTTTCAACAGGCATTCTTTTAGCCCTCTTGTGGGGGCTGACTTTTCCATCGCTGGTGAATCCATAACCAGTATTGCGGATAACGCCGTATGTACTCCTCAATCACATCGGTACATCTTTGGGTAAGGCTGACAACCGCCTCCCTCCGGTCAGCGAACTCATCTGGCTCAATCTCCTCCCCATAGATTAACCTGTATCTCCCATTCTTTACTGGAAGGGCGAATGCGGGTATGATCGGTGCATGAGTGCGCAGGGCTAAGGAAGCCAGCAAGGGGGTGGTAGACGCCCATCGTCCGAAAAAGCGTATGAAAACCCCCTCCTGGGGTATGGCGTTCTGGTCTATAAGAACAGCCACCCCTTCCTTTCTTTTGAGAGCCTCGAGCATCCCCTTCACCGCATCTTTCTTATAGATGACCCGGTTGCCGGATTTGCAGCGATAGCTATAAAGCATCTTCTCCAGATAGGGATTATCAAGAGGACGGCTGACCACGCTCAGGGGAAAGCCCAGATACCCCTGCGCCACTCCCATCAGCTCCCAGTGCCCGAGATGACCGGTGAACAGCAGCACTCCCCTCCCCTTATCGTAAGCACGCTTCAGATTTTCCAGACCCTGATATTCCACCAGCCTCTGGATAGCCTTCTGTTTGACCCTTCCACCCCATAAAATATCCATAATCACCGAGCCGAAATGAGAAAACGACCTACGGGCAATCTTTCGCTTATCCGCCCCTCTGGAGGTTGAGGGGAAGGCGATTTCGAGATTGCTCAAGGCTATCCTCCTCAATTTCGGGTAGAGGTAATAGAACAGGAGTCCGAAAAGCCTCCCCCCAGCCAGGCACAGCCGGCGGGGTAACACAGCTGCCTTAAAGGAGAGGGTCTCCACCACAAGCCATTCAACCCAATAGCGCATCTGCTATTCCCCCTCCACATTCAGCCTCAGCTTCCTCATCAAGGTCTGCTGGAATTGCTTTTCCTCACTTATCTTTACCCCTATCTTCAGATAAAGAAAGGGGAGGTCACCTAACTCCAGGCGGGACAACCGAAGGGAATCCTTTTCGGTCGAGACCACTGCCTCCGCTTCAAGCTTGCGGGCAGTGGAAATCACGGCGTTCACCTCCTTTTGATTATACCAGTGGTGGTCTCTGAATCTGAAGGAGTGAACAATCTCCAACTGGAGCCGCCGTAAGTCCTGCTCAAAGTAAAGGGGCTGAGCTATTGCACAGAGGGAGACCACCCTCTTAGTGCGAAAAGGGATCTCCTTAACCTCGCGGTCCTCTTTCACCCAGAACAAACCTTTCAACAGGCGATGAATGTGAAATAGAGGAGCTGTGGGATTATATCTCTTTACCGCCTCCAGCATAAGCGAGGGGCTATGCCCTGGAGCAGATTGAGTGATTACAATGATGTCGGCTCTCCTTATCCCCTTAAAGGGTTCCCGCAGACGCCCCCGGGGGAAGAGGTGGAACTCCGGCAGGCTTTCGTTTCCGTCCAGCAGGAGGAGGTCCACATCTCGCCACAGCCTGCGGTGCTGAAAGCCGTCGTCCAGCAGGTGCATTTCAGCCCCCAGCTTTTCTTCTGCCCATTGCCCCGCGCGGTAGCGGTCGGAATGAACAACAACTGGCACCGTCGGCAGGTTCCTAGCTATAAGATATGGCTCGTCCCCGGCGTATCGCAACGAGGAGAGCATTTTCTCCCCATCGGATACCACGGCTAAAGCCCTCTTTTTCTCCCTCTTATAACCCCGCGAGAGCACTGCAACCCGAAAACCCTGATGGTGAAGAAATGTGGCTATATAAAGAGTAAGGGGGGTCTTACCCGTCCCTCCCACCGTGAGGTTTCCAATGCTTATCACCTTTCCTGAAAGCCTTCTGGGAGTAAATAGCCCCCGGTCCCACATCCAGTTGCGCCATTCAAGCAGCCACTGGTAGAGCTTGAGCAAGGGAAGCATAAGCAAAATAAAAGGTAAAGGAGTCTTTTCGGCTATCGTTCCCCTATCGTTTCTTATGCCGGTGAAATCGTTCATCAGCTCACCGCTTCAGGCTGCTCTGCTGGTGTGGAAGGGGGAAATAGCTTCTGGATAATGGTTAAGCTCCTATCGGTGGCTCCTTTATTTGCTCTGACAATCTGCCGTGCCTTCTCCCCCATACGGGTGCAAAGCCCCTCATTCTCCAGAAGTCGGAGGAAAGCTTGGGTAAGTTCCTGCTGATTACTCACCATTATGCCTCCCTCCTCCTTGAGAAAGAGCTGAGAGATGGCTTTGAAATTATCCATATATCTGCCAAAGACGACCGGCTTACCACGGGATGCTGGCTCCAGGATATTGTGCCCTCCCACCGGCACCAGGCTGCCCCCCACGAAGTTTAACCTTCCCAGGGCGTAAGCCGAGCTCAGCTCCCCGATGGTATCCAGCAAAAGGAGCTCAGGCTCTTCCCCTTCCTCCTCCTTGGCCCTGCTCCGCCGACGGTATCTAAAAGAATAGCTCTTGAGGATTTTCTCAACCTCGTCAAACCTGGTAGGGCGGCGAGGAGCCAATATCATCTTAGCCTGTGGATATCTCTTTTTAATTTCTCTGAAGCTTGTCAGCACCAGCTCCTCTTCACCTTTTTCGGTGCTCCCGGCAACTATCACCGGGGTCTCCGGCTTGACCCCCAAAAGCCCATTGAGCAGCTCCGCGATCTTAGAAGAGGCTGGGGGTTCATCGGTATCGTATTTGAGATTTCCGGTAGCCATCACTTTATCTTGCCTGGCTCCTACGGAGATAATTCGCCGTGCATCTTCCTCGCTCTGCATACAATAAAAATCTACATCTTTTAATACCCGGCGGAAGAGGGTTCGAATCCTGAAATATCTCCCATAGGAGCGAGGAGAAAGCCTACCATTAACCAGAACCACCGGTATCTCCCGCCTCTTACACTGACGTAGCGCATTAGGCCATAGCTCTGTTTCCAGAATAACGAGTAATTCCGGATTAAGTCGTCTGAGGGCCCGTCGGATGGAAAAGCTCCAGTCAAAAGGGAAAAAGACCACCGCATTGACATCGGGAAAGTTCTGTCGAGCAATCTTGTTGCCGACAATAGTAGTAGTGGAAATAATGAGGGGATAATCGGGATACTCCTTTTGCAGCGCACCGATGAGGGACTTTGCCGCCAGAACCTCACCCACCGATACCGCATGTACCCAGATGGTCTTATTTCTATGGGGATTCACCTCCTGGGGTAGAGAGCCAAACCTTTGAAAAAGGCTTTTCCAGTAGCGGGGATAGATGAGTTCCCGCACAAGAAAATAAGGTATGAGCACCAAGAAGACTAAGGTATAAAGTAAACTATATATTAAATACATAGGTAGTTTTGATCTACCTCCGAGGACTTATCCCCCAGCCCGGCTGGTGAGCCCCATGATGTAATCCATTTATTACGAAAACACATTATAATACACTGAGCTTTTAAGGTCAACTTTATTAAGGAGTTAAAAAGAACACAGCCAAATCATTTGTGAGAGGCTTGAGAGAAGAGCTGCTGAACAGCTAATCGCCTCTGTGTTACTAAATTATCAGCTACCTGTCGAGGACGAGCATCTGAGCCTATTGCTAAGCAGATGAGCCTGCCGGGTCGGCTCTGGCAGTCGGAAGCCTCGACATGTCTTTAGCACTAAGGCGATGGAACCCTTAAGGTTTATCTTATGCCCAGGCGAGATGAATACAGGGTGGACCCCTTGCCTGGTGCGCACCACCGCCCCTATTATCTTATCCCCCGCTTTCATCAAGGAGAAGCACCCCACCCGGTCGTCCACTGGCTGATACTCCCCATAGAGCCTGCTTTTGGCACATCCTATGGTAGGAAGTGATAGGAAGAGGCCCAGGTGGGAAGCAAGCCCCACTCCTCGAGGGTGAGCGATCCCCTGCCCATCGCACATTACAACATCGGGCTTAGAGTTCAACCTTTCAAAGGCAGTCAATAAAGGGGGAATCTCACGAAAAGAAAGGAGCCCCGGAATATAGGGAAAGAAAGGCTTAGAGACACTCCAGGACTTTTCTATAAGATGAAGGTCGGGGTAGGAGAGAAGCACAACTACCGCATAAAGAAGCTGGGAGCTTTTGCTGTAGGAGACATCGACCCCACCAATTATATTAACCTTCCCCTTCAGCTGCTCAAGGGATACCAACTCACTCAGGCGTCGCTGAATTTCAACTGCCTCCCTGGGGGAGACCTCCCAAGAATGTAAAGGTGATAATTTCATAGAATACCTTTCTGAAAGAAGTTTATCTTTCTTCTTCAACTTTAGTACAGAAGCTACCGAACTTCAACCCTTTGCTGGCGGCAATCTGGCCCAATCCAATTTGAGGTTTATATTAATAGATTGGGAAGGGTAAAAAATCCCTCTATTAAGAAGCACCGCTGTCACTCTCGCATAAGAAGGGGAAAAAATAGGGCAATAAAAAATCAGGAAGGATTGTGCTGAAGAATAGTTTCTCTCTGCTGCAGTAGTTCCTCCGCTCGAGGGAATAACTCCAATGCCTTTTGAACTGAGGGGTCCGCTTGAACCAAAATCTGGTAGCCGGCAGCCAATCCCCATTTGTGTGCACATACTTCCTGTTTAATCCTCATCTTGATATATTCGGTTTCAGCATCAAAGTCGTCAGGAGAGTAGGCTATTTCCTCTTTAGCTAAAAATGTCTTAAATTCCTCCATAACGGATGAGGTAACCTCAAAAGTGCGGTCGATGTCGGGGTGAGTGTTGACATACTGAGTGGCAAAATTGAAGAATGTATTACGACTCTGAAGCCTTTGCGCCAACTCCGACAGGAGGGTAGAAGGAATAACCACATCAGGAACTATGCCACCTCCGCCGTATACCTTCCGCCCTGAAACGGTGGTAAACACCTCTTCGCTCTTGGGCGGAAGAGTCTCCGAAGAGGGATAAAAATACTCCTCCCAGGAAGTGGCGTAATCCCTCTGAATACTTCTCCCACTGGGGGTATAATACTTTGCAGTGGTAAGGGATAGCGCTGTCTCCTGGCTCAGCCTGTAAACGCTCTGCACCAATCCCTTGCCCCAAGTTGTCTCTCCCACGATAAGCCCTCGGTCGTGATCCTGTATGGCTCCAGCTACAATCTCCGAAGCGCTGGCACTCCCCAGATTGACCATCACAATGAGCGGAAGATAGGGGTGAGTTCCCTCCTCCGTGGCGAAAAATATCTGAGAGGTTCTCATCGCCCTTCCCCTCATTTCCACAATTTTCCCCTCTTGGATAAACTTGTCTGCCACTTTGACTGCTTGATCCACAAAGCCCCCCGTGTTACCCCGGATGTCTAAAATCAACCGCTTCATCCCCTGCTCTTCCAGCTCCACCATAGCCTCATCCAGGTCTTTAGCGCTCGAGAAGGCGAATCGGGAAAACCTTATATATCCCACTGCCTCCCCCAGCACAAAGGATACCAGGATGTTGGGGGCTTTGATCTCATCTCGGACAATGGTAAAAACCAGGGGCTCGGGATAAGCCCGCCGGGAGATGGTTATGGTAACCTTGGTCCCCTTTGCGCCTCTCAATTTGGACAGGATGGTTTCGATATCCATTCCCTTGGTGCTTTCCCCTTCAATTTCGGCAATCACATCCCCTGCCTGAATCCCCAAGCGATGGGCAGGGCTTCCCTCAATGGGTGAGATAATAGTCAACTCCTCTCCGCGCATGGCTATGGAAACCCCGATGCCAAAGAAGCTTCCTTCCTGATTCCGCTGCAGGCTGCGGAAGGTTCTCTGGTCGAGGAAATTGGTATGGGGGTCGAGGGTTCCTAACATCCCTCTGATGGAACCAAATATAAGTCTTTGACTATCAGCCTTTTCCATATAATTGCTTTGAACCGTCGACAAAGCCCCGGTAAACATCTTCAGGAAGTCACTGGCCTCCATAGCTTTCTCCTGGAAGGGAACTACCATCACAGCGCCCAGAGCAGATACCACCAGAATTACCACGGCAACACTTATATAAAGCCTCTTCATCAGAATCCTCTCTTTCTGTTCAATTCATTCTACAAGATTAATCCATTAATGTAAATAGAAAGCTACATCAAAACAAAACACTTCCCTCAACCTGCCATATTTCTTCGGGTGACAGCTATAGTGAGTCCCAGGATGCAATAGAGGAGCATCAATACCTCGGTGTCGCCCCAGCTATACTCTGTTAAACCGCTCACCAGAAATCCCGCAACACCCGCCAGGGAGCCTGCCAGCACCCCTTTTACAATCCCCGGGGGTGACTCTCTGAAGCCCCTCCATATCCTCTTCCACCATGCAAGGAATATCCAAAGAAAGGCTATCAAACCCAGCATACCGCGGGTGACCAGAATTTGTATAAAGTTGTTGTGCAGATGCCAGAGGTTCGGGTGCTGAGCCTCAGGGGAACGGTATTCAGGGTAAATTTTCTGCAAAGCGTGCATCCCTATCCCGCTCACCAAATAGCGGGGCTTATCGGCAAGAATCTGAAAGCCGCTGCTCCACATCAGCAGACGCTCTTTATTAGACTGCAGATAGGGCAGTACGGACGAGGGCTCCCCACCAGGATGGAGCCGGAAAATAGACTTTACCATAACCGAGCTTCTCCCCAGGTCAAGATGAAATAAACAGAGGTTTAAGGACACCAACACGAGGATAGTGATGACCAAGACCCTCTTTCCTTTCATTCCCGCCAACAGCAGCAGGCTGCATAGCATTCCGATCCAGGGACCCCGGGAATAGCTGAGGGCAAAGCCACCAAACATAAACGCCATGGCTATAGCAAAATAAATTCTTTTTTTAATTCCCTGAGAATATATAAAAAGCCCCAGGGTGAGAGAGATGACTACAATCAGATACTCGGCATAAGTTAAGTAGAGGCTGAAGAATCCGGTGCTTCGACCCTGAAAGTGGTCGAAGAGGTCCCAACGGGTGATAGATTGGGAGATTCCATAAGCTCCCGCAATAGCGCTGACCAGGATGAGTCTGTTCACCAGCTTCTCCACCTTCCAAGCTTTATCGACATTGAGCGCAAAAAGATAATATATGAGAATAAGAAATAAGGAGCGGAACTCTTTCAGGCTGGCAAAAAAATCTATGGAGGTGACCACCGATAGCGCAGAAGCCCCCAGGAAAGCCATCAGGGGGGCATCCAGAGGGGTCTTCTCCCATTTTTCGTTCCGGGCAATGAGGTAGACATAGAACATCAACCCGGCGGTTACTACCCATGTGATATAGGTGAAGGAGATGGAAAAGGGGGAAAAGAGGATAAAAAGGAGCAAACCCCAGAAGATAACTTCCTTGTCTATCGCTCTGCCAAAAGGCACCAAACTCCTCTCTTTCGCCATTGGCTTAGAATTTTTTACCGCTGCTGTGTTAATGAAAAATTATATCAGGCTTACCACTCGTTGTAAATCACTTTCCCCCTTAGGATTTCTTTATGCACATCTGCTAATAAAAAAAGAGGGCTCATCCCCCACCTGGGGAGTGACCCCCTTGAATTTAAAGCCTTAAGATTTTTCTATTATAGAATTTATTATAAGATTTTTTTATTTAAATCCTGCTTTAATGGCAGCTACTACTGCTACGCATGCGGCTAATAAATAACTGAAGTGACTTATTCGAGTAACCGTTTTACAATATGCTGATAAGGTTTTAGATATAATAGCATCATCTGTCTAAGAATGCTGATAAGGAGCGCCTATCTGTCTTCTGATGAGTCCTTCTGTTGGGTGTATTGGCACTATCCCGATCCTCTTTTTGCGAATCAACATCATAGGAAATTAAGTATTACCCTTATGGTATATAAATGAGCAGCACCAAGGTTGCGCCCTATCGACAACACACTTTAAGCAGGTATGATAATGAAACTCTATCAACCAAAGATTTTACAACGAGGGCATTGCCAGTTAGTGTCCTGTGGGCGTTCCGGGTGGGTAAAATTATCTGGCGGATCAAAGTCATGGTAATTATCGCATTCTTTTTCGAATGCCGCCTTCGGCGATGCGGCGTAACTGAACTTGAATTGAGGCCACTTTATCTTGCCTACCCATGACTCCAGGCTGGCTCTCACATCCAAATCAGAACGCCCAACATATCCCACGAGAAACTTTCCTTCCTCGGATTCCCTACCAAGAGCGTAGTTACCTGCAGAAGTAAGAGCAACCTTCGCTTTGATGGTTGCAGATTCTAATTTGTATGGTCCTTCCATTCTCAGAAAACGCACGGCTTACACCCCTTTCAATTGCTTCTTACACTGAATATCGTATTCAGTTTTCGGGCTCTGCAAAGAGCGAAGCACTTAGCTCAACGAAGTGAACTGACCAGTTCCTATCATGGAAACATGCTATGGAGCACATATAATCGTTGCACGATGTAATAATTTTTTAATTAGTGCAAAATAAATTTTTATCCTTTTTCCGTTTATTCTTAAAGGAATTTCATGTTTTATGCGAAGAGTTGGCTCTGCTAAATTGCACTATTTTTCCCCTTTCAATCTTCGGACATTTATTAAGGTGTATTCTATAAGGAATTTCTTATAAACG
>CABWKN010000060.1 GCA_902505605.1 Candidatus Guanabacterium sedimentis
TTTTGCCTAAATCCATCCCCTGATTCAATATCTCCACAATGATGTATTCTCGCCTTTAGGCGCGCTCTTAGCAATATGTTCAGCCATACTCTTTTCAAGTTCCCCGGTGCGACCAAAAGGGGTCCAACCATGGGGCTTTTGAGGTCTCCCGTATTGGAAAGACCCTGCATAGTGGGGATCTTTCGTGCTTTCCAGAAATTGTTCTAGCAAATAGACGGCTTCATTGAGATAATAGTTGTCCATATCCCCGCAGTAAATGTGCAGCTTTCCCACAAGCTTGATTCCAATGGTAGCCCAGTTTTTCTCCAGATAATAGCGTAGGTCGTAATGTTCCTTCATATACTCTGCCACCTCGTGGTCGATCTCACCGGTCAGCTTGTCCCATAGTGGCTTCGGATAGCCATCCTCCCCCACCGGACCATAAACTGCCTGCCAAATGTCTAATTGCTGACAGGACCTGCCTTTGCTACCCAGCACAGCCTCCAGCTGGCTAAGTTGTCGCATGGTGACCTGAACTTGCCCATGAATATCTCGCATCATGGGGCGCTCTGGTATTAACCACTCGTGCCCTGGCGGGTAGAAAGCGTTCTCATCCTGGTAGATGTTTGTAAGAATATATCTGCGAAAATCAACCGGATCAGGGTAAAAAACCCAGGCTCCTCCGAAAAAATCTGGGTGAAATACTTGCAAGGCCAGGGACTCCCAGCCACCTGTAGAGCCACCCGAGAGGACGCGGGCGTATGGTTTTCTAATAATACGAAAATGCTCTTCAATGTGTGGGATAAGCTCCGTCATTATTGCATCGCCATAAGGACCAACATTCGCAGAGTTTACCGCATAGGAGTCATCGAAATAAGGACAGGGATGCTGAAAGGTAACACAGATCATCCGAGGGAAATTGTCGGATATCCAATTTTTATAGAACTCGTAACCCATCCTCCCACGAGGGTCCTTTTCCCCAGGGTCGTCGGTCCTAAATCCGTGCGGTGCTCTAAGAGAGAAATGCCCCTGGATATAATGCACTGGATAGTAAACGCTGGGATGGCTGTCATAATCCTTAGGAAGGAGAATAGTGGCTCCTAAATAAATGGGATAACCCCAGAACTCGGTAAGCAGCTTGCTCTGAATTTTTATCCGTTTAACCCATTTGGTATCTGAGGGAACCTCAACAGGCGGTATCACCCGGCTCAAATTGAGCTCAACTGTATAACCAGCTGCTGCATCGAGGTGAACCTTTTTTACTTCGCTAATCAGGTTGCCTGGTGAACGGTTAAACTGTTGTCCTTCCCACTGGTCCATAGGCAACCAAAGCACATGACCGTCTGATCGATGAAATTCGGTGTATATATTAAGGAGTCCTTGCACATAATAGTCCTCTTCGGGAATCTCACCCAAGCTTTTCAGAGGATATCCCAATACATTTTCATCAATCACCACGGTCTCCCCCGGCTTAAGATTTTCCACATCCACACCGAAGAAAGGCACGCAATTTCTCCAGGAGCCAGCTTGCAGGCGAGGCTCCCTTTCGCCATTCCTGGCGACCATAACGAAGGCTCGTCCTGTTACAGGTTCTGCACAAACCGTTTCCGGGAAAGAGATCTCAAAGCAAAGATTGGATTTCCATAGATAGCTGCAATTGGTTATAAATATTACCAAGCTCAGCAAGATGCTGATAATTAATGTAGAAGGTATCAGGTGACGAAGAAAATCTCCCTTTTCATACCTCATTTGAATAGCCTCCTTTTGCAATAAGTTTAGATTAATAATTATCCCTTCTCATATCTTAGCTAATATTACTATGCACTGAGCCGAGAGAAATTATTCTACCACATCCTTCAGCCTCCACCAACCTCCCTTCCAGGGGCTAGGATAGAATACTGAAGGGGCTAAATCCCTAAACTCCTCCGCGAAGTCTCTCAGGGTGTAGGATTCTAAAAAGTATCCTTAGGGAGACAGACTAATGGGTCAGTCTCCCCTTACGCAACAAGTAAACATTAATATTAAGGTGATTTAATTGGTTTTTCCGCGAGGATTGGGAGTATGCCGTGCTGGTGGAGAACTTTACTGAGTTTGGGCACTTCATGTGTGATCAGGCTATCGACCTTTTGGATAGCTTTTTGGTACTCATCCTGCAATTTCTGCAAATACTCCATTTGATGGCGGGTGGGTGCAACATTAGCAAGTTCGACGCTAGCAGACAGTCTGCTCAGTTTTTCAAGTATCTTCAGGGGCTTGTCAGGGATAGATGGTCCCTCTATGGACATGGTCTTTTTGGGGCTGTTGACCTTCTGCAGTATATCGTTCAGTGCTTGGGGCACGGGCTCTGGTGCCTCTTCCATCTCCCTTTTAATGGTCTTCTGCAAGTTTTTCACCTGTTGCTCAATGCCGTCCAGGGCGCGCAGCGCTAAATTCACCGAAGAAATCATGTCGCATATCTATGTTTCCTGTAAAATGTGCTCCCTCAGATACTACAATATTTGGAGTTTTTATATCCCCTTCCAGATACCCGGTAGGTAGAATCTATAATTTTGTCCTGGCATTCACATTTCCTATAAGCTTTCCAGATACCGTAAGCCAATCAGCAGACACCTCTGCCTTAACAACACTTCCTTTGTTAATTATCAGGTACTTATTTAATTTTATCTTTCCTTCTATTCTCCCTTCTACAGTTACATCTTCATCCCCGCGTAGCTCCCTTTTTATAAATACTTTCTGCCCGATTGCAACCTCAGAATCTGTAATAGGTTTATGTTTGGACCTCTTCATATATTTATAGTAGATATTCTCAATCCATTTAATAGCCACTGGAAGGCGCTCAGGGTTTTTTAACTACAATGATGTTGGCGATATTTTTCTCCTTTAGCAGGTTATTGAAACCGGGTAGCTCTTTATTAAGCAGTTCGCTAAACCGATTCTGATAGATCGCCAGTTGCCTTTTATACATTTTATGCACCTCAACCTGCTGAGTGGTCGGCGGGAAATCAGAGCTGCCAACACTACCAGCCAGGCTGCTAAGCTTCGCGTAGAGCTTAATCGGCCAGCGAAGAGCGTCCTGACTTGCTCCCGTAAGCTTCATTTGGAAGAGATTTTCTTCCACGACTATCAATTTTTTGTCCAGTTCTTCTCCTGCAGTTATGATTGAGGCAGCGTCTTCATTCCCTTCTATTAGGGCTTTGAGGTCATAAATCTGCTTTCTGATTAGTTCAATCTGATTAATCATATCCACCACGGAGTTGATATCATCCCGAATCTCCAGTAGCACCTTCAACTGAGCTTTAATATCCTCCTCGCTACCGGCTGAATGCGGGTCCTTCTTCACGGTGAGTCGCTGGCTGAATTCCTGTTCGCCAACGGTGAGCTTCACCGTATAAGTACCAGGAGAGACCAAAGGTCTTATCCCCCTGCCCCAAGTTATTAGAGGTCTCCATCCTTTAGGTCCTACCTTTACCTGGGGCTGACCTACGGGGCTGGTTCTCAGTTTGGGCTCCTTCGTTTGCTCATACCTCAGGTCCCACCAGATGCGGTTGATGCCGGGCTTCTTGGCTCCCTTGAGCGTCCTTACCGTTTGACCTTCCTCATCCAGGATAGTTATTTTGACATCATCCTCAGGCTCGGATTTCAGATAGTAATTAATGGATGCCCCATAAGGGGGATTATCTCCAGCGCACTGAACCTCCGGCAGGCTGGTGGGGGTAGCTTGGGACAGGAAGCGGTAAGCCGGCCGGGGAGCAAAAAGATAGGCATCTAATGTAAGGACTTCATGGGTGAGCTGCTGCAGCGGGGTGATGTCGTCCAGGATCCAGAACCCCCGCCCATAGGTGGCCACCACCAGGTCGCTAAAATGCTCCTGTATCGTCAGCCAGTGCATCGGGGCGTGGGGGAGGTTATTTTGCAGGGGATGCCAGTTAGCACCATCGTTGAAGGAAACATACAGGGCATTCTCCGTCCCTAAGTAAAGCAATCCTTTCCGCACCGGATCTTCCCTTATGCAATGGGCATAGCTTAGTTCACTCCGGGGGATATCTGAGCTGATAGACTTCCAGCTTTTGCCACAGTCGGTGGTCTTATAGACATAAGGGTCTCGGTTGTTCACCTGGTGGAAGTCCACCGTGATGTAGCAGCTGCCGGCATCATACCTGGAGGGCTCTATATTGCTTAACGTGCCCCAGGGCGGCAGATTGGGGATGTTACGGGTGACATTGGTCCACTGAGCACCACCGTCCCGGGTTACCCACACCAGCCCATCATTGGTGCCTGCCCAGATCAATCCCTCTTCCAGGGGAGACTCGGCTAAGGCAAAAATGAGGCAGCAGTATTCGACGCTGGCATTGTCAGGGGTAAGGCCACCTGAACTCTGCTGCTTGCTCTTGTCGTTGGTGCTCAGATCGGGGCTGATGATGGTCCAGCTGTGACCTCCATCGGTTGTCTGGTGCACATATTGGCTGCCCACATAGACCTTGTTGTGGTCGTGGGGTGAGATGGCGATGGGAAAGGTCCATTGAAAGCGATACTTCAGGTCGGAAGCCGGCCAGCCCATGGGATTGTCCGGCCAAACACTGACCGAGCGGCTATGACCTGTCCGCAGGTCAAAGCGATCGAGGGAGCCCCCATAACAGCCCGACCAGACGATATTGTTATCTACCGGATCGGGAATGGCAAAACCAGACTCGCAGCCGCCTACTGAATGCCATATTCCTATCGGGATACCCCCCCTGCCCGAAAGGCTATTGCTGGGACCTCGGAAGGAGGGTCCATCCTGCCGGTTACCGTAGACATAGTATGGGACCTGGTTGTCGACCGCCACATGATACATCTGGGCAAGGGGAAGGCGGGCTCCATGCCAGGTCTTACCGCGGTTGACAGAGATGCTAACACCCTGATCGTTTCCTATCACCATCCGATCGGGGATCAGAGGATCAATCCACATGTCGTGGTGGTCGCCGCCAACCACACGCACCCTTTTGTATGTCAGACCGCCATCCAGCGAGACGCTAAGCTGAACCGCACAGAAATATACCTCGTTGTAATCGTCGGGTGCTACAGCACAACGTGAGTAGTAATGAGGCCTTTGGGCCAGCGTGTGGTCATGATTGACATGTTTCCAGTTCTCACCCCCATCGTCTGACCTCCAGAGCCCTTCATCTTCGGTCTCAATCAAGGCGTATACACGATGGGAATTGTTGGCAGCCACAGCTACGGCAATCTTCCCCATGATGGTTTCCGGCAGTCCATGCCCGGTGAGGTGCTTCCAGGTGGTGCCGCCGTCCCGGGTCATGTATAGACCGCTGCCCGGCCCACCGCTCCACCTGCCCCACGTCTTTATATCCAACTGCCACATGCCGGCAAAGAGAATCCGGGGATTGTTGGGGTCCATGGCAAGATCAGAGCAACCGGTGTTTTCATCCACAAAGAGCACCTTCTTCCAGGTCTTGCCCCCATCGGCGGTGCGGAACACCCCTCGCTCCTGCTGAGCTCCGTAGCAATGCCCCATGGCAGCAGCAAAAACGATGTTGGGATCTCGTGGGTCGATTATAACCCTGCCTATCCGGCCAGTCTTCTTCAGACCCATGTGCTTCCAGGTCTTGCCGGCATCGGTGGACTTGTAAATACCATTCCCTTGGGAGATGTTACTGCGGATAAAGGTTTCGCCGGTCCCCGCCCAGATGATATTGGTGTCGGAGGGTGCAATAGCCAGAGAGCCAATGGAAGAGACCGGCTGGTCATCAAAAATGGGCTCCCAGTGGATGCCCCCATCGGTGGATTTCCATATCCCTCCCGAAGCTGCCCCGATATAGTAAACGTTAGGATCACCCGGTACCCCTACTACCGCGATCACCCGGTTGCCCATGGGGCCAATGTGGCGATACTTGAGCTGGCTATAGAGGTCAGGGCTTATCTTCTGAGCATATGCTGGCGTCAGAGAGACGGCAAAGATAAAAAATGCCACCACAGTAACCATTAATAATTGAGTCATAAACTTAGCCTTTACTCTTAACATTTAAGACCTCCTTGGGTTCTTTTATAGGACCCTATACTAATTGACCGAAGACCATTATCTTTATGGTCTTTATCAAGTTTGAAAATTGCTGAGGAACCCCCTCAAAGATGCACCTTAGGCTTAATTGCTTTCGATATACTAGCTTATTAATACTTAGATATTCATCCCGCTACTCAATTTTCAGCACCTTTTTTCAAATCCTGGGGTGTGAGATTTCCCGAATCAGGTCTCTCGTTTTAATGAAATTACTTATTCTTGATGTTTTTATTTACCATCAGATTAGAATTCTTCAAGAAAGATTCTGCTAATTTTAGCAATAATTCCCTTCTTTTCCTCATCACTGAAACCCAAAACATCTTCTTGCCCGATGAAGACCAAGCCATATTTATGACGTGAAAGAGCACCTCCCCTCTTTTTTCTTCCTTGTACCTACCCCAACTACTGCGCTTAGTTTTAATAGAAGGTATTTCCGCCAGAGAGAACAATCTAGTTAGCGCAAGTTAAAAGATAATCCCTTTCTTAACCTCAGCTACTTAACTGTTGAGAACAGAGTAAGCAATATCTACTGTGTGGTGCCGTAGTACAAGGAATTGAACAAAAGCTTGTAAGTTCCGTGGGGCTGTCCCCTGCTCTGGACCCCGAAGCCTAACATTATTACCTTCCCCTTACCCAGTGTAACCTCCACTGCTGAGGCTTTATGGTGCAGGTATTTCTCACCTTCTAAGTAACCGCTCATAAGGAGGCTCCCTCTTGGATACTTGGCAACCACCGCCGGCGCCTTCTCCCCCTTGAAAGAGGAGAGGATGTCAAAAGCCGGGCTGCGGGTGAACACAGCCGGAGCCTCCTCGGGCATACCGTAGGCAACCGGATGCTGGGGGTTGAAATCCATCCTGAGGAGAGAACCGGAGCAGATGAATTCGGTCGGCTTGACATCCTTCAGGACATTTCTCACGGGCACCCCCAGCTTATCTATGGCAAACAGACAACTGGAGTTCAGCAATACCAGGGTGCCCCCCTCCTCAACAAACTTCTTTATGTTGCTCACCCCGGCATCGGTTATCCCTCCAACATACGGTGGTGGAATAGTGCCCTGTTTGTGACCATTGACAATGGCATCGGTGGACATAGAGGGAATGACCATCACATCGAAGCGATGGCCCAGCTCACCGGCTCTCACCTCGGCATCGTGGATGTTGGTGAAGGGGAACTCGAACTGCTCAAACAGCCACCGGGTCCACCCCTCATCCATACTGGCCACCCAGGACTTGTAAAGGGCTACCCTGGGGGATTTAAGCTTAAAGGTATTGGCCGAAACTTGACTCCCGGTTCCTCCGATGGTGAGGGCGAGTTCCTTGGACAGGGAGTCCATAAATAAGCGGGATACACTCCGGGAAAGAACTACAAAGGTTCCCGGAGGATAGCTCTTCCCTCCAACGCTGAAGGAGCCCCGAGCCCGGAGAACATCGCCACCCTTGGCAGATATCCGGTTTATGGCAATGAAGCTGTTGTTGGTCTTGGGGGATACCAGATAGGCGTAGCCGGCACCCCTTTCCACTTTTCCGGCTGGGGGTTCCACCTTCTCCAGAGGGGTCAGAGGCACCTCCAGCGTGGTATTGGCAGTAGCTACCTCCACCCCCATCTGATAGGGCAGGGTCCATCCCCACACATCGTGGGAGCCAAGAGGGGGGGTGCTTGGGATATTCTGGGGCCGGTTGATACTCTGCCACACGGCAGGATACTTTCTCAGGTCAGGATACCTCTGCTCCTCAAAGACCGCCTTGACAAAAAAGGCGAAGGGCTGGTTCATAGGGATGACCCAGGTGCCAGCCGGGTAGGAGATACCACCAGAGACAAAGCTCTCCTTAGCCTGATAGACATCTATTCCCAACAGCATCATCTTGTTGAGCAGAAGAGCAGCGGTGGGAGAGTCCCACTGTGCCTGAGGTATTATATAAGCATAGGGTGGCTCCTTCTGGAAACGATCCATAACATCCTTTCCCATCCAGTATCTGTCATAGAGGAGTTTTTCTCGGTATAAGGCGGCTGTGTATAAGAGCGCCTTAGATGCCGTGAGATTATATTCCACCGCATCCCTTAGCTTCCACCAACCGCCCTTCCAGGGATTGGTATAAAAATGTGATACTAGGAAATCCTTATACTGCTCTGGGAAATCAGCCAGAGTGTAGTAGTGAGGTGTGGCATATCGGTAGAGGTTAGTCTCTGTTATAATGGAAATCATGTTATGGGAGTCGCCCACCGCGTCCAAGTAGCCCGGAAACCAGCTATCATAGTTAATACGAGAAATTACCCCTTCTTTCTTCTCCCGTTCAAAAGCCGACGCCATAGCACAGCCGATCATGTTCTGCCAGCGGATCATCAGGGGGTGGCAATTTGAGTTGGCCGGCTCAGCCATGGGTGGAATAAAGATTCTCGCCGGGAAAGGCCCAGTCTGGTGAGGGTTATAGAAAATCTGAGGATACCAGTCTTGAAATGCAAGACGGCTGATGTTTTGGGTCTCCACCATGTTGTTCATAAAGGAGTCCCGATTGTTATCATGCCCTACATATTTGTTGTACAGCCAGGGCATAGGACTCACCTCATAAGGGGTGCCTACATTCGAATGGTACCACTCAGCTACCATGTCCATCCCATCAGGATTGGGAAAGACAAGGAGATATATGACATTGTCTCGGATGAGGCGGATGTCAGGGTCCTCCGAGGTCAGCAGGTCGTAAGCCAGCTGCAGTTTCTCCTGGGCTGGAGCCACCTCAGTGGCGTGGAGTCCACCGTCAATGTAAACTACCGCCCTCCCCTCAGCAGCCAAACCCCTGGCTTCATCATCGGTCAATCCCTTCGCTAACGCCAACCTTCTGGATATCTCCTTATAGCGCTCCAGCTTCGCCATGTTCTCTTCTGAGCTAATAACTGCATAAATCATTGGCTTCCCCATTGAGGTCTTCCCCATCTCAAAGAGCTTTATCATGGGGGAAGCCTGCTCCAGCGCCCTGAGATACTCAATCGCCTGCTGATATGAGGCCAGATGATAATCGGTTCCCACCTTGAAGCCGAGGACTTCCTCTGGAGGGGGCACCCTCTGGGCAAAGGAAACTACCCCACCTAAAAGCAAAATCAAGATAGCCGGAACTATTACCCTAAAACAGCAAAAAGTCTTCCTAAACATAGCTACACTCCTTTCCTGAATAGAAATATTTCTAAAAAGGGGGGCCTCTCGGATTTTTCTTTTTCATCCTGATTTAATTTCATTACACCAAAAATATTCTAACTTATTCCGCTTTCATGGTCAATCACCTAAAAAATAACCCTAAGTTTTTGATTCTTATGCAAAAGCTGATAAAAATGTCGTGGCCGACGAGACTCGAACTCGCGACCTCCGGCTTGACAGGTCGACTTTTTAACCAGACTAAACTACGACCCCTCTTTATGGTGGGTTATAATGGATTGGAATTAGTGAACTTTGGTTTGCAAGACTAATGTCCCCCTTCAGTAAAAATCCCATTATATTTCCTTATCTATGCATTATGACAGTTCTGAAATCCAGGGACGTTTCAGGGACGAAAATAAGACAAAATAAACCCATATTGTCTGTTTTGGTTTATTGTGGTAATTAACTTATTTCAAGGGGCTTATACAGAAAAATGGTGCCGGAGGGGGGAGTCGAACCCCCATGGTGGTTACCCACCGCGGGATTTTGAGTCCCGTGCGTCTACCAGTTTCACCACTCCGGCATGAGAGGTGCTTTGCGTTCTTACTTATAGATGATAGTAAATATCCCCCCATCTGTCAAGACTTTGTTCCTCGTTTAGCTGCTCTCAAAGGGAAGCAAACCCACACTTCTATCACAACGCCTTCGGCTCAAGGATTAAGTCCTTGACTTGTCTGGAGCATTCTTATAAAATGTTAAAGGAGATTAAGAGGTGAAATTCAAAGTTGGAGAAAAGGTCATCTATCCCAACCATGGAATAGCACTTATTGAAGAAATCACCCAGCACACCATAGCAGGAAAAGAAAAGCTATTCTATTCTTTAAAGGTCCTCGCTAATGATTCCTTGGTCATGGTACCTACGGCCAATGTGAAGAGTGTGGGATTACGAAAGATTATCAATAAAAGGGAGGTAAGCAAGCTCTTCAAGATTCTGAGAAACGGTAATATTGAGACCTCTTCCAATTGGAAAGGAAGGTTCAAAGAAAATTCTACTCGGATGCAAAGCGGTTCTATTTATGAGGCTGCAGAGGTGCTCAAATCCCTCTTCTATCTTAGCCAGCAGAAGCCCCTCTCTTATCGGGAGAAGCGGATGATGGAGCGAGCTAAGTACCTGATTGTCAGCGAGATAGCTGAGGTTAAAAAGCAGCCCACAGAAAAAGTAGAGGAGAAGATCGAGAAAGCCTTGAATGCTTCTTTAAAGCTGATAACGGAGCACTAATCTTCAGGGTATGGGAGAAAAAAGGGGCAAGAAAGCCCTTCAGAGAAAAAAGGTTGGAGTGTGAAGGCTTATAATCGTAGAAGCGAGGAGCTAATCTTCTTGTGGGATAATCTCTCACATGTATGAGAGCCTTCCTTGAGTTCTGCTTAATAAAAAGGGATAAGAATCTGCTCAGTAAACAAGCTTTTGAGGAAATTCCTGGATTTGTAGCATATTTTCTGAGGAACAGTTAGAGCGTCGGTCAGGTTGTTCTAATGTCGAAATGGGCGAAGTGGAGTAGCTTTTTCCTTCTTCTGGTAGCCATCTTTCTGGTAAGGGAATACACCGACCTGCTAGTCTTCAATCAGGCCGAACAGAACTACGGCTTCTGGTCGATAGTACCAGCATTGTTGACCCTGGTATTCTGTTTTACCACCAAGGAGGTTATTCCTTCACTCTTCCTCGGTATTTTAGCCGGCGGTATAATCAGCCAAAAATATAACATAGTCCAGCAATATCTCATCCCCGCCATTGGAAGCCCGGGCTATGGGCAGATACTACTGGTCTATCTCTGGTGCCTGGGGGGATTGATAGGGTTATGGACAAAGACCGGGGGTGCCCACCACTTTGCCCGCTTGGTTGGCAAGCGTATAGTGAAAGGGCGCCGCAGTGCCAAGTTCTTTGCTTATCTTATGGGGCTTCTCTTCCATCAAGGGGGAACCATCAGTACCATTTTAGCCGGTTCTACTGTCAGACCTATCTGTGACGAGAAGCGGGTCAGCCACGAGGAGCTCTCCTACATCATAGATTCCACTGCATCCCCGGTAGCTAAGATTCTTCCCTTCAATGTATGGCCCATCTATGTTGGCGGATTGGTAGTAGGAACCATCCCCCTTTTCCCTACCATCGACTCTGGTATTAATTTCTTTTTTAGAGCTATTCCCGTCAGTTTCTACGCCTGGATTGCTATCATTATGACGCTCCTTCTCTCCGTGGAGAAGCTCCCCTGGTATGGGAGGAAGATGGCCAGGGCGATGAAAAGGGTACAGGAGACCGGTAAGCTTAATAGGGATGGGGCCAGTCCTCTTATCTCAAAAGAGCTCACCGTTCTCACCGTACCCGAGGGATATCGCCCTGGGAGTGAGGATTTCCTCATTCCTATCGGGGTCTTGTTAGGGGTGGCTATTGCACCCAAGCTTATTGTAGGCAAGCTGTTCATCTCCGAAGCGTTCTTCCTCGCGGTGTTGTCGGCAATGGTGGTGGCTCTCTACAAAGGGATGAAGCTGAAGACGGTGATAGAGGGGTTTGTAAACGGATGCAAGGGGGTGACCGTAGGTGCCATAATTCTGGGGTTTGCCGTAACCCTGGGAAAGGTATCAGAATCACTGGGGGCTGCCAGCTATATAATATCCGCCACCAGCTCCATTATCGTCCCCGTCCTTCTGCCCGCTATTTTTCTGGCTATTACCCTATTCATCGCCTTTTCCACAGGAACCTCCTGGGGGACCTATGCGGTGGTGTTCCCCATCGCTATGCCCCTTGCCTACGCGGTCAATCCCGACCCCTTTTATATATTGCTCTGCTTTTCAGCCATAACCGGAGGGGCAACCGGCGGGGACCAGTGCTCCCCCATCTCAGATACCACCATCCTCTCTTCACTGGCTACCGGATCTGATTTGATGGATCATGTGCTTACCCAATTGCCGCTGGCGGGGATTGCTGCCGTAATAGGAGCAACCCTTTATACGCTTGTTGCTGCTTTTTATTTATAAATGAGTGAAATGATATGGTAAAATTTGCCGCACAATAAAAGGCATCAAAATGAAAATTTATACCAAAATCGCCATTGGTCTGGCATTGGGTGTCATTGTCGGCCCCATCCTGGGAGCTAAAGCTCTCTACATCGAGCCCATTGGCCGAGCCTTCATTAAGCTTATCGTAATGCTGGTAGTTCCTCTGGTGGTAGCCTCTCTGACTCTGGGTACCGCCAGTCTGGGGGATATAAAGAAGCTGGGGCGGGTGGGATTAAAGACCGTAGCCTATTACCTCATCGCTACCGCCCTGGCGGTCTCCTTCGGTCTCGTTCTGGCCAACACCCTCCGACCGGGGGTGGGACTCGACCCTGGGGTGAAGACAAAGCCATTAGCCGACTATAAAGGAGTCAGCGAGGCGCAGCTCGCCCAAGCAATGGAAAGACCGGGACTATGGGATATTTTCCTCTCCCTGATTCCCAGCAACCCTATCAAAGCCATGGCTGAGAGCGATATGCTCCCCATCATAACCTTCTCCATCCTCGCCGGGATTGCCATGACCATGATAAGGCCCCAGAGACGGCGGCGGCTGATGGGTCTGCTGGAAAGTATAAATGACACTATGATAGTGCTGGTCGACATGGTGATGAAGATAGCACCCTACGGAGTATTCGCCCTCATGGCGGGTGTGGCGGGAAGGTTTGGCTACGAGGTTTTGCTCACCTTACTTAAATATGTGCTGGTGGCTATTCTGGGGATGTTTCTGTTTCTGATATTTGTATATTCATTATCGGTGAGGCTGATGGGTGGGATAAAGCCCCTGGAGTTTTTCAAGATTATTCGTCCGGTTCAGCTGGTCGCTTTCAGCACCTGCTCCAGCAATGCCACCCTTCCCATTAACCTTAAGGTCACCCAGGAAGAGCTTAAAGTATCCAAAGATATTGCCAGCTTTGTGCTCCCCTTGGGGGCTACTGTCAATATGCATGGCACTGCCATCTATCACGGAGTCTCTACCCTGTTTATTGCCCAGGTCTACGGCATCGACCTCAGCTTTCCCAGCCAGATTATGGTTGTGCTCACTGCTACTCTGGCATCTATAGGATGTGCTGGGGTGCCGGGTATTGGGATGATAACCCTCACCATTGTGCTCACCGCCATGGGGATACCGGTAGAGGGGATAGCCCTTGTTATGGGCGTGGAGCGAATACTCGATATGTGCCGCACGGTGCTCAATGTCACCGGGGATTCTACCTGCGCAGTGTTCGTCGCTTGGTCGGAGGGTTCCCTTAATTGGAAAGCTGCCGGTGCAAGAGCCTCTTCTAGGAAAAAGTAGCTCCTGCATTTGTAGAGAGCTAATCACAGCGTGATAACACCCTCCACTTAAAAACCTCTTCCCTTTTTATGATATAATTGTTTTTAAGACATTCTTCCTTAAATTGAGTAAGGATTGATAGATAGAACAGGATTAGAGTCAAGGAATCGCTATATGAAAGTGAGGAGATTCCTTATATGCCTCTCACTATCGTGCTTAAGATAATCTTATTAGCTGCACTTCTCATCCTCTCGGCTACTTTTTCCGGCTCGGAGACAGCCCTTTTCTCATTGCGGAGATGGAGGGTGCGTCGGCTCTCAAGTGAAGGGCTCAAATGGGCTCATCTGGTAAAGGGATTCCTGGACGACCCCAAGCTCATCCTCATCACCATTCTGATAGGCAACGAGATGGTCAATGTTGCCTCTTCCAACCTGGCAGCCAGCTTACGCAGGGAACTATGGAGCGGAGCGGGGCAGCTGGGGATACTTATCGGCATCGGGGTGATGACTTTCCTGCTTTTAGTTCTGGGGGAGATAACCCCCAAGACCATTGCCATCAACTATCCCGAGCAATTTTCACGGCGGACGGCGCCCTTTCTGAAGCTGTTTTCTTTTGCTGTGCGTCCGTTAGCCAGAGCTCTCAACTCCCTTACCGGGCTCCTCACCAGAAAGGGACCGGGAGAGAAGCGTTTGGACAGCTCCACTTTCACCGAAGAAGACTTTAAAGCCCTGCTGAAGGTGGGAACAAAGGAGGGGAGCCTGCACCCTGAAGAGCTCAATATCATCAGGGGAGTCTTCAGGCTTAATGATGCGCAGGTCAAGGAGGCTATGGTCCCCCGCACCGATATGGTAGCCATACCCTACGATTATCCTCTGACCAAAGCGCTTAGCTTTGCCAGGAAGACAAAATTCTCCCGCATCCCCTGCTACCGCGGAAGGCTCGATGACATCGTCGGCATCGTATATGTGAAAGACCTGCTGAGCCTCCGCTATCACCTCATTTCCCCTCAGAGTATTTCTCAGCTTATGAAGCCAGCTATGTTTGTCCCCGCTCATCAGCGGCTCCTAAGCCTTATTCGGCAGATGCAGCAGAGGCAGAACACCATAGCCATCGTCCTTGACGAGTATGGAGGAACAGCCGGGTTGGTTACTCTGGAAGACCTTCTGGAGGAGATGATGGGGGAGATAGAGGATGAGTTCGATGTGCCCATCAGTTATGCTAGAAAACTGGGGAAAAACATCTATCTATTTAAGGCTCATACACACCTTCGGGAGTTCAATCGCAGGATGGGAGCCCGCTTGACAGCGAAATACTCCCACACTCTGGCTGGATATGTACTGGAGCTGATGGAGAGAATTCCTCGCCAGGGCGAGACAGCAGAGGATGAGGCTTTCGTCTATCACATAGCAAAAATGTCCGGTC
The DNA here is from genome assembly GCA_902505605.1 of Candidatus Guanabacterium sedimentis. GTDB lineage: Bacteria > Acidobacteriota > B3-B38 > Guanabaribacteriales > B3-B38 > Guanabaribacterium > Guanabaribacterium sedimentis. The sequence continues at coordinate 14,905 of CABWKN010000060.1, forward strand.
CTCGGATTTTAAGCATAAAGGTAAAGAAGAAAATCTCTAAGAAAGAGGGAGGCTAAACTTTGTCCCTTTGGTTCCTTCTCCTCATAATAATAGGATGCCTGGCTCTGGAGGGTTTTTTCTCCGGCTCGGAGATAGCCCTGGTCTCAGCCCGAAGAGCCCGGCTGACGCATCTGGCTGAGAGGGGGTCTCACTCGGCTAAAAAAGTTCTCCGGCTGATGAGAGAGCCTCAGAGGTTGCTGAGCACCACGCTGATGGGGACCAACCTTTGCACGGTAACCGCCACCTTTGCCGCCAATGAGCTCTTTGCCCGGTTGTGGGGCAAGGCATATGCCGGGCTTGCGCTGCTGGTGATTTTCCCCGCAACCCTTATCCTGGGAGAGATTATTCCCAAAACCCTCTATCGCATGCGGGCGACCAGCATAGCATTAATAGTAATATATCCCCTCCATCTCTTCCGATTCCTCTTCTATCCCGTAGCAGCTATTGCCTCTCTATTAGCTCGCGGGTTAACCTATCTGCTCACATTTTCGGCTGGGAAAAGATACCCTTACATCACTAAGGAGGAATTGAAACTGGTAATTTCCACCGAGCCTCCTAAGGATGTGACCCCCGATGAAAGCCGCATGGTCTATCACCTCCTCAGCCTTTCCGCCACCAAGGTTGGACAGGTTATGACCCCATTATCTCAGGTGGCCATGGTCAGCGATGAAAGCAGTCCGAGGGAGGTGGTTCAGCTTATCCACGGAAGTGGATTCTCCCGTATACCCGTGTATAAATTAAAGACGAGCAATCTGATAGGGATTGTACATGCCAAAGACCTTATTCGAGCTTCCACCTCCGCCCTCCAGCAAGAGAACCTCTCTCCATTCATCAGGGAGGGATTTGAGGTATCGGAGAAGACTAAAATAGACAAACTCCTCAAGCTCCTGCAAGCCAGGAAGATGGAGACAACCTTTGTGGTTAACAAAAAAGGTGAGGCAGTGGGTGTAGTGACTCTGGAGGATATTTTGGAAGAGGTGGTGGGAGAAATTGCTGATGAGTTTGACCGCCATCCACCATCTCGCCCCCTCTCCCCAGCCTCCGATTAGCCCTCAGGTGACGATAACCTTCACAAATTTTCTCTTCCCCACTTTGACGAGGTATTGACCGGGAGCGGAGAGGTCGAGCTCCTGCTCGGGATTGGTGACCTTATCCCCGTTGATATAGACACCTCCTTGTGCAATCAAGCGCCGTGCTTGGCTGTGAGAGGAGGTCATCCCCAGCTGGGTGAGGAGCTTCGGCAGCCAGATGGGCTGGGGGCTGGAGGGGATGTTCCTTTCCTCTATGGCAGTTGGCATCTCTTTGAGTTTGAACACCCGGTCGAACTCTCGGGCAGCTTCCTCTGCTTGAGTTGAGTTGTAAAAATCGGTGATGATGAGTCTTGCCAGCTGAGCCTTGAGCTGACGCGGATTCACCCTCTCCTCCTTCACCTGCTTTCTCATAGCCTCAATTTGGCTGAGAGGGATGTTGGTGCACAGTTCATAGTAGCGAAACATCAGCTCATCAGATATCGACATCATCTTTCCGAAGATTTCATTGGGGGGCTCCTCGATGCCGATGTAATTATCCAGGCTTTTGCTCATCTTTTCCTTTCCGTCGAGACCTTCCAGCAGCGGGGTGATAAACACCACCTGGGGTGGTTGTCCGAACTCGCGCTGGATGTCCCTCCCTACCAGAAGGTTAAACCGCTGGTCGGTGCCCCCCATCTCCACATCCGCTCGCAGGGCTACGGAATCATAAGCCTGGGCTAAGGGGTAGAGGATTTCATGCACGGCGATGGGCTGGTTGTTCTGGAGTCTGTTGGAAAAGTCGTCGCGCTCCAATATGCGAGCTACGGTGTATTTAGCTGCCAGCCGGATGAAGCCCTCGGCACCCAGCTTTCCCAACCAGCGGCTGTTGAAATCAATTACCGTGTGCTCGGGGTCCAGGATTTTGAACACTTGCTTCTTATAAGTCTCGGCGTTAGCCAGAACCTCCTCGTGGGTCATCTCCTTGCGGGTTTTGGATAAACCCGAGGGGTCGCCTATCATTCCGGTGAAGTCTCCGATGAGGAATATGACGGTATGACCGAGGTCCTGGAAGTGCCTCATTTTTCTGAGGATGACGGTATGTCCCAGATGTAAGTCGGGAGCGGTGGGGTCGAAGCCAACCTTTACCACCAGCGGTGTCCCGGTTTCCTGCGACCGCTTCAGCCGCTCTTTGAGTTCGTCCTCCTGGATTATATCCACAGACCCTTTTTTCAGATACTCGAACTGCTCCTCCAGGCTCATGTCTTTAGGGTCTATGGTCATCGGCGTATGTTCACCTCTTGAGTTAACCGCTGGCTAAGGCTTTTTCTTCCAGAAGACTCTTCTCCCCCTGACTTCGAGCCTGTCCT
>CABWKN010000061.1 GCA_902505605.1 Candidatus Guanabacterium sedimentis
AAATTCCCCCCTTTTGAGAAGACCATATTCTCTACACAGAAGGCTATTTTCTCATGATAGGGGTATCTTTCTACAGCAAGCAAATGGGGGAGGATGCTCATGTCTGTCTGCCTATGAGTACCATCTTTTGATATGTGATAAATGAGATTGATATAATAAATCAGAAGCTGAAGCCGAAGCCGATTACCAATCGGGTAGTCTGCATCTCTTTGCCGCCTGGATTATGAAAGACAAACTTTAAGCAGAGGAAGATTTCTTTCCTTATGAAATAATTAATCCCAATCCCGATGTTAGGAAATTGAAGGTCATTTCCTCGGTATTTAATATCATGCTTCTCTATCTGTGGTAATTTTCCAGGTGCTAACATAGGCTTTAAATTAATATGGTATGCTAAGTGATTAAAATCATGCAGCCAGCCGAAGCCCAGAGAGATGAATGGCTTAATCCTTGGTCTGTCAAAGATGTATATCAGACCGTTGATGCCAAGGAGCAGCCGGTAATTCTATATATGGTCTACTTGAAATATCAGGAGTTTATAAAAAGATGTGTAAGTGTAAAAGGGGAGTCAACCGAGAGGGGGTTTTGTTTCCTCTTCCTTCTCCAGGGAAGCTAATTTCTCCTTAGCCTGAGCCACCCATTGGTTCTGCGGAAACTCCTCTATTAATTTTCTGAAGTAGATAGCCGCCTCGTTTTGGTTGCCCACCTGCCAGAGAGCTTCCCCCAGATGATAGTAGACCTCGTCCTGCCATATACTGTTGGGGTACTCCTTCAGCACTCCTTGAAACCTCTGGATAGCGGGTAGATAATTCTTCCTCTTGAAGTAATACTCTCCCACCGAGAACTCATGCCGAGCCAGGCGGTTCTTGCACTCGTTAAACTGCTTCCATCCGTCCTCCCTCAAGGGGCTTTCAGGATACTTTTCCAGAAAGGTATTAAAGGCTTGATAGGCTTGCATAGTATAGGTGGGGTCCCGATTGTAAGAATACATCTGCTTAAAATAGCACATACCAATTTGATACTGGACATAGTCCAGCCTGGGGCTTGAGGGGTAAAAGCTCTGAAACGCTTGATACTCTGCCAGCGCCTCTATATAGCCCGCAACACCTCCCTTATTGAAGTGGGCTTCCGCCTTGGCTAACCTCGCCTCTTCAAGATGGGGGCTGCGGGGGAAGTACCGCTCCAGCTTGGTGAAATTATCTATCGCTTCGTCCCAATCCTCTTTCTCCATTTTCTCCATTCCCTGAGCGAAGAGGAGCTCATCGCTGAGATTGTCAATCGTCTCCACCTTATTGGAGGCGCAGCTCATCCCCAGCAGAAGAGCCAGAAGGGACGCCCCCATCAGGTGAAGTATTACCTTATTAGTCACCATTGATGCCCTTAATCGGATAGCATCCACTGATACTGCTGTTTCAACCCCGCCTCAAGGTCCACCTGGGGTGCAAAATTGAGCTCCCGTTGCGCCCTGGTGGTATCAGCATAGCTATGGCGCATGTCCCCCCGATGAAAATCATCCCACTTGACCTTCAACTTCTCACCCGACACCCGTTTAATCACCGCCAGAGTGTCCTTAAGGGAGGTTCGATTGCCACCACCAATATTGTAAACCCTGCCTGATTTCCCCTGCTCTGCCGCTGCCAGAGTCCCCCTGACCGCATCGGAGACAAAAGTGAAATCACGGGTCTGGCTCCCATCGCCGTAAATGACAATGGTATCCCCGTTGATGGCAGCTCTAAAAAAGCGGTGAAAAGCCATATCGGGACGCTGGCGGGGACCATAGACAGTAAAATAGCGAAGAATAACGACAGGGATGTGGTAGCTTTTGTTGTAGACAGAGGAAAGCCGTTCGCCGGCTAATTTAGTGACCCCGTATGGGGAAATGGGGCACAGCTTCATATCCTCGCTCATAGGCAGTTTATCCACATCGCCATAAACCGATGAAGAGGAGGCATAGACCAGCTTCTTAAGGTGTAGCTTTTTGCTCGATTCCAGCAAAACCTGGGTGGCAATGATGTTGTTATCCACATAATCAGAGAAACTCTCTCCCCAGCTCGTGCGCACCCCCGCCTGGGCAGCCAGATGAAAGATATAATTGGCTCCCGAGAGAACCCGTTCCAGATTCAGGTCCTGCAGTCTCCCTTCGATTAAACGGAACTTATTGTTGTTCTGAAGAGCGAAGAGGTTGCTTTCCTTCATCTGCCGTGGATAAAACTCGGTAAAGGAATCGATCCCCACCACTTGATGTCCCATCTCAAGCAGCTCTTCTGCCAGATAGGAGCCGATAAAACCGGCTACCCCGGTGACCACCGATTTCATGCTATTCTTCCCTCCAGAAGGTCACATCTGACTGCACCGCTTGATCATCTCCCTCACCACCCATTCAGGGTCCCGGTGATGGAATACCGATGAGCCAGCTACCACTATATCCACCCCATAGGAGACAATCTCCTGAATATTATCCACATCAATCCCTCCATCCACCTCAATTTCTACCCGAAGTCCCTTCTTATCGATAATTTCACGCAAGCTTCGTATCTTGTTTTTGAGATTTTCTATGAATTTTTGCCCCTCGAAGCCCGGATTCACCGACATCAACAGGATAAAATCGACATAATCAAGAATATAATCCAGGGATGACAATGGAGTGGCGGGATTAAGCACCACCCCTGCCTTAACACCTTGTTCTTTGAGGCATATGATATCACGGTTCAAATGACGGTTCCCCTCACAATGGATGGAGACCCAATCAGCTCCCTCTTGGATGAACTGGGTGAAGTATTGATGGGGATTTTCAATCATCAGGTGGACATCGAGAGGAAGTTCGGTAATGCGATTCAAGGCACCGACAATGAGGGGTCCAAAGGTGATGTTGGGCACAAAATGACCGTCCATCACATCGATATGGAGCAGATGAGCTCCCCCCTTTTCCACCTTGGCTATCTCTTCCCTCAGGTTACTGAAATCAGCCGAAAGAATAGAGGGGGCAATTTTAACCATCTCATTCCATCCCTTCGCTAACCCATAAGTTGATAATAGCATCACTCTTTACCTTGAAGCCAGCCTGGGGTGTTTGCTGGATTATCACCCCTTCTTCCGCCCAGGGGTAATATTTACTGCGGATATTTCCGATGCGAAACCCCTTGGTCTCCAGAGCCTCCCTCACCCGTTCCAGTGGCTTCCCTACCAGGTCGGGCATAATATAGTCTGTGGCTCTGGGTCCCAGACTTACCAGCACATTGATAGCTGCCCCCGGCATCTCCTCCATCGAGGGGAGAGGATCTTGAGCTATGATGGAGTTCATCGGTTCCTCTGAATGGACTGAATAAATTCTCCCTAACTTAAGACCCATGCTTCCTATCTCAAGCTGAGCTCTCCGCACTGAGCCCCCAAGCAAAGAAGGAACCATAAGTCTCTGGGAACCTTTACTGAGCACCACGCGCACTGTATTTTCCCTTTTCAAGCGGCTGCCGACTATGGGATATTGAGAGGCGACTGTTCCCTTTTCAATGGTATCGCTAAATTGGCTATAAGATTCTACCTTAAGCTTGAGGTCCAGCTTCCCCAAAGACCTCTCTGCTTGAGTAGGCTTCATCCCGACAAGGTCGGGCACCTCAACTTCCTGTCTTCCCATAACCACCTTCATAGTCACCCAGACACTGCCCGAGAACACCAGCAGAACAGCCAGTCCCATCCCTGCCCATTTTATAAAATGGAGCATCCATCTCAGCAAACCCTTAAGCCAAACTTTCATAAAAGATCCCTTTGCAAAAAATTTAATATAGCATATCAAGCCGACTGATTCAAGTAAATTCCTTACACCAGGAGATACCTTCCCTTATTTCTTAGAAAATTTCAAAACTAAATTATACAGTCTCCCCTTATTCTCGCCAAGCTATTTTCCTCTTGTAAAGACAGCAGAAAAAAAGCCATCCATATCGTGTCTATGGGGAAAGGTACGGAGAAAGCTATCTTCAGTTATCAAGGGGTGAAGCGCGCCGGGAAGGTAATCCCGCGGGTCAACCACCCTGAACCCTTCATTCTCCTCTAAGAAATTCTCTATCACATCCTCGGTCTCCTCCCGCTCCCAGCAGCAGACCGCATAGACTAAAATCCCCCCTTTTTTGACCATCTGGGATGAATAGTGGAGAAGAGCCTTTTGTTTGCCTGACAAAAGGACCACATCCTCGGGATTCCGCCTCCACTTAAGCTCGGGACTCCTCCGGATGCGCCCCAGCGAGGTGCACGGAGCATCAACCAGCACCCGGTCAAATTCATGCCGCAGTCCAGGTTGGCGGGTGAAATCGGCAACCACCACGCGGATATTATCGGCTCCCAGCAGGCGGCAATTCTCCCTGAGGACTTTTAGGCGATGAAGATGAATATCGTTGGCTATAATATTGCCGCTATTCTCCATCAAAGATGCTAAATGACAGGCCTTGCTCCCCGGTGCGGCACAGGCATCGAGCACCCCATCCTCAGGGCGAGGGGATACCAGAAAGGAGACCATCTGTGAGGCTTCGTCCTGCAGGTAACACAAGCCTTCCTTCAGAGGTCTTGAGCTGGCTATCCTCCCTTTGTTCACCCTGAATGAATCTGGCAGATAACGAGAGCCTTCTACCTCTATTCCCTCTTTTGCTAATTCCCGCTGCAGAACTTCGGCGGTGGTCTTCAATCGATTGACCCTGATGAACAGAGGGGGTTTCAGGTTGTTCGCCTCTACCAGTTCCGCAGTCTCACCAAAGCCAAACCTCTCCAGCCACCGCTCCACCAGCCATCGGGGATGGGATTGAGCAACCGTGAGATAACCAAGCTGGTCATTCTCTGCCTGAGGTAAGGGGAGACTCCCCCCCTGACGGCTGATCTGTCGCAGCACGGCATTGACCAGGGTATCACTCCCCGGCGAGCCGTGCATCTTAGCCAGCTCTACCGATTCCTTAACCGCAGCAGAAGCAGGAATGCGCTCCATGAAAAGCAGCTGATAACACCCGAGCCGGAGAGTAATCAGCACCGGTACCTCCAGAGCGGAGAGGGGAGAATGGGAGAAGCGTGAAATGATCCAGTCGAGCCTGCCCTGCCAGCGCAGGCACCCATAAACCAGCTCGGTTACCAGCCTGCGGTCCCGATCGGAAAGAGACTCCTTTTCCAAGTAAGAGGGGAGCAGATAAGATGAGAAAGAAGACTGCTCAGAGACTCGCCACAGAGCCTGGTAAGCTAAGCGCCTGGCGATGGTAACCATGGAGACCCTTTTCCCGTCAGTCAACATCCGAGCCATGATAGGATGAAAAAAATCCCTGAGATGAAAACCTCATTTTGCTCATATATCAGGCTATGGGCATCTGAAAGGAATTATGAGAACTTCTCCCCAGATTTGACCCGATACCCATTCACGAAATCCACTGCCCTCATCCGCCGCCTGCTCTCGGGCTGCAGCTCTGTAATCAGCAGATAGGCTCTATCCCCACATTGGACAACAATCCCCCTCTTATCAAGGGCAACTATCTCACCTGGCTCACGCACAGGGAGTTTCTTTCCCGTCGGGGCATCGAAAAGCTCTCCCCGCCTGAATATCACCATCTTTCCTCTGAACATGCTGTATGCTCCGGGCCAAGGAGTCAAACCTCTGATGGCGTTGAATATCTGCATTGCTGCCTTTCCCCAGTCAATCCTCCCGTCTTCCTTTTTTAAGCGGTGGGCAAAAGTAGCCTGAGAATGGTCCTGAGGTCGGGGGGATAACTGACCGTCTTGCAAGCGAGCTAAGGTCTCACAGAGAAGCTCGGCTCCCACCAGGGAGAGCCTCTTCTCGAGCTCCTCAGCGGTCTCCCTGGGGGCGATGGTGACCTTTCGGGAGATGAGGATATCGCCGGCGTCCATCTCAGCGTTCATCTTGATGGTGGTCACTCCTGTCTCTTGCTCCCCGTTAATGAGCGTCCAGTTGATGGGACACGCACCCCGATATCTGGGAAGCAACGAGGCATGAAGATTTACTCCGCCATAAGGCGGCAGATCGAGGAGTTCCTGGGGAAGGATTTTCCCGTAGGCGACCACCACGATAACCTCAAGTTGTAAAGATTTCAGAAGGTTATAAAAATCAGGACTGCGAAGGTTGGTCGGTTGCTCTACTGGAATCCCCTGGCTTATGGCCAGCTCTTTGGTGGGGGGAGGGGTGAGCTTTCGCCCCCTGCCCTTCGGTTTATCCGGACGAGTGACCAGAAGCTGAATCTCATGTCCATCCTCAAGCAGGCGTCTTAAAGAAGGAAGAGCAAATTTGGGAGTACCCATAAAGACAATTTTCATAAGTTCTTTTCCAACCTTTTCAGAATCACCCCACTCTGAGAAAAGAGACCTTCAGGAAATCCCCTCTCCGAAAACCTGTCCCTTTACCACTCCCCTGCCTTGATCTTTTTTCTTATCTTCCGCACAATAAGGTCTCTTTTCAAGGGGCTTGCCCGATCAATGATAAGTATTCCGTTAAGGTGGTCTATTTCATGGGTGAGAGCGCAGGCTAACAAACCCTCAGCTTCAAGCTCCAGCTCTTTCCCTTCAGGGCTCAGTCCCCTCACCCTTACATATCGGGGACGCTCAATCTCAAGGGTAATATCAGGGAAGCTCAGACATCCCTCTTCGCTAACCACAGAGCCTTCTTCCGCTTTAATCTCAGGATTAATAAGGACTATCAGCTCTTCGGGATGTTCGCCTGCAGATATATCCACCACAATTATTTGCTTTAACTCCCTCACCTGAGGAGCCGCCAATCCGATACCATCCGCCGCATACATAGTCTCTACCATATCATCAATAAAACGACGAATCTCATCATCAATCTTCTCTATCGGCAGGGATTTCTCCAGCAGCAAAGGCTCACCATATTTGAGGATGGAAATAATTGCCATGGCTAATGCCCTCTTTGTAAATCTGTTAGAAATTTATCATATCCCCATATTAAAGTCAAGTCGGAAAAGAGTTTCCTGGAGAAATACTGCCTCTCCGCGCACTATGCGCCCCGCCCTTAAGCCCAGGGGAGACCTTGCCAGAAATCTTATCATCTGCTATAATTAAATAGTTGGATGTCCTTTTAAGGAAACAGAATTCATCATTAGTGGACAGAGGATTCAAAAATAGGGGACTTTCCCCGCTGTAGGTTGAATAATAGCGGTTCGATTATTCTGAAGACCTATGAAGCATAAAAAATAAATCTTTTGTTTTCATAAATTACAGCAATGGAGTCGACTCCATGAAGATTATCTCAATAACTTACTCATAAATGAAATGAAGCTTCAAATAGGGTAAACGGCATAAAACTTGCTTTGAAAATAATCGGAAGAAAGAGATGAACGGTATTTAACCTCCTTCTTAAAGCGAGGTGAGAAAGCCATGAAAAGACAGAATATCGGCAAGCAAGCAGGAAGGCTCCTTTTAGCCCTGGTCGTTCTGGTATTCTTCGCAGGGACAGGCTACCCGCAAGGGGACGACGAGGGGAAAAACTATGTGAGGATAAGCTATATTGAGAAAGGGGTAACCCTGCAGCGAGCCACAGAAGTTGCCCCCGAGACCCCTATAATTAACATCCTGCTTATGGCTGGTGACCGGCTGTGGACCGACGAGAGCGGAAAAGCAGAATGCCAGTTCGAAAACGGCACCATCCTCCGCATGAACGGGAATACCAAAGTTGACTTCCAATCCATATTTGATACCGCTGCTTCCTATAAGAGCTCTACCATTCTGAGGCTGTGGTCGGGAAGCATCTATCTAAAGACCGTAAACCTTGAAGCACCTGACGAAAACTTCCAGATTGATACCCCCGCATGCTCTGTTTATCTTATAAGCGACGGAACCTTCCGCATAGACCTGGACGAGGAGAACAACACCCGTCTGTCGGTCTACAATGGGGTAGCCGAGACAGTGAGCGAAGGGGAGTCGGTGCTGATCAAAAGCGGACAGAGATGCTATGTCTCCCCCAGTGAGTATCCCTCAGAGCCAGAGCCTTTCAATACCGCCAGCTTCGATAGCTTTGACGAATGGAACTACCAGAGAGAGGAAACCCTGGCAGTAGCAGTCAGCCAGCAATACATTTCCCCAGAGGCTACCTATTACATCTCAGAGCTTGAACCCTATGGTGCCTGGCATTACTATGCCCGCTATCAGTCCTATGTCTGGCGTCCCTATTATGTAGACCCTTACTGGATACCTTACACTTATGGCAGATGGAACTGGTATCCTTGCGGGTGGACCTGGATATCTTACTATCCGTGGGGGTGGATACCCTTCCACTATGGCTGGTGGGATTTGACTCCTCTGTGGGGATGGGTATGGATACCGGGTACTTACTGGTCTCCTGCCTGGGTTCATTGGGCTGCTGGTCCTTACTACCTCGGATGGACTCCCTATACTTATGGCTATTGGAGGGGCGGCATTTACGCCTCCATGTACAAGTACAATTACGGCAGATACAATCGCTTTGACTCCAAACACTGGACCTTCATCCCCAGAAATGCCATAGCCAACCCCGACATCCGTAAGGTAAAATACAGCGCAGAGCAGATCAATAAGCTGAATGCTGCCGATGCTCAGTTCTATCATCCCAAGTCAGGAGGTTCCGTCGGAGAGCTCCAGCGACGAGCGATGTCGAAGTCTGGCTATAACCTCCCTTCGAATGTAGAGACCAAAGCGCTCCCCAGGGATATAAACCGAGCCCCTCCTGAAGCGGAAAGAAAGGTCAAGCAAACTACCACCACATCGACCACCACCGAAGGAAAGGTTCTCAAGCTGAAGACACCTTCATCCTCCCGTGAGGATACTTCTGTGAGCAGCAAGGAAAAGGCCACCCCAACCCGGCAGCAGAAGATAAAGACTACTCCCAAAGCCACATCCTCTGGTAAGGATACCTCTGTGAGCAGCAAGGGAAAGGTCACCCCAACCCGACAGCAAAAGACAAAGGCTCCTCCCAAGAAGTCAAAGTCTAAGCCAAAACCCAAAACCCCTCCACCAACCGCCAGTAGCCGCTCCACATCTCAAACCTGGAAGGGGCTCTCTTCATCCTCCTCCACCAGCTCCCTCAGTAAAGAGAAGAGAATCACCACCTCTTACTCCCAGCAGCCGAAAAGCACCTCTTCCTCTTACCGTTACTCCAAAAGCTCCGCTCCGAGAAGAACCCCCTCGCTCAGCAGCAGCTGGCCTTCCTCCTCTAAGTCGATCACCTCACGAAGCGCCAAAAGCACCTCATACAGCCCTTCCACTAGTTCCTCTCTTAAAAGTAGAACACCCTCCCTCAGGAGTTCCTGGCCTTCTTCCTCTAAATCGGTCACCTCACGAAGCGCCAAAAGCACCTCCTCCGCCTGGAGGTCTTTTACCTATCCATCTTCTACCAGCCGTTACCGAACTTATAGTTCAACCCCCTCCAGGTATTACACACACTCTCAGCCGAGGTATCGAGTTCCATCTTACAGTCCGAGCCTCAAAAGCTCTTACCGCCCACGCTACTCTTCCCCAACTATTAGTAGGGGAAGCAGCAGCTTCCGGAGTTTCAGCGGGCGCTCCTCGATCAGAAGCGGAGCTGTGAGAAGCAGCACCCCCTCTCGTTCTTACAGCCCCTCCCGCTCCTCTTCTGTCAGGAGCAGCGGCAGGGCGGTCAAGAAGCGTTAGCTTGCATGATTCGTAGCAGCTCATCCTTCTGGCGAGAGGTGAGTAAGCCGTTGCGGGAGGCTAATTCAGCAGTGATAGCACCGAGCTTACGATAGACCTGCCACGCCATCTTATCAGCCTCCCGCATCGCCTGGAGGTGGGCTTCAATTGTCGTAAGGTCACCCCGGACCACTGGTCCTGTCAAACCAGAGGCTACACCCAGCTTCTCTATATCCTCAAAGGTCCCTCTTATCAAGGGCATCAGAGCAGATACGCCTTCGGAGAGGGAAATTCCAATCTTTTCCCACAGGAGAAGGGAGAGCCATATCAGGGAGACCAGGTAATTTGAAGCTATGGTGGCGCCGGCATGATAGAGTGGCTTATGCCGGGGAGATATGATCACCCCTCTTCCCCCGAGGGATTCAGCCATCTCCAGGGCAACCTGGCGCGCCCGGGCATCTCCTTCGATGAAAAAATGGCACCCCTTCCATCGGGCAACAGTGTGTGCTGGCTGCGGGAATGTATGCAAGGGATGAAAAGACCCGATGGCACAGCCGACTTCCGCCAGGGGAGACAAAATATCGGAACTCAAGCAACCACTGCAATGATAGGCTATTCTCCCCTTCCAGTCTATTCCGGCGTTCCTCAGCTGACGAACCACTGCACTGATAGCCTGATCTGGAGTAGTGATGAGGATAATATCGCTATCCCCCACCGCCTCGGCGTTATCCCGGCAAAGAATCCCTGCGGAGACAAACTCCACTGCTCGACGGGCGGCTTCCTCGCTTGAGCACGACATTCCCCCAACGGAGTAGCCTTTTTGTTTAAGTAGATAAGCTAAAGTAGTCCCCACCCTGCCAGCACCGATGATAGACACCTTATATCTACCCACCATTCTCCCCCTTTCCTGCTGGAAGATAATCCTTCCTCAGGGAAAAAATACCTGGAAATGCCTTTCTAATTATTATCCGAAACAACCTGAGGTGTCAAGAAATGGAGGAGTGGGGGTTAAGCTTTCCCTTGACTTTTTGCCCTACCCTCCCCTATAATTATCCCTTAAGAAGTGGACCATGAGGAATCTGAAGTTAACCATTGAATACGAGGGTACCAACTATCATGGTTGGCAGTTCCAGCCGAACAGCACCACCATCCAGGGTGTCATTCAGGAGAAAATCTTAACCATCACCGGAGAAAAAATCAAGCTCATCGGCGCCGGGAGGACCGATGCCGGGGTTCACGCCACAGGACAGGTTGCCAGCTTCCGCTTGAAAGGGGATATTCCGCTGCCCAACCTATGGAAAGGGCTCAACAGCCTCTTGCCTCGCGACATCAGGATAACTGAGCTTGAGCAGGTGGAGGATAGATTTCACGCTCGCTATCATGCTAAAAGCAAGGAGTATAAGTATCAAATATTTACCGGCAAAGTCCTGTCTCCTTTCCTCCACCGCTATGTCTACCACCTCCCCCTTAAGCTCAATCTGAAGGAGATGTTCCATGCCGCCGAGTTTTTTGTAGGGAAGCATGACTTTACTCCTTTCAGCCCGGCTGTTCGTGGTAAAAAGAACGCCATCCGCGAGGTCTTCAGCTCGTCCTTCATCCAGCAGAAGGAGATGCTCATCTATCGGATCCGCGCTAACGGCTTCTTGCAATATATGACCCGAAACACCGTGGGGAGCCTGATTGAGGTAGGAAAGGGCAACCTCACCACAGAGAACCTTCAAGAGGTATTAAAAAATCCCAATCGCTCCGATTTGGTTGCTCCCACAGCCCCTCCTCAAGGGCTCTTTCTGATAAAGATAGAATATTGACCCCCCTGACTTCTGACCGAGAGAGAACAATTGTTAATTGACCTCAAATATGATATAATTTTACAAATTTTTCATCATCGGTAAGTGAGATGGGCACGACGAACCATATTTTTGACAGAATGAAACAGCGGGAAGAAGAGCTTCTGTCTCATATAAACAGGGAAGAGCTTCCCCAGCACATCGCTATCATCATGGATGGCAACGGACGATGGGCGGAGAGAAGGGGGTTGAGAAGGGTTGACGGGCATCGCGCCGGGATAAAAGCAGTCCGAGAAGTGGTGGAGGCTGCTGCCAGGCTGGGAGTTAAAATACTCACCCTCTATGCATTCTCGGTGGAGAACTGGAAAAGACCTCCGGATGAGGTGAGCACTTTGATGAGCCTCCTTCGCAAATATATAAAAAAGGAAACCCCCACCTTGTTGAACAATAATATAAAACTGAGCGTGCTCGGCAGGATGGAAGGCCTTCCGCAGGTTGTTCAGAGCGACCTCCGACGAGCATTAGAAGCAACCCACCACTGCACCGGGCTCCTGTTTAACATTGCCCTTAACTATGGGGGGAGGACTGAGCTGATCGATGCCTTCCGCAAAATCTGGCAACAGCTGGAAAACACTAAGGGAACCGCACCTCCTATTGATGAGGAGTTGATCGCCAATAACCTGTATACTGCCGGCCAGCCCGACCCCGACCTGCTGATCCGAACCAGCGGAGAGATGAGGCTCAGCAACTTCCTCCTCTGGCAGATTGCGTACTCGGAGCTTTGGGTCACCGAGACGCTGTGGCCCGATTTCCGCTGCAAAGAACTCTATGAAGCCATTATTTCCTATCAGAAAAGGGAAAGGAGGTTTGGCGGCGTCTGAGAAAGCCCCCTCTATGGAGTCTACCGAGCATAAGAGGGGAAGACCTGCTCTTATCAATAAAACCGGTGATTAGTAATTAATAGACATAACGATGAAGAGAATCCTCTTTGGTCTGGCTTTAGGGATATTCCTTTTTCTGGTGATAAAGTTTCTCCCTCCCTTCTACACCTTTGTGTTTGCCCTATTCTGGGCAGTCCTCTCTCTGACAGAGTTTTACAAGATTGCCGAGAAGAACGGACAATCACCCAATAAATGGGCAGGGTACCTGTTTACTGCCCTGATTCTGTTCAGCTTCTACAGACCCATTATTCCCAAAACGGCTATCATCGTGAGCATGGTGGTCGCCGTTCCTATCATCTATTTGTTATCTGCAAGAGACTTCCGACAAGCACTGGGGGGAATATCGGTGACCATCTTCGGGGTCTTCACCATAGGTTTTCTCCTGGGCTATGAGGTAGCCATCCGTCTTATTAATGGAGGAGGAGTACAAGGTGATAATCTCCTCATTTTCCTCCTCATCGTAATTGCCTGGGGCGATGTGGGCTGTTATGCGGTGGGAGGCTTCATAGGAAAACACAAAATTTTTCCCCGCATAAGCCCCAACAAGACTCTGGAAGGGTGTGTGGGAGGGATTGCCTTCAACCTTATGGCGGCTTTTAGTATCAAGGGCTTTTTATTTAAGGAACTCTCTCATCTTTCTTGTCTTCTACTGATCATTCTGC
>CABWKN010000062.1 GCA_902505605.1 Candidatus Guanabacterium sedimentis
TAAAGGATAAATATTAAAATTGTGCTTTACTTAAGAGTTTATTTATGCTATAATTTCATCCAGTTAAAATCATTGGGTAAAGGGAGCGAGGAATATGAAAATAATAAAGAAAACGGCAATCTTTTACCTCTTAGTAACTTTAGGATTCCTCTTGCTGGGGGAGGCACTTATCCAAGGACAGGAGAAGGAGCAGACCCAGCAGGAGAAGTATGTATTCAGGGTGAGAGTAGAAGAGCGGTTATTGGATGCCCTGGTAGTCGACAAAAAAGGGAATCCGGTTAGCGGTTTGACGAAAGAAGACTTCCAGCTTCTTATTGATGGCAAAGAGTACCCCATAGAGTCTGTTCAGGAGATAAAGATACCGGAGCAGTTCAGGGACATAAAAGCAAAAAAGGTGATACTAAAAGACATCAGCATCCCCAGTGAGACCAGCAAACTCCAGCATCGCCATTTCATTATCATAATAGGGGCGGGCATGATGAATCACCGCGAGATAAGGCGTGCTCAGAAAGATATTAGCAAATTTATCGATAGCCAGCTTCTCCCCACCGACCGGGTGGTAATAGCCCTGGTAGGAAGAACGGTACGAGCCATCACCGGCTTTACCTCCGACAAAGAGAGGCTCGTGCAAAGCCTGGAGATTCTTACCGACCCCAAGAAAACAAAAGAGTCGGAGTTGGTCGATTTCAGGGGGACCAATCCCTTCCTGGAAGTTCAAGAGTTGGGGGATTATCGCAGTGATGCAAGGGCTGAAGCAACTGATAGCGCTCAGGATGAGGATAGTCCCGATGCGGTTGACCTTTCACCCGATGTCACCTGGCTCAAAAAACAAGCGGGTCAACTGAGCCGGGAGACTTTAGCTCGGATTTTTATGGACAATATATGGCGCATTGCCAAGAGCCTGTCTACTATTCCGGGAAGAAAAGTAATGTTCATCTTCAACAGCGGGTTCGACCTCATCCCTTACCAGCCCCCCCAAACTCGCATTTCAACAACCGACTGGAAGTCCTTGACTCTTGCCGATTATCAGGAGTTTGAAATGGAGGTGGATCCTGTCGCCTCCATAAGCAAGGTGCCCGAATTTTTCAAAGCAATTGACGAGTGTAACAAATCTAATATCTCCATTTACTCCTTTAACACCGCGGGCTTGCTATCCAGTCTCGACGAGGCGCTGCTGGATGCCGGAGGGGACCGCAATATATGGCTGAAAAAGAAACAGTTCTACAAGAACTCCTGGCTTTACATATTAGCCAACCAAACCGGAGGAAGATACTACCAGCAAAGCAACACCTACAAGAGTGCTCTGGAGGATGTCAACTATGAGAACAGCCTCTACTATCTGGTGAGCTTTAATCCGAAAAATATTGCCAGCGAGGAACCCCAGAGCATCACATTGACGGTGAGGAACCCCGACCTAACGGTGAGGACCTATCGAACCCTTTACAAAGCCAGGGACTTCTCCTTACTGAGCGACAAGGAAAAGGAGGTCGAGCTCCTCAAATATCTGTTCAGCGATAGAAAGGTATTCGATTTCAAGGTCTCAACCAGGGTTATATTGAGCCCGCATCCGGTTGAGGGATTGAAACTGGCTTTCCTGATGCTCCATTTGCAACCTGCTATGTTCACCCTTCCGCCCCCTGTCCGCTATGACATGGCCATATACTTCGATGACCCCATGGGGAAAGATAGCATGTTAACCATCCGCTACTGTCAGATCGATGATAAAAAGCAGCTTGATATATTAGCCAAAAGCGGGCTGAAGTATATCATACCTCTGGAAATTTCACCCAACAGCAATCTGATGAAGCTGTCGGTAATGAACCACGCCAGCGGTGAGGTCTGCGTGGTGGAGCGCCCGGTGAGCTTAGCTATGACCGACCCTTTCAACATCAGCAGCCTCATGCTGTTCAATCCCCAGGAGGATGTTCCCTTCTTCCAGAACCCCGAGGAGTATGAGACCCTGAAATTCCTCTCTAAAGAACACCAGGACTATCCTCATCCCCTCCAGCTCCATGGGATAACCTATGTTCCCTGCTTAAAAGCGGAGTTCAAGATCAGTGACTTCCTCGGCTTTATGTTCTCGATAAAAGATAGTCTGGCATCAAAGGAGATTTTGAAACCCTTCAAAGTGGTCATTATAATAAAGGATAAAAATGACCAGACAGTCTTCCGGAGAGAGCTGATAAAATTTCAAGCCCATCACAAGGGTTATTTTTACCAGTACTGGGCTGCTATTCCGTTGAAGAAGTTCATCCCCGACCCATACAGATTGCAGATAGTAATCACCCATCCCGATTCCACCAAGACTGCGATAATGGAAAAGGACTTCCGGGTCATCACCTGATTCCGCTTCGGCTCCAATGGATTGCCTCCTCATTCGGGCAACCTCATAATTCAGGCGGTTGGTAACCATGTCACAGCGAAATAAAAAAATAACCTTAATCATAATTCTCCTCCTTACTGCCCTCCCCTTATTTGCAGAAACATCTCTCAGCAGGACTATCAATGTTAAATTAGTGCTGGATAAGAGCTTTCCTCCAGGTGATTCTGCTAAGCAAAAGATGGAGGAGGCAATTCTCACTGTCTCCCGTAATTTTGACAGGGAGTTCGGGCTTAAGTTTGCAGTGACAGAGCTCTCATTCTGGCAATCGGATGAAGGGCTGGACAGCTTTGACGAGCTGTTCAACGACCTCCAGAGAAAGGTGGACCATGGGGGATGCGATATTGTCATCGGGTTCACTGCTTACCAGCTCCCTCTGGGAGAGCTCCTGGGGAGTGCCTCCTATAGAAATGGCTACATATTAATAAGATGGGTATCTCTCAGGCAGGACCTGAGCTTGCTCCTTACTCACGAGTTGGGACACCTCTTCGGAGCTATCCACACCAGAAACAGCCGCAGTGTTATGAACATCAGCCCTACCACCACCGACTTCGACGAAGAGAATGCCGCCCTGATCAGATTGAACCGCCAGCGGCGGTTCCTCCCCCATCTCTTCCCCATCAGTGGTCAACAGCTGGAAGAAGCCCTCGGGCACTACCGAAGGTTACTGAAGAAAAGGGATTACCAGTCTCTGGGCGCCGACATTTATCTGATACTCACCTTGATGGAATTGGAAAGCTATTCAGAAGTTATCGAGCGGTGCCGGAGGTTGTTAAGAAACGAGCCCCGGTCGTCTTCTATCAGGAACCTGATGGCTATTGCCCTCAGAAGAAGTGGGCAAATAGATAGAGCTATTGGGGAATATAATAAAATCATAGGTGAGAACCCCTTAATTCCTTATGTATATTACAACCTGGGGATAGCCCACTCGAAAAAAGGGGATACTGACCAGGCTATCATCCAATATCAGAAAGCTGTCTACCTGATGCCCAGCCATTATCAGGCTCGCACCAATCTCGCCCATCTCTATCTGGAAAAAAGGCTGCTAAACGAGGCAGAGGAGGAGTGTCGTCAAGCGCTGGCTATTGAAAATGATTATGCCGAGGGGCATTCTGTCCTGGCGGCTCTCTATCTGTTAAAGGAGCAGCCGGAGGAGGCTTATTCCGAGTGCCAAATGGCCCTTACACTTAATGACCAGCTGGCCTCAGTCTATAACACCCTGGGGGGATGTTACATCTTCAAGAACCAGAACCAGGAGGCGGAGAGATGGTGTCTCAAGTCTTTGGAAATAGACCCTCTATATCATAAAGCATACTATAATCTGGGAAATGTTTACTATGCTGTGGGCAGATACTCTGACGCGGTTGAAAGCTACCAGGAGGCTATAAGACTCAAGTCCGACTATCCGCAAGCCCATTTAAACCTTGGACTCACCTATTACCGAATGAACCTGCCCGACCGGGCAGGGGAGGAGTTTAACTATCTGTTAACTCACCACCCTGACTACGAACCCGCCTATGAAAATCTTTTCTCACTTTACTTTGGGGAGCAGAAGTATAAGGAGGCGGAGAGCATATGCCGTAAGGCTATAGACTACGGAGTTAACAATCTTCAGTTTTATCAGTACTTGGCTATGGCCTTAGGCGAGCTGGGAAAAGCCCAGGAAGCGGAGAGATATTATCAACTTGCCCTGGAATTGGACCCTCAAAATTCCAGCATTTATATTGGCCTGGGAAACCTCTATCTCCGCTATAACCTCTTCCAGCCGGCTGCCCAGCAGTACTTGAAAGCCATTGAAATCGACGACCGCCTCGGAGATGCGCACAATAATCTGGCGGTAGTGTATTTTTATCAGGAAAAATATGAGCTCGCCTGGGAGCACCTCCAGCAGGCTGAGCAGCTGGGATTGAAACCCCATCCCGACTTTGTAAAGAAACTGAAGGAAAAGCTTAAATCAAACTAAAAGGCTTTCTCTTAAGGATTAAATGGAGGACTAATTACCCTTCCTGAGTTGCTCTAAGAATTGCTGCACCAGAGGGGCATCGGGAGAATCGGGTGCCAGCTCCAGAAACTTCTCAAAAGACTTGATGGCTTCATCCTTCTTCTCGAGGGCAACATAAGAATAACCCATCTTCAAATAGGGAACCTCCCACTCGGGCTTAAGCTCCGCCGCCTTTTTATAGCTTTCAAGTGCTTTCTCATGATTCCCCGCTACAGCGTAGGTCTCCCCCAGGTTGTAGAATATCACCGGGTCGGTAGGATTCTGGGCTATGACCTTCTCAAAATAGATGATAGCTTCCTCCGTCTTATCCATGAGGACATAGCTCTCACCCATATTCATCAGGGCAGCGGTCTGGTCGGGCTCCTGCTCCAGCACCTTCAAATAATTATCAATAGCCTTCTGGTAATCCCCCTTCTCCTTATAGCAGTTTCCCAGGTTCACATAAAATCGGTAATACTCAGGGGCGCTGTTAACCACCTGTTGGAACTTCTCAATAGCCTCATCAAATCTCCCCTGCTCAAAGAGCTCATTGCCCTCCTTGATTAAGGGGTAGTTAGGGTCGGATTCGGCAATCATCTCACTGGTAAGCTTTTTCAGCACGAATTCCAAATCCGGATTGCGAGCAGCCTGGCTTATCCGCAGAGTAAGGGTCATCGGTTGGTAGCCTGGGGCAGCGGCAGTAAACTCGTAAAGCCCCGTCAACAGTCGCGAGAAACGGAACCGTCCCCTTTCGTTAGTGGTGGTAAAGGACTCTTCGTCGGACTCTTTGATATAAGCCCTTATCTTAGCACCTTCAATAGGCTTGCCCTCCTCATCAAGCACTGTCCCCACTATAACACCCTGGCCTCTCCCCTGCATTGCCAGAAGTGAGGCGCTGAAATACACCATCACCCCAATAACTATCCATAAAGTAAATTCTCTCTTCATAACTCTCACC
>CABWKN010000063.1 GCA_902505605.1 Candidatus Guanabacterium sedimentis
GCAATTATATGGGGATTCTCCGCTATGATTTTCGAAGGATAGGAATCATCCGCCATGACTTTCTGCTCCTGTCCAATTTGATATCCTCTTTATAAGTCCCGAAAATATCAACCACTTCAAAAGCTCCTTTACCATTTAACCGGATCATCAAGTTATCTCAGCTTCTCGGGGTGGAGAGGAAGAAAATTGCTAAGTTAGCCTGCCTGGACAAGGAACCGAAGTTATTCCAGGACATCGAATTTATCTATCTCCGTGATAGAGACTTCGAAGCGGATATACCGTTAAAAAAGAAGTTCCTCCTTCCTGTCTTACGGCGGGATAAATGCTCCAAATGGGCTGACCTGGAAGACCTCAAATTCCCCCACAAAATCTCCACTGAATTTGAACTCGGCGAAACCACCGACCCGGACGCATGGTACGCTCTGGCTGAGGGGGAGATAATGACTGACGGAAACATCCTTCCGGGAGACCTCCTTCTCATCGAGCCCAACCATCCATTGAAAAGCGGAAACATCGTCCTCTCGGTGAACCGGAGGGGGTATGAGGCAAGAAAATACATTAAGACCGAGCGGTTCAAAATCCTCCAGCCCCTGAATCCAGCTTACGATTCCATTATCCTACCTGACGAAAAGAAAACCGCCCTTTGGTATATTGCCGGTTTAGTAAGGAAGTTGAACACTTAAGCCAAATCCGTCTTCTGAGCCCAGGAAACCTTTTGTCACACTGAAAAACTGCAAAGAGCAGTAAAGGTCTCTCTCCATACCATCATAAAGATGAGAAGCTCTATCTTTGCCCACCTGCCTTAAAAAAAGCATATTAAAGGCTTATTCCTCTATAGAATGGCTAATCTTATAATTTTCTCTAAAGCAATAGATTAACGGCGAATACGGGTTGATTTTTCCGAACAACTGTGGGAAAATTTAGTGCTTAAAAGTTTTACGGCGATGAAAAGCATTTTTTCTTTCCGCAAGGAGAAGTGTTGATTTTAAAAGAGCTTAGACCTCTGTTTTCTTATCTGTCAAAGTATAAAAACGGAATCGCTGTCGGTTGTGCCTGGCTTATTCTTACCAATTGTTTTGTCCTTTTACTTCCATGGGTGCTGAAGTATGCCATTGATGGGCTGAAAGGGGGAATAAACAGCCGAGCTTTACCATTCTACGCCTCTTTAATACTGGCAGTAAGCCTGGTAGCAGGTGTGTTCCGCTTTCTTATGCGCCGGGGGCTAATCGGAATTTCCCGGAAGATAGAGTATGACCTCCGCAACAATTTCTTCCATCACCTCCAACAGCTCTCTTCATCTTATTTCAAGCGTACGCCCACAGGCGACCTCATGTCCCGGGCTACCAACGACCTGGATGCGGTGCGCATGTTGCTGGGTCCGGGTCTCCTTAATCTGTTCAATACCATCATCATATCTATTACCGCTGTCTCGTTGATGATTTATATCGACCCCTGGCTTTCCCTTTATAGCCTTATTCCCCTCCCCTTTTTATCCCTGATAATCAACCGAATGGGAAAAGAGCTTCATTGGCGATTTGAAAGGGTTCAGGCTCATTACTCCCGCCTCAGCGCCCAGGTTCAAGAAAATTTCGCTGGCATTCGGGTGGTCAAAGCCTATGGGCAGGAGAGCGACCAAAGCAAGAGATTCAGGCGAAGCAACCTCGAATTCGTCAGCAAAAATATGTCCTTGGTTAAGATTTGGGGATTCTTCCTGCCTCTGATGCTTTTGTTTTCAGGAATGGGGATGCTCATTGTACTATGGCTGGGAGGTAAAGCCGTAATCGCCAACAGGATAACCCTGGGGGAATTCGTCGCCTTCAACGGCTACCTGATTATGCTGGTGTGGCCCATGACCGCACTGGGTTGGGTGCTCAATCTCTTCCAGCGAGGGTCTACCTCAATGGGGAGAATAAGCAAGATTCTTCAGCAGAAGCCGGATATCTCTGATGCTCCCCACTCCATCCGCGTTACGTCGCTTCGGGGGGAAATTGAGCTCAAAAATGTCGACTTCGCCTACGAGGAAAACTCAGAGCCGGTTTTGAAGGGAATAAGCCTGAAAATCCCACCAGGCGCCACTCTGGCTATTGTCGGTCCTACTGGTTCGGGAAAGAGCACCTTAGTCAATCTGATACCCCGCCTTTATGATCCCACTGGCGGGTCTCTTCTAATAGACGGTATGGATATAAGACAAATTCCCTTAAAAGTCTTGCGCCGGCATATAGGCTATGTCCCTCAGGAGAGCTTCCTCTTCTCAGATACCATAAAAGAAAACATTGCCCTGGGAAAAAGCTCTTCCCCGGAAGAAGAGGTATTAGCCGCCGTCTCTGCTTCTCACATCCTTGAAGATATTAATCATTTCCCTCGCAAGTTCCTTACCCAGACAGGTGAAAGGGGGATAACCCTCTCCGGAGGACAGAAGCAGCGCATAGGGCTTGCTCGCGCCCTGATCACCACTCCGAGAATATTAATCCTTGACGACCCCTTCTCCCAGGTTGATACCAGCTCCGAAGAGGCGATATGGAAAAGCATACGGGAGAAAACCGCGGGATCCACCAAAATCTTAGTGACCCATAGAATCTCCTCGGTGAGAGACGCCGACCGAATAATTGTCCTCTCAGGAGGGAGAATTGTGGAAGAAGGAACTCATCAAGAGCTGCTGGAACAAAAAGGAACTTACGCCGAGATTTACCGCAAGCAACTTATAAGACAGGAGTTAGAGGAGCTATAATCAGTCATGCACGGCTATGTCTCTGATGAAATTGCTGGCAAAGCTTATGACAGCCGCCTGATGCGGAGACTGCTGCGTTACCTCGCTCCCTACAAAATTCAGGTAGTCTTTTCCCTGGCGTTGCTCCTCTTAATCTCTCTCCTCCAGCTGGTTGGACCTTACCTGACCAAAATTGCCATAGACCGCTACATCCGTCACGGGATAAGTTCGGGTCTCAACAGGATCGCCCTGATATTCTTCT
Source organism: Candidatus Guanabacterium sedimentis (assembly GCA_902505605.1). Taxonomy (GTDB): domain Bacteria; phylum Acidobacteriota; class B3-B38; order Guanabaribacteriales; family B3-B38; genus Guanabaribacterium; species Guanabaribacterium sedimentis. Next base: position 2,970 of record CABWKN010000063.1, read on the forward strand.
TTGTGCTGATATTGGCTTTCCTCCTACGTTTCCTTCAGACCTACATTATGGAGTGGGTAGGGCAAAGAATTATGCACGACCTTCGGATAAGCATCTTTTCCCACCTTCAGCGACTTCCCCTCTCTTTCTTTGACCAAAACCCTGTAGGGAGGCTCATGACTAGAGTAACCACCGATGTGCAAGTGTTAAACGAGCTGTTCTCCTCGGGCGTGGTCACTATCTTTGGCGACATATTTACTCTCGCCGGCATTATACTGGTGCTGTTCGTCATGAACTGGAAGCTCTGCCTGGTCACCCTGTCAGTGGTTCCTCTCCTTTTTTATGTTACCCTCCTTTTCCGTAAGAAAGTCCGAAGCTCCTTCAGGCTTATCAGAAAAAGAATCGCCCGCATAAACGCCTTCCTCCAGGAGAATATCAGCGGGATGTGGGTGGTGCAGCTCTTCAATCAGGAGGCAAAAAAGTTCCGACAATTTGCCCATATTAACTGGCAATATTGCCAGGCTTATCTTAAAACGATATTCTATTACGCACTATTCTTCCCGGCGGTGGAAATCATCGGTGCCTTAGCCATAGCTATGATCATCTGGTACGGTGGTAGCCAGGTTCTGGGAGCTACCCTCAGCCTTGGAGCCCTGGTGGCTTTTATCCAGTACGCTGAGCGATTTTTCTATCCTATCCGCGACCTCAGCGAAAAGTATAATATCTTACAGTCAGCTATGGCGGCTTCGGAGAGGATTTTCAACGTCCTGGACCTCGCTGTTGATGAAAGTTATCAAAAGGTTCCCCGTCAGCTCCCCCCTTTGAAGGGAAAAGTGGAGTTCAGGAATGTCTGGTTCGCCTATCAGGGAGAAGACTGGGTTCTTAAAGACATCAACTTTACCGTCAACGAGGGGGAGAAAGTAGCCATAGTAGGTGCCACTGGTGCCGGCAAGACCTCCATAATAAACCTGCTGACCCGCTTCTATCAGAAAAATCGGGGGAGGATATTGGTCGATGGGATTGATATTGAGGAGCTGGATGCTGGATGGCTGAGAAGCCAGATCGGACTCATCATGCAGGATGCCTTCCTCTTCTCTGGCTCTATAGAAGATAATCTCCGGTTGGGGAACCTTGAGCTCGACCAGGAGCGCCTTGAGGAGCTCTCCCGCTATGTCCATCTGGACCAATTTATATCACAATTTCCCAGAGGATACCAGACCGATGTCCGTGAGAGAGGGAGCCTTCTGTCAGCGGGGCAGAAGCAGCTGTTAGCCTTTGCCCGGGCATTAGCCCGCAACCCTCAGCTCCTGATATTGGATGAAGCCACCTCCAACATCGACCCCCAGACAGAACTCCTCATTCAGGAAGCCATACAAAAGCTTATGAACGGCAGAACTTCCATCATTATCGCCCACCGCCTCTCAACCATTCAGAATGCCGACAAGATTATTGTAATCCACAAGGGGAAGATCAGAGAAATTGGCACTCACGAGGAACTCCTTGCCCAGAAACAGATATACTACCGGCTGTATCAGATACAATATAAAGACCAGCAGCGCCCTGCCCAGCTTCCCCTGGCTATGGGCAATCCCTCGACTAACCCTGATTCAGAAAAGAGAAAAAAAGGGTAAACTTGAAATGACACCAAAGCTTAGAGTCCTAATCTATGAGAAAGGGAGCCCAAGGTACAGTCTCTTCAAGCAACTGGGCGAGAGATACGCCAGCGAGACCGTAAGGGCAATAGATACCGAGGCGTTGAGCAAAAGGCTGAAGCTTACCCCAAACCAGTACTTTGTCATCGCTTTCCACGAAGCCTCCTGGGAAATCCTCAAGCTCCTCCATCAAGAGGAAATACTCCCCAGACCTACTGATCTTGTTCAGCAGAAATCTCAATTGCACCAATCATTTAAATTAGTATCCATACTCAAAGGTGAATCATCCATCACTCTTATGAGGCAGTTCCAAGACCTCCTCTTGAAAAGGAAATAGACCTCCTTATGAAAGCCATATATTTCGACGGCACCCCTTCCATAGCCGACCTCCCACAGCCAGTCCCCCAGCAAAAGGAAGCCTTTATCAGAGTGCTCAGGTCGGGAATCTGCAATACTGACCTGGAGATAATCAAAGGGTATATGGACTTTAAAGGAGTATTGGGGCACGAATGGGTGGGGGTAGTTGAACAGTGCCCCGAGCTCTCTTTCATCAACAAGCGGGTGGTGGGAGAGATAAACATCGGCTGCGGCACTTGCTGGTATTGCAAAAACTCGCTTCAGCGTCATTGTCCCCGGAGAAGAGTGGTGGGAATATCCGGCAAAGACGGCGCCCTTGCTCAATTCCTCACCCTTCCGCTGGATAACCTGCACCCTATACCCGACTCCATCGCAGACGAAGAGGCGGTTTTCGTGGAGCCCTTGGCGGCTGCCCTGCAGATATTAGAACAAACAAGTATACGCCCATCTGATCAAGTGGCTGTGGTGGGAGACGGTAAATTAGGCCAATTGGTGGCTCAGGTGCTTAAACTCACAGGCTGTGAGCTTGTTCTTCTGGGACATCACCAGGAGAAGCTTCGCATAGCAGCTCAGCTGGGCATCTCGGTGGCAACACAAGGAGTAATCAAAGGTAAGAATTATGACCTTATCATCGAATGCAGCGGCTGCCCCGATGGAATTCAGCACGCCCTCAGATTGGTGCGACCCTGCGGCAGGATAATCGTTAAGAGCACTTTCAGGGAGAAAGTAGAACTGGATATCGCCCGCACAGTGGTTGACGAGGTGCAGCTCATCGGCTCCCGATGCGGACCCTTCGCTCCGGCGATCAGGCTCCTGTCTCAGAAGCTAGTCCAGGTGAGACCGCTCATCACCAAGACCTTCCCCTTAACCAGAGGAGTGGAAGCTCTGGAGTTTGCTTCTGCCAATAAACAAAGTTTGAAGGTCTTAATAGAAAATCAAAAATAGGCTGACTCACAATGGAACCCAAACCCCTTTCCCAGTTCAAGAACATACACCTTTTTATAGATTTCGATGGGACTATCGCCACCCCGGACTCCCTTTATTTCCTCTGCCAGCGTTTCGCCGATAAGGAGTGGCTTCAGATTGAGGATAAGATGGAAAGGGGGGAGGTAGACGAGAGAGAAGGACTCCAGCAGGAATTTGACCTGCTCCGCATAACCCGGGAAGAGGCGATTCGGGCGATTGACAACGTGGTCACCCTCGACCCATACTTCCCGGATTTCGTCAGATGGTGCCAAGAGCGAGGATTGAAGATAACCATAGTAAGCGGCGGCTTTCTATCGTTTATCAGGCGTTTCCTCAGAAGATATGGTCTGGACCATCTCCCCATAAAGGCAAATCGAGTCAGGATAGAGGGGAAAAAATGGAGGATTATCCCCTCCCCTGTAAGAAAGGACTGCCAGAAATGCAATAACTGCAAAACCTATGATGTTGAGAAAGCCAAAGCCAGAGGCGAGGCTGTTATATATATCGGCGACGGCCATACCGACCGCTGCCCGGCTGCTGTTGCCGATGAGGTCTTTGCCAAAGACAAGCTCAAAGAATACTGCCAGAAGGAGAAATTGCCATTTTATGAATTCAGCAATTTTAAAGACATTATGACTACCCTTGCCTCTCTGCTTCCAAAGGGAAGAAAGCGTTGAGAAATAAAATAATCTCCCGGCTAACCCTGGTATGCTTTATCCTCTGCCTTATCCTCGGATGCCAGAAACAGCCTCCGGAAGAAGGGAGGAGATTCAAGGTAATACTGGTCACCGATGTAGCAGGTCTGGGAGACAAAGGATTTAACGACGCCGGCTGGTCGGGAGTGCAGCGAGCAGTGGAGGAGCTCGGAATTGAGGGCTCCTTCCTGCAGTCCTACGAGCAGGCGGATTACATCCCTAACCTCAGTCTGGCAGCCGAAGAGGCGGATGTGGTGGTCGCCATGGGTTTCTTAATGGTGGATGCTATGAACAAGGTCGCCCCTCACTATCCTGATAAACACTTCATCTTCATCGACGGGAACATACCCCACCCCAATGTTGCCAGCTTTGATTTCAAAGCTCAAGAGGGAGCATACCTGGCGGGAATAGTAGCCGCTATGACCACCAAAAGTGGCATCCTGGGCGTGGTTGAAGGAATGGACATCCCCCCGGTAAAAGCTTACGAAATGGGTTTCAGGGCTGGAGTGATGACCGTCAACAGCCTAGCCATGAGGAAAGCCGATGTGCTCACCGTGGTGGTGGGAGACTTCAATAATCCCTCCAAAGGGAAATCGCTGACCCAGACGCTCTTAGGCAGAGGGGCGGACATCATATTCCAGTTGGCTGGCAACACCGGGTTAGGGGTGCTGGAGGCGGTCAAGGAGGCTAAAGGTGAGATTTATGCCATCGGAGTCGACATCGACCAGGACTCCCTGATACCCGGAAAGGTCCTCACCAGTGTGCTGAAAAGAATTGACATTGCCGTCTATAATGTCATAAAGGATGTGTATCAGGGCTCCTTCAAGGGGGGGCATTACTGGATAGGCCTGGCTGAGGGCGCCTCCGACCTCACCCCTATGGTGTATACCAGGGATAAGATACCTCCTCAAGCCCTCCAGTGGGTAGATGAAGCCCGACAGAAAATTATGCGGGGAGAGCTGACCATCCCCGGCACCGAGGAAGAACTGAAAAAGTTCTCACCTCCTGAGTTTTAATCATAGTAAAGGAAGGTCCCCTCATGGTACCAGCCGCAGAGATGCGGGGCATAACAAAGAGCTACCCCGGAGTGCTGGCGAACGATGATGTCTCCCTTGAGATTCGCAAAGGGGAAATTCATAGTATCATCGGCGAGAACGGCGCGGGAAAAACCACCCTTATGAATATCCTTTTCGGGCTGGTAAAGCCCGATAGAGGAAGCATACTGGTCCGCGGCAGCAAGGTGGATATAAAAAATCCCCATATAGCCATCTCCCTTGGTATAGGGATGGTTCATCAGCACTTTATGCTTATTCCAAACTTTACCGTATTAGAAAACATCATCCTCGGTCAGGAACCCGCCAGAAGGGGCTGGCTCAATCGAAAGGAGGCTCAGAAGGCGGTGATGAGATTAGCCGACAGCTTTGATATCGCCATCGACCCCCAAAAGCGGACTGAGGAGCTTTCGGTATCCCAGCAGCAGGAGACCGAGATTCTGAAAGCGCTCTATCAAGGCGGCGAGATTATCATCCTTGACGAACCAACATCGGTCCTCACTCCTCAGCAAACCACTGCTCTCTTCCGGCTTCTTCGGGGACTGAAAAGTCAGGGAAAGACCATCATCCTCATCACACACAGGCTTTCTGAAGTGCTGCAGATATCCGACCGTATCACAGTAATGCGAGGCGGAAGGGTGGTTGATGTCCTCGATATTGCACAAGCAACCGAGGAGAAATTAGCGCATCTTATGATGGGAGACCTTGAATGGAAACCCTTAACCGATGAGAAAACTGCACCAGAAAAGGTCATCTTCCGGGTAGAAAATATTTGCCTTTTCACCCTCGAAGGACTACCCCGCCTTAAGAATATATCCTTCTCCATCAGAAAAAGAGAGATACTCGGCTTAGCCGGCGTGGCGGGAAGTGGTCAGAAGGAGCTCCTGGAGGTTCTCAGTGGTCTGCGACCCTGCACCTCGGGAAAAGTCTGGTATCGCAATCGGGAGCTTACTCATCTCTCCCCTAAAGAGAGGCGGGAGCAAGGCATTGCCATTATCCCTGACGAGCGCCAGATTCTCGGTCTGATACTCGATTTCAAGCTCAAGGAGAACCTCATCCTGGGACAGCACCATCGTCCCCCCTACTGTCGACGCTTCAGCCTAAATTACCACCGTATCGGAGCAAATGCGCGACGGCTGATTGAAGAGTTCAATATCCAGCCTTCAAATCCCGAACTGGGGACGGCAGCCCTCTCCGGGGGCAACCAGCAGCGGGTCATACTGGCAAGAGAACTGAGCCAGAATCCAGGGGTGATTGTCGCCAGCGAGCCCACCCGGGGGCTCGACCTGGCGGGGAGAATATTTGTTCACCACCTGCTATATCATCAGAGGAACAACGGTAAAGCCATTCTTTTGATGTCATCACAGCTGGAAGAGGTTCTTGAGCTGTCTGACAGGATTGCCGTGCTGAGAGGGGGTGAAATAATTAGCATATTGAGCCCCCAAGATGCTGATATAGACCGCCTGGGGAAGCTCATGACTACCGGACGCTATCTCTAACTCTTCAAAAGGGGTAAGCGGCAATGTTACGCCAACCTAAACTTTACAGCACAATGCGGGGACTACTCACCCCCTTGCTGGCTATTTGCTTTGCCCTGCTGGTATCCATCATCGTCATAGCGCTGTTAGGAAAAAATCCTATTACCTTTCTCACGGTCTTATTCCAGGGAGCCTTCGGCAATAAGGTAAACCTTATCAACACCCTGTGCAAAACCATTCCTCTGATCTTCACCGGGCTGAGTGTGGGATTGGGCTTCCGCGCCGGTCTGTTTAACATAGGCAGCGAGGGACAACTCTATATGGGAGGGATAGGGGCTGCTTATGTGGGTGCCCTCTCCTTTTCTTTTCCTCGCCCCCTCCACCTCCCCTTGGCTTTGATAATAGGATTTGCTATGGGAGCCTTATGGGGTATTATACCCGGCTGGCTGAAGGCTAAAAAGGGAGTGCATGAGGTCATCACCACTATCATGATGAATTATATTGCCATCCATTTAACCAGCTATCTGGTAAGTGGTCCCCTGAGCGCCGGAGTCTTCACTCGCAAGACCAAGGAGATTTTTCCTACCGCCTATCTGGGTAACCTGTGGAGGTCAGGCACAGCGGAGTTGAGCTACGGTATTG
>CABWKN010000064.1 GCA_902505605.1 Candidatus Guanabacterium sedimentis
AGCGTCAGATGTTTATCCTCGACAGATTTAAGCCTGTATCAAATAAAATACCTGTATCGTCCGCTTTAACGTAATAAGAAACTCCTTTTTCAGTAAGGAATTCACCTTCTGTGTGATAATCGATGAGAGGGATAATTTCCAAATTTTCAACAGTACCTATATCATCTAGTTTTTTTAGCTTGGTACTTGACCACTCATCCTCAGCAACTTGTTTATTCCTTTCAAATCTCTTATTCAATACCATAAGGGTGAAGAAAGATAGTGAAACATGAAAAGCTCTTACTAACTCTTTCTCAGAAAGATGCTCCCCTTCCAAAATTTTATTTACAATTTCACGATCTCTTTTTAATGGATATTCCTTAAGAAGCTTCTTTATTTCTTCTAAATTTGAATCACTCATTTGGAAAACTAGAGTTTTTTTACTTATTATTTTCTTTCAATTTTCAATTTTTTTTATATATTAAGTAAGCATTATTATTTATACAGGAGGGACTTGATATGGGCTCATCAGGAATTAAAAGGATTTTCGGTTGGATAGTCATTCTGGTGCTGGGCACCGTGGCCATCACCCTGAGCAGCTATTCTTTACCCCTTCGCTACGGGTATATCGGGTGAATCTTTCTTCTATTAATCATCTGCCGCATCGTGCCGGCATTAAGAGAATACCGGCATGTGGCGGATGCCTTTTTCGTCGTCGTGCTGGTGTATTTTGTGCCGTTGGCGAGACTGGTAGGGAATGTTGAGCGGGCGGGCGAGAGGCTGTTTTTCCAGATATTCGGGCGGAACAGCCTGGTGGAGATGGTCGCCGCCAACTCCATGAGCGGCATCATCTGGTGGATTCTGCTGCCCATGGTTGTCGTCATCATAGAGGGGGATTCGCTCAAGGACATCTTCATCAAGTTCGGAAAGAGAAGGGGCTGGCTGGTGGGAGGCGTGGTGCTGCTGGCATTTGTCATTGCCGGCTTTATTGTCGCCTTCATATCCGAGATTGAGATAGGGGTGTACCTCGCCCTGCTTCCGCTGGCGATAACCTTTGCCCTGATTAACTCCATCAAGGAGGAGGTGCTCTACCGCGGCTTGCTGTTCGGGCGCACGCTGCGCTTCGGGTTTCTGTTCGCCCTGGTATGTCAGTTCCTGTGGTTCGGTCTGGTGCACATGCTCTACAGCGGCGGACAGGGGTGGGGTTACATCGCCCTGATTATGGGCGGCGCTGCGGGTGTGATTCTGGCGTGGATGACCAAAAGATTCGACAGCTTAGCCTGCCCGATATTGGTTCACATGGGGCTTGACTTTGTGCTGTTCATGGCGGTGATGGTGCCCCAGTTCCACTACCGGGGATTTTAACGAGCACATCTTAGATGAGTATTTTTTAAAATCGCCGGCGGATTAATAGAAGTAAGATAAAAAACTAATTTGCCATAAGCGAAGAATTATCGCCTCTTATATCAGATAGAGCTCACCCTTAATCTCATCACCTGGATTAAATACTCATTCCCTTACTCCAGCTCCTTGCCCTTGGTCTCCGGCAGGGCGAAGGCTACCAGAGCCGCGAACAGGAAGGAAGCGGAAGTGAGATAGAAGGCGATGCGCAGCCCGTGGGTCTTCGCCAGGGCCCCGATGGTGAAGGGTGCGATGGCACTCAGGCCTCGCCCGATGTTATAAGTGAACCCCTGAGCGGTAGCTCGGATTTTGGTAGGAAATAGTTCGGCGGTGATGGTGCCGAAGCCCGAGAAATACCCCGTGCCGAAGAACGCCAGAAACGGACCCAGCAGGAGCAGGGTGGTGGTATCCCGCACACTGCTGTACAGGGGAACCAGAGCAGCGGCGGCGAACAGGTAGATGATGTAGGTGACCTTTCTACCGATTTTATCGCATATAAAGCCGAAGCTGACATACCCCACCCACATCCCCGTCTGCATGATGATAATCCAGGTGGAGGTCCTCACCACGCTCAGCCCCACGCCCCCTTGCTCGGGAGGCAGCCCAAGATAGGCGGGTATCCAGGTGAACAGCCCCCACCAGGCGAACATGGTGCCGGCGTTCATAATGGTGGTAATCAGGGTGTTCCTCAGATAGGGTGGGCGGAATATCTCCAGCAGGCTCCCCTTGCCGGCGGTGGTCATTTTCTCTCGCTGCGCCCCCTTCCAGATTTCGGGCTCCTCGACATGTCGCCGAATCCAGAAGGTGAACAGGGCAGGGAGCACCCCCACGAAGAACACCCCCCTCCAGCCGAAGCGGGGGAGGATGAGGGCGGTGACCCCGGCTGCCGCGGCGTAGCCCACTGCCCACGAACTCTGCATAATCCCCAGGGCTTTTCCCCGATGCTCCGAGGGCCAGGTCTCTGCCACCAGTGCCGCACCGGTTGCCCACTCTCCCCCCATACCCAGCCCCAGCAGGATGCGGAAGATGGCCAGTTGCAGGATAGTCTGCGACAGACCGCACGCCCCGGTGAAGATAGAATATATTAATATGCTGGCCATAAGGGCTTTGGTTCTGCCTATCCTATCGGCTATGATACCGAACAGTATCCCTCCCGCCGCCGAGGCTAACAGGGTGAACGAGCCCAGCAGCCCCCCCATGGCGGTGGACATGCCCAGCGATTTCATCAGGTGGGCTAACACCATGGCATAGAGCATGAGGTCCATGCTGTCTAACATCCAGCCCATGGAGGCTGCCAGGAGGGATTTTTTCTGGGTAGGGGTTATCTGCCTGTACCACGGCGCGGATTTGGGAGGTGAGCTCTCCGTGGGGGAAGATGTCATCGCTTTGCCTCCTCTTCATTCACAGCTTGAAGCAGCGAAATAAAAAAATGCGCATTAGCCGAATATTGTAAACTGAGTTACTCTCGGATGACTCTGCCTTTCACAGCTCTGGCGAAGGGCTACTCAGCTCCTCCGTAGCCTCCGGCACCGGGAGTCTCCACCACAATGGCATCCCCTTTTGTTGCTCTAAGGGAGACTTTGGAACCCAGCAGCCTGTTCTCGCTGCTGGTGATGAGGGTATTCTTGCCCGGCTTTCCCGGCATACCTCCCCGAAGCCCATAAGGGGGGAACCTGCGCCTCTCGGAGAGGATATTTATATCGGTGGGCGACATGAATTCGTATTCCCTTATGATGCCATCCCCACCGGCATATCTCCCCTTTCCGCCGGAGAGCTTTCTCAGGCAATAGCTCCTGACCCGGAGGGGGAGATAGTGCTCCAGGGCTTCGATAGGGGTATTGCGGGTGTTGGTCATATGGGTATGAATCCCGCTGATGCCGTGGGAGGTGGGGCTGGCGCCCATCCCGCCGCCGATGGTCTCGTAGTAGGCGAAGCTCTTCTCGGTGCGGGGGTCTCTGCCGCCGAAGGTGATGTTGTTCATGGTGCCGCTGCTGGCCGCGGGCACTCTGTCGGGTATGGCTCGGAAGAGCGCACCGAGGAGGACATCGGTAATCCGCTGGGAGGTCTCCACATTCCCCCCGGCTACCGCCGCCGGGGGTCGGGCGTTGACAATGCTCCCCAGCGGGGCGATGACCAGTATTGGTCGTATAAGTCCGGAGTTGTAAGGGACATCACCGGAGATGATACAGCGGAAGACATACATGGTTGCCGACAGGGTGATGGCGTAGTTGGCATTGATGCTCCCCTCGGTCTGGGGGTCGCTGCCGGAGAAATCGACCTCGGCGGAATGACCCTTAATCCTTACCGACACCTGAATCCTTATCGGACGCCGGCTTATTCCGTCGTCGTCCATATAATCGCTGAAACTATACACCCCATCGGGAATCCCCTTGATGGCGCTGCGCATTATCCTTTCCGAGTAGTCCAGCAGGTGGCGCATATAGGCGCTGATTTTCTGGTAGCCGTATTTCTCGGTGATCTCCAGGAGCCTCTTATGACCAATTCTGTTGGCGGCGAGCTGAGCGGTGAGGTCTCCCTCCCTCTCCTCCGGGGTGCGGACATTAGCCAGGACGAAGCTCAGGATGTCCCGGTCTATCTCACCGCGGCGGACGAGCTTCACCGGCGGGATGATGACTCCCTCCTGAAACAGTTCGGTGGCCAGGGGCATGGAGCCGGGGGAGATTCCTCCCACATCGGAGTGGTGAGCTCTGTTAGCTACATAGTATGCGGGCTGTTCATGACCGGGAACATACACCGGGGAGACCAGGGTGATGTCGGGCAGGTGGGTTCCTCCCCGGTAAGGGTCGTTCAGCATCACCGTATCGCCGGGATGCAGCTCAACATTCTCTATGGCGCTGCGCACCGAAAGGGGCATCGCCCCCAGGTGCACCGGCAGATGGTCCCCCATAGCCACGGTATCCCCTTTGTGGTCGAAGAGGCCGCAGGAGTAATCCTTCCGCTCTTTGATGTTGGGAGAGAAGGAGGCACGGCAGAGGGCAACGCCCATCTCTTCGGCTATGGAGATGAATATGCTCTTAAAAATCTCCAGTTCAATGGGGTCGATCTCATCATATGATTTCATTTCAGTTCCCATATTATGGTTGGTTGAGCGCGATGATTAAGTTTTCGTATCTGTCCACCTGGCAGATAAAGCGTGGGGGCACTACTGATGTTGATTCGTAATCTATAATCAGAGCCGGACCCTGGATGATATTGCCCGCTTCCAGCCGCTCCCTGAGGTAAACATCGGATGGATACACCTCCCCGTCAAAGATCATCTCTTTTCGGTCAATGCGGGCGTGGGAGGGGTCTTCCCCCTTAGGTTCTTGTTCTGTGAGGGTGGGCTTATCGGTCATTCCAACTGCTTTAACCCTGAGGTTGACAATCTCGGTGGGGCGCTTCTCATCGGAGTAGCTGTAAAGCTTGAGGTGCAGCCGATTGAAATCTTCCCGATAGTGGGGGGTGTAAGGGACAGTTATCTCATAGGATTGCCCGACATATCTGACATCCAGGTTCTGCAGCAGCTCGATTTTCCCTTTGCCAAAGCCCTCGGATGTGAGGTCGCTGTGGGCTGTTTCCAGCATTGGTTTAAATAAACGGTTAAGCTCCTGAGGGGTGACTTCGTCGCTCTTTTTCAGAATGGATTGAGAGTAGTCCTTGATGGTGTCCGACAGCAGCATACCCAATGCCGATAACACGCCGGCATTCTTAGGCACTATCACGGCGGGAATGCGCAGCTTCTGCGCCAGACTGCAAGCATGCATCCCACCGGCACCCCCGAAGGAGAAGAGCACAAAATCCCGGGGGTCATAGCCTCTCTCAACCGAGATGACCCTTATCGCCCGTTCCATATTGGCATCAGCCACCTTTACTATGCCCTCAGCCAGTTGACTGATATCCATCCCCAGCCGGGAGGCAAATCTGCCCATTGCTTGGTAGGTTCGCTCAGGGTAGAGCTTCATCTTGCCGCCGAGGAATCTGTCGGGGTCTAGCCTCCCCAGCACCAGGTTAGCATCGGTGACCGTGACCTGCTCACCATTGCCGTAGCAGAGGGGTCCAGGATCTGCTCCGGCGCTGTGGGGTCCCACTCTCAGCGCTCCCCCTTCGTCAATATAGGCGATGGAGCCTCCTCCCGCTCCCACGGTATGAATGTCGATGATGGGCATCTTAAGGGGGAGGTCACTTATAGTGGACTCGGTGGTAGTCATTATCCCGCAGTCACACAGGCAGACATCGGTGGAGGTTCCCCCCATATCAAAGGAGATTATCCTCTCATAGCCCGCCAGGGCAGCTACCTCTCTGGCTCCTACTACTCCACCCGCTGGTCCTGAGAGGATGGTGCGCACCGGCTCCTCGCGGGCACTCTGCGAGGAGATACATCCCCCGTTGGACTGCATGATGCGCAGTCTCCCTCCCCGGAGCTCCCCCTCCAGGCTGGTGAGATACCGCTCCATCAGGGGGGCTACATAGGCGTTTATGGCGGTGGTGCTGCAGCGCTCAAACTCCCGGTACTCACGCAGGACCTGGTGAGAAACCGAGGTATAGAGGTTGTGCTGCTGGAGCCTCCGACAGGCGGCTTGCTCGTTTGCTGGATTCACATAGGAGTGGAGAAAGCAGATGGCTATCGACTCCACCTTTTCCCCCTTTAGCTTCTTTATTATCCGGTTTATTGCAGCAAGGTCGACTTCCTCCAGCACATCCCCATCGTAGAGGGTCCTCTCCGACACCCCAAAGCAGAGCTTCCGGGGAATGAGCGGCTGCCTCTTCTCCACCATGATGTTATACAGCTCGCTCCTGGTCTGCCGACCTATCTGCAGCAGGTCTTCGAATCCCTGCGTGGTCAGCAGGGCAAGCTTGGCACCCTTCCTCTCCAGAAGGGCATTGGTGGCTACCGTAGAGCCGTGGATGATGTCCAACCTCTCCTCTAACGCCTGGCACTCGCTCAGTCCTTTTAAAATCGCTTCCCCGGGATTATGAGGGGTGGAAAGAACTTTATAGACATTCATCCCCTCGGGGGTTTGAAAAACAAAATCGGTAAAGGTCCCTCCGGTATCAATCCCTATTCTCAAGGTTCAAATTCCTCCTGATAGTTTGAGCAATGAGATGGTGTCATATGGTACCTTTTTTCTTCATCTGGTCAAAGCAGATGCACATCACCCCTCTCCATTCAAGAGCTTCTGTAATCACATTGATATTTTACCCCAATTTTGATTCTTCTGATAGGCTAATTTTCCAAGCCGTGTGCACTTTATCATA
>CABWKN010000065.1 GCA_902505605.1 Candidatus Guanabacterium sedimentis
CGGGGCGCATTCTCCTCTCAAAGAGTGCCATAAGTCAGCTCAATGAGAGGCTCTCACGAAGAATATGAGGCCTTCTCGAGAACTGATCTATCCGGGTATGACATAGCATATATCTTTTGTGATGCGGTGTATGAATCCCTTCGGCTCTACAAAAGCCGCAAAGAAGGCATTTTGGTGAGTTTTATTTTTCTCTTTGGTCCTCCTTTTAATGGATAGATTTAACCGTTTTTGACATACCTTAGCCCAAAGCTACTGACCTCCAATAACTAGAGGCTCTAAGAAATGGCTATTTTTAGCCATTCTGGGTAGAAAACTCTCCTTTGACCTTGTGTCTTACACTGGAAATGGGAAAAGGCGAGCTAACCTGGGGATAGATCCTAAGATGGGTTTAATTTTTTGAGGATGGACTGGGAAGGGTGCGAGGTAAGGATGGCGTCCGAGAAAAGGGATGGAGTTCTCCCTTTATTTTTTACCGGCTAGTTCAAGTATGGAAACTTCAAAAATTCGCATGCATCGCCATCAAGCGAGATGCGCAAAAAAGAGCAGGCCCTCTCTTGCCCTAAGCGAAGTGAAGTTTACTTTGCCGATAGGGCTGTTAAGAGGAGCATTCCGAGGGAATCGGTGAACCCCTGTTTCCCCCTCGTATTTCTTATCTCGGGAAAATCTAGGAAATTGTGGGACTTACTTCCCCCAGAAAAGTCCCCCTGTTTCCTGGTAAAGTTCTGCTGGAACAGACTTTGTTTTTCCTACCGCCTCTTTCAGGGGAACCGAGATGATCTCGGTACCCCGAAGAGCCGCCATTTGACCGAATTTTCTTTCTTTCACCAGTTCTATGGCTTTGATGCCAAAGCGAGTAGCGAGGAACCTGTCAAATGCGGATGGCCTTCCCCCTCTTTGCAGGTGTCCCAGGGTTACGGACCTGCTCTCTAGCCCAGTCCTTTTGGCAATCTCCTTCTCTAGCACCCTGGCAATTCCTCCCAGAAGGATATTGCCAAAAGCATCAGTTTTTTCCTCTTTTACCACCTCCCGGGAGAGGAATTTACTTCCTTTGACTGCCTTGGCCCCCTCAGCTACAGCAACGATACTATAACTTCTCCCCACATTTTTACGCTCAATTAAAGCCTGGCAGACTTCCTCGATATCAAAGGGAACCTCGGGAATCAAAATGATGTGGGCTCCTCCCCCAATTCCTGCTTCTAAGGTCATCCATCCGGCATGACGTCCCATTATCTCAACCACTAAAACTCGATGGTGGCTCTTAGCAGTAGTGTGAAGTCTATCCAGGGCTTCCACGGCAATATTAATAGCAGTATCGAAGCCAAAGGTGTAATCAGTGGAAGAAAGATCGTTGTCAATGGTCTTAGGTACCCCTATGGTCTTGAAACCCTCTTCATAGAGTTTTTCAGCAACGCCCAGAGTATCATCTCCTCCAATGGCTACCAGGACATCGACTTCTGCTTTTTTTAAGGTATCCTTTATTCTTTCAAGACCTCTTTCCTCCTTAAAAGGGTTGGTGCGGGAGGTATGGAGGATGGTTCCCCCTTCCCGATGAATATCTTCTACCTTCTCTTCGGTTAAACTCTCCCACCTATTCTCTAGAATCCCCAACCATCCATCGAAGAAACCTATTATCTCGTGACCTTCTTTTATCCCCTGAGTGACTATACCTCTAATGGTTGCATTCAATCCCGGACAGTCTCCTCCCCCGGTAAGAATACCTATACGCATTGACTATCTCCTTTTTTAGCGAAGTTGAATTTATTTAAAGCAAATTTTACCACAGGTCAATAAGCTGTCAATCACCCATGTCTGCTATTCTCTGCCTGGCAACTCTACACTCCCAGTTCCGAACGAAGGTGCAGGAATCTAAGCACATCACCCCGGCAAAGAATTCCCTGGACCTTCCCCTCTTCTACTACCGGAAGCTGACGGATGTTCCGACTGCTCAGTTTTGAGAGCACTTCATTACCATTATCCTCCGGAGAGGCCATCTCTAGTTTTGCCTCGGGAGTCATAATATCTTTGACCTTGGTCGAGTCCCGAAGGTCCGGGGCAACCCCCTTGATATCCTCCAGGCAGACAATACCCCGAAGTTTTCCCGCATCAGAAACCAAAAAGGCTCGTTCTCTTCTTTTAAGAACGTAATCTTCCACCAGGTTCTGAACACTCAGGTCGCTACTTACCGTCTCAAAATCCCGATTCATCAGATCTTTGGCTCTCAGATCCTTGAGCATATCTTTCATGAGGACCTGTTGGTAACCTCTGGCTGCAGCACTGTGGATAAACCAGCCAATCAAAGCAATCCACATACCATTGAAAAAGAAACCCCTAAGAATCTGCCAGATGCCAAAAAGTATCATCAGGAAGGCAATAGCCTGCCCGGTTACAGAGGCAACTCGAGTGGCCTTTCTTAAGTTCCCCGTAATCTTCCAGACGGCGGCTCTCAGAATCCGTCCTCCATCCATAGGGAAACCGGGAATCAAATTGAAAGCAACCAATATCCCGTTGATGAGAAATAGATAATAAAATATTGAACTTATCACTGAGCCGGGCATAAGAAAATCGACTCCCCGCGAAGAAAGCCAGAATACGAGTGCCAATGCCAGACTGGCAGCCGGACCAGCTATGGCAATCTTAAACTCAGTCCGAGCATCGGAAGGCTCCCGGGAGATGCGAGCCAGTCCACCGAAGATGAAAAGGGTTATGCCTTTGATCTCTATTCCACTCGCCAGGGCAACATAAGAATGGCTGAGCTCATGAAGCAATACCGAGAGGAACAGGAGCAGAGCAGTTATGAGACCCATAAGCCAGTAGGTCGTGAGAGAGAGGTCGGGTCTCATCTGAGGGAAGTAGCCCTGGGCTAAGCTCCACGCTATCAGCCCAAAGATGATAAACCAGGAGTAATTAAGAGATATCTGGATGCCAAATACTTTAAATAGCTTAATTCCTTTGTCCATATACTGTGGAAATAAACCTCCTCAAAAAGGGTTGGAATAAGCCGTTTGCTCTTTAGCTCGCAGGAGATGGAGTGCCCAGCCCCTCTCTTACTGGCAAGTCAACCTGCCCTTTGTATATAACGACTCACCTATCTTATGGAATGCAGCGTAAACAGCACGGTATCGTTGCTAAGTTATTTAAATAATAACATCTAATAGCCTAAAAATCAAGCCGTAATTCAGTAGTACTCCACACTATCAACTAGGGCTACCTCATGAATAAAGACTATTTGACCTTTAAAGAAGAATCCAAAAGCGGGCTATTTGATGTGCATGGCAGAAGATATATTTTTGATGTATAAAAAGTTAATCGGCTTTTCGTATTAATACTTCTTCTCACCAGAGCAGAGCAATCCCACCCTGGCGGATGTCAGAAAGCTATCCGCCTCCGTAGGGGACTCCAGGTTGCTACGGCAGGTATCCAAAAGGTGTCTGACCAATTCTCTATTCCGGGCAGTAATCTTTTTGCATACTGCTACGGCTGCGCCGAGAAGCTCCGTCTGAGGCTGCACCCGGCTCACCAGACCTATTCTCAGGGCTTCCCGGGCGTCTATGGTCTTCCCGGTGAGTATCATCTCTACGCCCCTTGTTCGACCGACAATCTGACACAAACGGTGAACACCGATAAAGCTTGGTATCAGACCGATATTCACCCCGGGAATAGCGAAGGTAGCCTTATCGGAAGCCAGGCGGATAGAACACACTAAGGTCAGCTCCAGCCCTCCACCTATGGCCAGCCCGTTCACCGCCGCCACCACCGGCTTACCCAGCTCAACTATGCTCAACCATGTCCGCTGGATAGTTAAAAGATAATCCCTCCCGCTCATCTGGTCGAGCTCTCTGAGCTCCCTTATATCCGCCCCGGAGGCAAAAAATTGCCCAAATCCGGTGATGACCACACCCTTCACCATGCCATCACCTTTAAGATGGCACATAATCCGGCGGAGTTCGTCCAGTGCTTCCCGGTTGAGGGCGTTAAGGAACTGAGGTCTGTTGAGCCTGATAATAGCTATTTGCTCACTTCTCTCCACCAGAACATTTCGTCCCCCTATCATCTGTCACCTTCTCCGTAAGAAATTCAAGGGAAATTACTTTAAAACAATAGTGCTTGCCAAATGTTAATCCATACAGGGGATAAAGTCAACGCAAAAGTCCCCCCACCTGACTCATCCTCATAGAGAAAGACCCTCTGGCATAATCCCCTTCGGCTCCCATTTTTAGAATGAGGACTATATTTACATCAGAGCTACATTCTGTTAAAATATCAGCAATTAATGCAATTCCGTAAGGGCTGAAGCGTATGGAAGAGAGCCTGTTCCCCGAAGACTCCGAGCAGAAGGAGAAAAAGGTTGACCTCCTCGCCCCTCTGGCGGAGAGGCTTCGCCCGCTGTGTCTGGATGAGTTGTTAGGACAGGAGCACATCCTCGGACCGGGCAAGCTCCTCCGAAGGGCAATAGAGCGGGATGAAGTGCAATCGCTCATTCTCTGGGGTCCGCCTGGCTCGGGCAAAACCACCATCGCCCGGATTATTGCCAGTATGACCAACTCCTTCTTCATATCCTTCAGCGCCGTCATATCGGGAATCAAAGAGATAAAAGAGATTATGAAGCAGGCAGAGTATCAGAAGCGGCATTATCATCGACGCACCATACTCTTTATCGACGAAATACACCGCTTCAACAAGGCACAGCAGGACGCCTTCTTACCGTATGTGGAGAGAGGCGACATCATTCTTATCGGCTCCACCACCGAGAACCCATCTTTTGAAATCATCTCCCCTCTCCTCTCCCGCTCCAAGGTCTTCCGCCTTAAGGAGCTGAGCGAAGAGGATTTAATTACCATCCTCAACCGCGCCCTCGAAGACGAAGAGAGGGGTCTCAAGGGTTTCCATCCCCGCATTGAACCGAAGCTCCTGCGGCAAATATCCGTCTATGCTAACGGAGATGCCCGTGTTGCCTTGAATACCCTGGAGATTGCGACGATGAATACTCCACCCGACAGAAAAGGGAACCGCAGGATAACCGCTACAGTGGTAGAAGATGCGATGCAGAAGCGGCTTCTGCTTTATGATAAAAAGGGGGAGGAGCACTACAACATCATCTCCGCCCTCCATAAAAGCATGCGCAACAGCGACCCCGATGCCTCTCTCTACTGGCTGGCACGAATGCTTGAAGCAGGCGAAGACCCCCTCTACATCGCCCGCCGAATTGTGCGCTTCGCCTCGGAAGATATCGGAAATGCCGACCCCCAGGCTCTCACCTTAGCCATCTCGGCTATGCAGGCGGTCCACTTCATTGGAATGCCCGAAGGAAACTTAGCCTTAGCTCAGGCAGCGGTCTATATGGCTACTGCTCCCAAGAGCAACTCGCTCTATAAAGCCTATGACCGGGCAAAAGAGGATGTGGAGAAGACCTGGGCGGAGCCGGTCCCCCTCCATATCAGAAATGCCCCCACCCACTTAATGAAAGGCATGGGCTACGGCAAGGGGTATCAGTATGCGCATCACTTCAAAGAAGGAATAACTCCTATGGATTGCCTGCCCGAAAAGCTCAAGGGAAGACGCTATTACCAGCCTACTAACCGAGGATTTGAGAAAGAAATCAAAACCCGCCTCGCCTTAATAAAGGAACTGAAAAATAGCCTGAAAAAGGGAAAGAAATAAAGCCCTCCCCTCCTGACATACCCATAAGCCAAATATCATCCACTCCCTGATTTTTGCCACATGTCCCATTTTCTATTGACAAATATCAGCGCTATCTTTAATATAATTTTGCTCAAACGATGAGCCTGGAGCTCTTACACAGAGAGGAGAGGTCCCCGGAAAAGATGAAAACTTTAGCCTCAACAGGTCTTATATTTCTGCTGATTGCATTGATAATAGCCTCTGTCTACTTCTTACTCTACAAGTTTGAGATTTCCCTTAAAGATATAAGAGGGTACATCGAATCCTACGACCACTTAGCCCCCTGGGTATATATGGGGGTGATAGCAGTAGCCATGTTGACCGCCTTTACGGCAGCCTCCCCCGTAATCATCATCGGGGGGGCTCTATTCGGATGGCTCCCCGCTCTGGCTTTTACACTTTTGGGAGGAATGGTGGGGACTTCCATAGCCTTCTTTATCGGGAGGTATTTTGGACGAGGACTGCTGGTTTATATAAAAGGTCCTTCCGTCTTAGAGAAGATTGAACAAAGGCTTCCCCGGAAGTTCACCTTCAAAGCGATACTGTTATTGCGACTGCTTCCCCATCCTCTCTATGATGTAGTAGGCTACGCCAGCGGCTTTACCAACATATCCTATTTCAAGTATATTGTGGCCACCGCATGCGGAGCCACCCCTGGTATATTCATCTTGACCTATTTTGCCAACCTTACAGAAACCCTCCACTTCCTGGTGGGATATATTGTCTTATGGGTTGTCGTCCTCTTCATCCTGGTTTACTATTACAGAAGAACAAAATACAAAAGTGAATCGACCACTAACCAAAAGCCTAACTAATCTATCTCGCCCTTGGCTTATATTTATCACCTATGAGAGTAGTTTAAAACAATCTTCTAATTATGTTGACTATCGCTGTGGACTTCTTTATAATGTTTATAAATAAAAATTAACAAAGGAGACTAATTATGCCAGGCTTTATCTTTAAAATTTTCACCACTTTTCTGTTTTTTGCAATCCTTGCCGGTGTGGCTCCACCCTATGAGGCCCAGGATGAAAACCTGAAAAAATGGCATCGGGAAGAGGTAAGATACATTATCACCGACAAAGAGAAGGAAGATTACGCAAAGCTTCAAACCGATGAGGAGCGCCGGGAATTCGTCAAAGAATTCTGGAGGAGGCGCGACCCCACCCCGGCTACCGCCAGAAATGAGTTCCTCGAGGAGTATTATAAGCGAATCAGGAATGCCAATGTCCTCTTTCGCGGTGAGGGGTTAAAAGGTTGGCTCACAGATAGGGGAAGGGTTTACATAATGTTCGGTCCTCCCGATGAGATGTATTACGACGCCGGAGGGGGACCGATCAAAGAGGAGCACTTCCTTGAGGACGAAACTCGCCGCTTCATGCAGAACAACCCCCTTGTCTACCAGCCCCCAGGCGACCCTCACGAATCGGCGGTAAACTGGGGGAGCATCACCTGGTTCTACCGCGACATGAAAGACGACCGGTTGGGCGCCAATGTCAAGCTGATCTTCAACAACAGGCAGGGACGATATATCCTCTCCCGCGACATCCATCTGACTCCCGAATCCTCCATCTTCAATGCTCGCCTGAGCCATGCCCCTCGTCAGGCGAGTTTCTTGGGACAGGAGACCCTTGACGATATCAAAACCGTGGACACCAGCGTAGAGACTCAGGTGCTGACCGAAATCATCATGCACAATAATCCAAAAACCGACCTCAGAATAGCCGCCAGACCCTATTACTTCCCCTCCAAGCAGAACGATTATGTCCCCGTCTCCTTTCAGCTCAATCCTGAAGATGTCTATTTCGACCTTCAGAAAGATGTATATGTCAGCTCCATGAGGGTCTTTGGCTCCATTGTGCAAGGGGAAGCAGAGGAGATGAAACCGTTCTCCGACTTCTCGCTCCCTCTGGAACTGAGCCTTACTGCCGAAGAATACGCCGCCTTCAAGCAGGCTCCTCCCCCTTCCTATTGGCTGAGGTTTTTCTTGCCCCCTGGAGATTATTATCTCTACCTGGGAGTGATAAACTTAAATAATAAGAAAGCAGGAACCATAAAGGAACAGCTCAATGTGCCTGATTTCAAGAAGGAGGGTTTGCAAATCAGCAGCATCTTGATGGCTAAGGAGTTCATATCCCAAAAGGAATCTCCTTCCCAGCGAGATGCTCTGCAGGACATTCTCCCCTTAGGTCCCATAGCCTTCAAAGCCGACCTTGATAGCACCTTCTCCCTGGAGGAGCAGATGGAGCTCTTCTATTTCGTCACCGGTTATGGGGTCAATCCCGATACCAACCGACCGTCCTTCACCATAAGTTACATTATCAAGCAAGATGACAAGGTAATGCTCCAGCTCCCCGACCGCACCTCTTCCAGCCCCTCTATCAGCCAGCCCCTCCCCCTCAAGCTCCTTCAGCTTCCTCCCGGAGAATACACCCTGGAGATACGCCTCACCGATAACCTCACCCACCAGGAAGCCATCCGAATCCATGACTTCGTTATAAAGTGAAGGATTAACGCTCTCAGCAATAGATAAAAAAAAGGGGGACTTTTTCAGTCCCCCCTTATACCTTTTTCTACTTAGAAGGTGTACTTGATGCCGAAGCGCATGATTCTCGGAGGCAGAATGTCGTAAGGTCTACCTTCGGTTTCCCCGATAGTTGTGCCTATATCGGTAACTGTATTAGCGTTGAACAGGTTGAAGACATCCCACATAGCCTCCAGATTGCCCTTGGGCAGACGGAAGACCTTGCTCAACCTGAGGTCAACGGTGAATACCCCGTCTAACCTCTGGGAACCCCTCGGCTCCACCCGGACAGTCACACCCCCCTGAGTGAGGTCCTCGGCTATTGCTTGCCTTGTCCATGGCGCCCCACTCTGATATCTCACGAAGCCTCCCAGATTGATACCGTAAGGGAACTGATAACTGCCGGCAAACTTGAGGAGGTGTGGTCGGCTGTAGAAGAGCGGTCCCCAGGCGTATATATCGGCATTGGGGTTATCCATCAGACCAGTAGCTTGGTCAGATGGGTCACCTTTGAAACTGTTCATTGAGGAGTAGGTGTAGGAAGCTAACATATTCCAGTTGCGCGACCATCTCTTGGTGAGCCTGAGAATCAAGGCTTTGTATATGCCGGTGAATTCCCTGTCGCCAAGCTCGTAAACATTCTGTATTCTCCAATAATTTCCTACACCCTTATACTCCGGCCACAGATCGTAAGCATAGAAGGTGCCCCCTTCGGGGTCGGTGAACTCTAGCCTATCATAGGCATCATAGGGTGGGCTTAACGCCACATCCTCAGCCAGGTCTTTGTCCTTCTTGTAGACAAAGGTAGCTGACACTGCCATGTCCTCCATCAACTCGTGGTCCACTCCTACGCTGAACTCATCGGTATAGGGTTGCTTCAGATTGGGATCAACCTCGTTCGCAGCCCGATATGATCTGTCGTAAGGTACGCTCGCCTGCTCACCCCACTGGAATATGTTGTCCCCGTTGTCGTCATACCAGCGGTAATACATGTAGACGCTTCCATTAGGGTTGATAAAGTTGGATACCCAGTTGCCTATCTGGTGACCGTAGCGGCTGAAGTTGAACTTGAGGGCGGTCTTCCCATCGCCAAACAGGTCGTAGATGAACCCGATGCGGGGTGCCAGCTTGGAGAAGTTGACTATATTCCTCTGAGCAGGATAGGTCCGCGATTCAAAGTATTGGACCATCTCAGGATAGTACTGTCTCATGAAATCCACCAAATGTGCATCTCCAGTCTCCTGCTCGGGCAGGTAGCACTCCCAGGTATCCCACCGAACTCCCACATTGATGGTCATCCGCTCCTTCAGGGTCCAGGTATCCTGAATGTAGAACCCTTTGCTGCCCACACTATACCAGAACTCCAGGTCGTGGTTATACATTTGGACATTGTAAGGTATGCCGTTGCGCCAGCCCCAGCGTTCACCGTTTTCGGAATAATTTAAAGTATGTGAGGTGAAGTTCATCATATTGAAGCCCATCCTGAAGTCGTGGCTGCCACCCAGAAAATCATCAACATAGTAGGAGAAGGTGTTGTTGTTCTGCCAGCGGTCTCGATAATACATATAGTAATTGTGATAGCTGCCGAACCAGCCCCTCGCCCAGTTGGGGTAGGGGTGGGGATCGGTGGCCCTGAGGGTTCTGTACTCACGCATAGACTGGGTCCAATCACACTCCTCGGTGGGAGCCAGGGGGAAGTCCATATCCATATAGCCGAAGCTGATGTCGAACATCGCCTTGTCGCTGAGGATGGTGGTCCAGTGAATCTGGGGTATGTTCTTAGCAGAACGCTGCTCATAGGCGGTCTCCGCAGTGATATAAGCGTAGGTAGTGGAGTCCCGATGGGGGCGGAATTTCTCGCTGTGGAACTGGCTGAAGGTTATCTTGTTTCGGGGGGTAACCTGCCAGGTCAACTTTAACATATAGTGGGGTAGGTCGGTGCGGTCTGTACCGGGTGTTGTCCGAGCCACATCCTCATAGTAGCCGGGTGCAAAGGTATTAATCTTCTGCACCTCACGCATCCCATAGAACCACAGCTTGTCCTGAATGATTCTCCCGCCTAACTGAAAGCTGTAGTTCATCCAGTAGTCCATAGGTTTGCCTACTGCTATGCCCGCGGCTTCCAGTTCCGGGGTGATGTTAGTGGTCGTCATCCAACTTGGTTCAAATTCACCTGTATCATAGTTCCAGTTTCCGCCCTTCTCGTAGTAGAACGCACCCCCCCCATGGAAGGCGTTACCACCCTGTCTGGTAACAATGTTCAGATAAACCCCGGGGGAAGCCACCTCTGCCTTGTGGGCATGGGTAGATACCTGCAGCTCCTCAAAGGAATCGTAGGCAAAGTAGGTAGCGGCTCCGGTGGCTGCCATATCGGTGATGTCTATGCCATCGAAGTTATACTGGTTCTGCATATCACCGGTCCCGGCGGAAAAACCGCTCTGCTGACCACTTTCGCTGCCACCCACATTGAACCTGTCCATAACCATCCCCGGGGATTCCTCCAGCAGCACCCAGACATCCCGGGCATTGGGTACTTTATCCAGTAGTTCCTTGTCGAAGGTAACTCCGATATTGGCGGTCTTGACATCAACCACCGGCGACTCTCCCGTAACCGTGATGGTCTCCGCCATGGGGGCTATCTCCATGGTGACATTGATGGTGGTGGTAATATTCAGTGAGACCCTTATATTCTGTCGGATTACGGTCTTGAATCCTTCCAACTCGAACTTTACCTCGTATATGCCGGTGTTAAGAGTGACAAGCCGATAGCCACCCCTGGGACCGGTTATCGCCGTGCGGGCACCCCCTATGAGGGCGGGGCTGGTAGCCGATACGGTAACTCCAGGAAGCACCGCACCGGTAGCATCCTTGGCCATCCCCCTGATCTCGCCGGTGGGAACCTGACCAAAAGCAACCGTGAGCACCGTAAAGGAGAGAAATAGAGCCAGACACGCTATGCATGCTTTTCTTGTCATTTAAGCTCTCCTCCGTTTGAGTAAAGGTTTCCCGAAATAAAACCAAGATGATTTTATTTTGCTATCACCCCCCTTTCAGTCTGTTCCCACTTCAGAGCTCGGATTCGATAAAAATCCTATCAAATAATTTAAGCAAAGTCAATGCCAAAGTTTAATATTTTTGCTAATTAATCCTAACTCTAATATTTTCAACAGTTACCTAAATACATCTACCCTCTTCCTCTTATCAGAAATAAGAGGAGCACGATAATCTGAACTATTATCCAATTTCATGAATAGTAATTGACCCCGATTTCAGCCCGGTTCATCTGCAGCCATGGAGATTATTAATTTGTTTTCTGTGGGGAGAGAATTTTCCCTGGTAGCTCTCCCGTGAAGCTTCCTTTTTCGATGACTACCTTTCCGTTGACCAGCAGGTATTCCACACCTTCGCTGTATCGATGGGCATTGGTGAAGTTAGCTCGAGGGCGGAAGTTTTTGGGATTGAAGAGCACCACATCAGCCCAATACCCCTCTTTGAGATATCCTCTGTCCTTCCAGCCCATTACTTCAGCGGGCAAGGAGGTGCAAGAGCGAATGGCATGAGGAAGGCTTATGACCTTCTTATCCATGGCGAAGTTTCTTATCTTCACCGGAAATGCAGTATAGGCACGGGGGTGCACCAATCCCATCCCGAAATAGGGAGCAGTGCCATCGCTGCCGATAGACACATAATCTTTCTTCATAATGTACTCAACATCCTGGAGGCTCATCTGCAGTGGGGTGACCTTAGCCCCTTGCAGCTCCAGCTCTATGGCAGCATCTGCGATGCTCTTCCCCTTCATGTCAGCTACCTGTTTGAGGCTCTTCCCGATAAGCTGTGTCTCCACCGATATATCAACTATGATGTTATCCGCTCCCACCCACTCCTCAATATACTGGGTAATCTCCTGGCGTATTTTCTCCGCTTCGGTGGGATCCTCCATTCTCTTGAGAAACTTCGCCCTCTGGCGGCTGTTTTCCGCTCCGCTGGTCAAAGCTGCTCCCGTGAATGAACTGCTTACCACCCGCACCAGCTCCTTCCTGCTGAGGGAATCTAAATACTCCTGATGGTGCTCAGATATTGGGATGTAAGGAGTTCTCAGGTTGTAGAGCTTTATCAGAGTCTTGTCGCGCAGGGAATCAAAGACCCTGGTCAATTCCTCTGCGAGCTGGGATGCAGACTCATCTTCGCCCATCCAGGTGCTGCGCGGAATCAGGCTCCGATAGGGGTAGTTGCTGCTAATGGGGAAGGGATACTGGTCGGCGCTGAGCTTCAGCCCTCTGGCCTGAGCATCCTCTATCAACTGGCAGGCTTCGGTCACCTTGCCCCAGTTGGCTTTCCCCACCGCCTTGAGGTGGGAAATATTGGTGGGAGCACCGGTTTTGTCAGCAATCTCAATGGTCTCTCTTATGGCTTCCAGCAGGTGGTCCCCTTCGTTCCTCATGTGAGTATGATATATCCCTCCGTAGGGCACAATCTCCCTCACCAGCTCAATAATCTCATCCGTTTTACCATATCTTCCGGGAAGGTATTCGAGACCGGTGGAAAGCCCGTGAGCACCCCCCTCCATCGCCTCCCGGACCAGTGCTTTCATTTTATCCAGCTCTTCTTGAGTCGGCTCCCTGTCCTCCATGCCCATTACCAGCTCTCTCACCTGCCCATGTCCCACCAGAAGGGCGGCGTTAACCCCGATTCCCTCTCCTTGCCATCTATTGACCTGGTCTTCAATCTTCTCAAAGATGGGCCAGGCACTTCTCCCACACTGACCCACCACCACGGTAGTCACACCCTGCTTGAGATAATTAAGGCACGGGCGCAGCTCCTTGAAGTACATACCCCGGTCGACATGGGTGTGAAGGTCGATGAACCCCGGCGCGGCATAGAGCCCCTTCCCCTCGATGACCTTGCCCGCCTCGCGGGTGGGGAGCTTTCCTGTGCTGACAATCTTGCCATCCTTAATGCCGATGTCCCCCTTAAAGGGCTTCCCCGAGGAGCCGTCATAGACCTGCACATTCTTGATTACAATGTCGTATGTATTCCCTGCCTCAATAGCTGATAGGGAACCCTCCTTAGAAGATATCTGAGGGAAAATGAGCATAAAAGCTGCTACCAAAAAGAAACCTATCAAAATTGTATATCTCTTCATGACAATGCTCCTCCTTTTACGAAATTATATTTATTTAACAAAAAGGGTTGCTGTTGGTATTTGTGGTCCTGTATCACCTCCCTTTGATTACCTTATGCCATAGACCTCCGGAATGAGGTGTATGGCTTTTCCCCGTGGGATATAAAAAGTTATCCAAAACTATAATTTAAAGCCGACCTATCTAATTCTGAGCCCTCGGAGGCGGTTTATAGCGGCGGCAACCTCGAAGGGGCGCGGCAGGGCGTAGTTTCCCACCGGATAAGGGCTGATGATATCGAGCCCCTTAGTCTCAATATCTTTCATAACCAAACCGATTACCTTCTGCAGGCTTTGGCGGTCGTCCATATAGCGGCTGCGAGCGTAAACGATGATATCGGCAATGGAGCGGGTCTGGCTGGTGGAGATAATCTGCTCCACCGCGCCGAGGTCTATGGTCTGCCGTCCGAAGGAGATGGTGTGCATCCCCTTAGCACCCACCTTGACCTCCCGTCTTCCTCGGCTGGGATTGATGCTCTCTCGCAGAGGAATACGGTTCATATTGACCACCCCGAAAGACTCACCCCCCTCTTTTTTTCGCTCGGCTTTGTATTTCTCGGCAATGGCTGAAGCTTCGGGAGTAACATCATAGGGAAGGTAATCCTCCATCTTGATGACGCAGTCTGCCACATCAAAGTAGTCCCCCGAGCCACCTATCACCACGATGGTAGAAACCCCCAGCTCCTCAGCCAGAAAACGAACTTTATCAATAAAAGGAGTTATGGGCTCCTTTTCCTTGGCGACCAGTTGCTGCATACGGTGGTCGCGAATCATAAAGTTGGTAGCTGAGGTATCCTCGTCAATCAACAGCAGCCTGGCTCCCACTTCCAGCGCCTCGATGATATTGGCTGCCTGCGAGGTACTGCCGCTGGCATCGTCGGTAGAAAAATCGGCAGTAGACTTGCCCAGCGGGAGGTTGCTGATAAAGGGGGTGATATCCACTTTCTCAATATAGCGTCCATCCTCAGCCCGAATCTTCACCGCTTCGGGAATAGTGGCTACATATTCCCTCCCATCACCGGGGAGCTGATTGTACACGCCGAGCTCGATTGCCCGCAGGAGGGTCGATTTGCCATGGTATCCACCTCCAACTATCAGGGTGACTCCTTTGCGGATGCCCATCCCCGTGACCTCTCCCCGATTTCGAACTGTGATGGTGGTCTCCAGAGAAGGGGGAGACTTGAAGATGACCGCTTCCTCCCTGCTCATGGGGGAATTGTCCACTCCGCTGACCCGCGGCAGGAGGCTTCCGTTAGCCACGAACGCTACCAGCCGCTGGCTGGGGAGCTTACTGCGAAGGTCGTCCTGGTCCTCGTTAACCTTGATGTGCCGGTAGAGCGAGGAGGAGTTGTGGTATCGGAAGAATAGGGCGGCTTCCACTATACGGGGAAGCTGCTCCAGCAATATCTCAATCGCTTCCCGGCTTAGTATTCGGCGACCGGCGGCGGGCAATCCGACTCCAAAGCGAGCCTCCACATATTCTGAGTTGATATGAGCTGATGTGCGCTCAAGTATCTCCTGTCCGGGAGTGTCAATCTCTATTAAGCCGCTCTTACCCGTTCCGCGAATCCCCCGAGAAAACTTGCGGATATGGGAAGCAAAGCTTCGGGTGAGATAGTCGCTCAAACCTATGGAGCGGCTCTTATTCTCGTATGTATCAGGAGGAAACTGCGCTGTCCTCTGGGAGACCTGTACTCTTACTCTGCTGGGAGGGGCGAAGGGGTCGCTCTGCACATGGTCGATGTAAAGGGTGAAATTGCGAAAATCGTAGCTGCCGGCGATATCCTTATAAGCTTTGTAGCCTCGCCCGTCAATTCTTCTCAGCCTAAGCTCAAGCTCCTTTGAGTCTCTCATCATATCGGTTGATTTATATCTGCCAGTTTACCTCTATTATTTCTTTTTTATTTTACCCTAATTTTTATTATACTCAAATAAAAATATAGATTTTTACCGGGAAAATCCGACAATTAATGTATAGGTCTTAATATTAGATAGTAAACTCCCCGCAGCAATTTAATCTTAACGAGCTTTCTTCTGCACTTCAGCGCCACAGCTAATGAGAGCTCATTATGGAATAGGGTGAAAAATACCGAACTTGTTCTTAATTACTTCTCTTTATTATCGGGAGCTATGACCTCATAGGCTTTGCCCGCATACACTACAATGACTTTTTTCCCGATAGAGAAATACCTCCCCAGCTCGGGATGGGCGGTGATGAGCTTAAGATAGTCATCGCTGCCAAATTCTACCTGGATGGTCTCCATCCCCTCCTGGAACTCGCCATCAACCCAAACCCCTTTTCTCAGATAGAAGGTCTTGGTGCCAACATAGCGGATGGCTTCGGAGGCTTCTCTTACTTCTTTTTCCGTGTCTTTCATCAGGTTTAATTCGGCGCTGAACTGAACCGCCTCTTGACCAACCGGGGCTTTGCGCGCTGCCAGGAGGTCGGCTCTTACTTTGCTCTCCTCGTAGAGTCTTTCTCCCGGGCGGGGGACGGGCTTCTCATCCCCCAAGGCTAAATATGAGGTGTAGGGGGTAACCACTCCGTACTTCTTGCTGAGGTTTATGACCTCATCCTTCAGCTCCTTATCCTCGCCGTGGAGACGGATCTGGTCGAGGAGATAGCCGATCTTCCTGGTTGCCCACAGGCGAGGGATAAAGTCGGCTTCCTCATCCTTACGAGGGAAGTCTGCTTTATAAGTGAATGACTTCTTGTTACCCCCTATCTCCCCGGTCAATCGGATGGAGGTGCTGCCGTAGCTGGCATATCGACCGATGATGGTGAGCTGGCTCCCCTTGAAGATGGCGGGAAGCTGCATGGGGTAAAGCTCCTGCACATTGACCTTTCCAAAATCGAGCGATAGGTTGTCAAGCACGGGGTAATTCACCTTGTCAAAAAAGGAGGAGACAATAAGCTCCATATCCTCTCCGGGCTTTATGTAATCGGAAGTACCGCGGTGGGACTGCGCAAGGGCGTCCAGCAGCAGGGTATTGACATCATAACCCAATCCGAAGGTGAAAAGCCTGGTCTGCTTATCTATGCTACTACTCACATTCTTTAATATCTCCTCAACATCGGTAATCCCTACCGTGGGACGACCATCAGTGAGGAAGACCAGCATCTGGGGTCGCCGGCTCTGGCTGAAAAGCCCAATGGCTTTGAGCAAGGTATCATTGATATTCGTTCCCCCTTTGGCTTCAATGGTCTCGATGAACTGGTTAGCTTTTCTTTTGTTGGCTTCGTCAGCCGGAGCAAGAACTTCTGTCAGGAGGCGGGGCTCAGTGGAAAAATGGATGATGTTGAACCGGTCATCCCGATTCAATCCCCCTACCCCGAACTTCAGGGCTTTGATTGCCTGGACAACCTTATTATCATCCTGCATGCTACCCGAGGAATCCAAGACAAAGACCACATCCTTGGCGCCTATCTCACTGCTTTGAATCTCGGCCTTGGGAGCAATCAGCATGAGGAAATAGCCTGCCTCCTCATCTCCCTTGCAGAAAGGCAGAAGGGTGAGACCAAACTCCTCTTCCGAAAGGGAATAGTAGAGGGAGAAGTTCCTGTCTTGTTTCTCTGATCCACTCTCATAGCTGATTGTTGCCTTATTCTCCCCGCGACGGGAGATATCGACCTTGTGCGAGGGTGAGTAAATGGATTTAATGGGCACCCGGGAAGTAAGCTCGACCAGGATGCCAATCTCCCCGGTCGGCTTCTCTTCCAGTCTGCCTCGGTCTATGGGACAGGTATAATTGACCAGGCCGGCAGCATATTTGAGCTCCTGAGAGTAGCTCAACTGAATCTTCTTCTCACCGCGGGCTGGTATGGGGTAGATATTGACCCTGAAGGTATCCCTCCCCAGATACTGCAGCAGCCCGGGGTCTTTCATCCGACTGACAATCTCCCAGAAAATTTGCCGTGCCTTGTCGCTGTCCATCAGCTCTGCCTTGACCTTCTTACCGTCAATCCACATGGCAAACTCGGTAACCATCGCCCCGGGAGGAAGGGCAAAGATGTATTCTGCCTCCAAATCCCGGTCGTATTCGTTGAGGAAGACCTGCTCAATCTCGGTGAGGGCAATCTGGTTGTCAATCTTAACCTTAACATGCTGGTATTTGAGGGGAAGCGGAGGCAGTGGAGGACGAGGAGGAGGGGAAGGCGGGATAAGCAATCCTTGAGCCGAAACCAGAGAAGAGAAGAAAAGCAAAAAGCCTATGGTAGCTAAGGTTAATCCTCTCATTTAATGTCTCCTCAATTAAAAGCAGATGTTAATTAAACACACACCATTTCTTTCAAAAAACGATCTAACACTACGTTCCATCTCGCTTGAGGAATAAAATAAATCCTATCTGAAATCAACCTCACATCCCATTAAATCTTTAAAAAAAGATACATAAAGTATACCACCCTCCACCCGCACTTGGCAAGCCAGCTTCGATTAAACTCATCTCTTCAGAGAACAGAATTTACCCCTCATTAGTTAGACCATCAAAAACGGCGAAATGGCGAGAAGAAATTTAGCAAAAATCAGAAGAATAAAGGAGAACTGCAGGGCTTACTCACGGTAGCTTTGCCAAATTGTGCTTGACTTCGCAGGCTATTTATGTAATATTAAATCTGCTTTGACTTTTGCGATTTTATTGTAAAGGAGGTATAATGAAATGAACCATAAGAAGCTATTCATTCCCGGTCCGACAGAGGTCCGTCCTGAAATTCTCCAAGCCATGGCTACCCCCCAGATAGGTCATCGCTCCAAAGAATTCCAGAACCTCTATGCCACCCTCTACCCCAAGGTTCAGGATTTTCTCTATACCAAAGGGCAAGTTTTTTTCTTCACCTCCTCTTCCACCGGAGCTATGGAAGCGGCGGTGCGCAACACAGTAGCCAAGCGATGTCTGAGCTGCATGTGCGGCGCATTCTCCGACCGCTGGCATACCATGGCCACCAGCAATGGTATAGAAGCTGACCCCCTTCAGGTAGAGTGGGGTAAAGCGATCAAACCTGAGATGATCGACGAAAAGCTAAAAACAGGGAAATACGATGCCATCACCTTCGTCTTTAATGAGACCTCCACCGGGGTTATGAATCCCCTTTACGAGGTGGCTGAGGTGATGAAGAAGTATCCCGATGTGATGTTCTTAGTGGATGCGGTGAGTGCCATGGCTGGGGTAAAGATTGAGGTTGATAAGCTGGGCATAGATGTGTGCCTGGCTGGGGTGCAGAAAGCATTTGCCATGCCAGCGGGATTAACCATCTGCACCGCCAGCGAGAAGGCTTTGAAGAAAGCCGAAACGGTAAAGAACCGCGGCTATTACTTTGATTTTCTTACTATGCTAAAATATCATGGGAGAAACCAGACCACTACCACCCCCACTATACCCCACCTGTTTGCCCTTAATGCCCAGATGGATGCTATAGCCGAGGAGGGTTACGAGAAGCGCTTCGAGCGTCACAAAAAGATGGCCAAAATTGTGCAGGATTGGGCTAAGGAATATTTCGGCCTCTTCGCTGAGCCTGGCTACGAATCCTTCACCCTGACCTGCGTCAAGAACACCCGCGGAATCAGTGTAGCTGACCTTAACCAAGAGCTCGGCAAGCACTGGATAACCATCTCCAACGGCTATGGAAAACTCAAGGAGCAGACATTCCGCATAGCCCACATGGGCGATGTTCAGGTCTCTGATATAATGGGTCTCCTTGAACTCATCAACTCCATTTTGGGACTATAGAATTAAAGGAGGCTTAAATGAAGGTTTTAGTGAGCGATAAAATTGCCGATGAGGCAGTAAAATTAATAGAGGACGCCGGTCTGGAAGTAATGGTTAAGACCGGAATGTCCCCCGAAGAGCTGGAGAAGACTATCCCCGAATTTGATGCCATCATCGTTCGCAGCGCCACCAAGGTGCGCAAACCGATCATCGATGCCGGCAAGAAGCTGAAGGTAATCGCCCGGGCAGGGATCGGGCTGGACAACATCGATGCTGATTACGCCCGCTCCAAAGGCATAACCATCCTGAGAACCCCAGGTGCCACCTCTATATCGGTGGCGGAGTTAGCCCTGGCGCATATGTTTGCACTCTGCCGCTTCATTCCCCAGGCAAACATCACCATGAGAAAGGGTGAATGGCTGAAGAAGGAGTATATGGGGACAGAGCTCTATGGCAAAACCCTGGGGTTGGTGGGAGTCGGCAATATTGCCAAGGAGGTAGCTGAACGGGCGAAGGCGCTGGGAATGAAGGTCGTCGCTTGCCGCCGGTCCGATAAGCCTCTTGACTGGAAAGATGTAAAGCTGGAATGCCTGGATGATGTCCTGAGAGAAGCCGACATCATCAGCCTTCATATACCCCTGATTGAGGAAGAGGCTCCGGTCATCGGGGCCAAAGAGTTCGCCAAAATGAAGGACGGTGTCATCCTCATACATTGTGCCCGAGGCGGAGTAGTGGATGAAAAAGCCCTGCTCGATGCCCTCAACTCCGGCAAGGTAGCAGCGGCGGGCATCGATGTCTATGAGGAAGAGCCGACGAAAAATCTGGAGCTAATTGGTCATCCCCGAGTATCCGTAACTCCTCATGTTGGAGCTTCAACAGCTGAAGGGCAGGTTCGAGCGGGAATGGAGATAGCCCAAAAAGTCTTAACAGCCCTCAAGGGTTAGAAGAAAAGATATTTAAAAAATAGGAGTGAGTAGTCAATCGCCCTTTCTTAAAATGAAAGGGTGTAAAACTTTTTCCAAGAAAAGGGTAGAAAATGGCGCAGGTATTCCCCTTTAGAGCGTATACATATAATCTGGAGAAGGTGGAACTGGATAAGGTAGTTACTCAACCCTATGATAAAATCGACCCCCAGCTCCAGGAAGTATACTATAAGCGGAGCCCTTATAATTTTGTCCGCATCATCAAGGGTAAAGATCAGGCTGGAGATGACGAATCATCAAACAAATACACCCGGGCTCACGATTACATCCAGAGATGGATAGACGAAGGAATACTGAAAAGAGACAAAGAGCCGTCCATCTATCCTTATAATCAAGAGTATAAGGTTGAAGGGCAGTTAAAGGTCAGGCGGGGGTTGATAGTCTTAACACATCTTGAGCCTTATGGAACAGGGGTAAAAGCTCACGAAAGGACCCTTACCGCCCCCAAAGCAGACCGGCTGAACCTGATGAGAGCTACCGGGGCGAACTTCGGTCATATTTTCATGCTCTATTCAGACCCTCAGAGGAGAGTGAGCCAGCTGCTGCAACCTTTAGTGGAAAAGGAGTACCCTATCTTGCAGGCTAAGGACGACTTTGGTGCCACACACAAGGTGTGGAGAGTAAGCGAGCCCGAAACCATCCGTCAGGTTCAGCAAGCGCTGGCAGACAAGGTGCTCTTCATCGCCGATGGACATCATCGCTATGAGACAGCGGTTAACTATGCCGAGGAGATGCGCAAAAAAGGATTAAAGCCGATAGGAAACGAGAGCTACGAGAATCGAATGATGACACTGGTAAATATTGAGGAGCCGGGCCTGGCCATCCTCCCCACCCACCGCCTGATTCACAGCCTCCAGGGTTTCAACATTAACTCTTACATTGAGCAGACCAAACGCTACTTTCGGGTGGAGGAATTCCCCTATCAGCCTCAGGGCGAGGAGAAAGCTCAGGAGAGAATGTTTCAGGAAATGGAGAAAAGAGGGGACAAGGAGCATCTTTTCGGCATCTTTGCCCGGGAGGCGAACAGATTCTATCTTCTAAGCCTGAAAGATGAATCCATTATGGACGAGCTGGTCAAAGAAGAGCGCCTGGCAGCCTGGAAGCATCTCGATGTCTCTATTCTTCACACTATTCTCATGGATAAACTGTTAAGAATCGATGCCAGGTCGCTGGAGCTGCAAACCAATGTTACCTATGAAAGATACAAAGACTCCGCCATAGAAAAGGTCAAGAAGGATAACAAATACCAGCTCGTCTTCTTCCTCAACCCGACTAAAGTCCATAATGTGAAGGAGGTGGCGGAGCTCGGAGAACGGATGCCCCAGAAATCGACCGATTTCTTCCCTAAGCTCCTTTCGGGATTAACCGTAAATAAGATGAACCTTTCGGAGGCTGAAAGTTCCTGAGGGTTTAATGATACAAGCCTAATATAAGGCTGCCGGCAGAAGGAAGGGGGGATTATTAAAATATCCTCTCATACTTTGATGCAATGGAAAATAAGAAGAGGATTGGGGTGAGGGTTATCATCGGGTTAAATAAGCTCCTTTTCCGGCTGATAATCGGATTGATGGGGCTTTTCCGAATACCAAAGCCAAAGCTTCAATCCCTCTTCATTAGAGCCAATAACAGGTTGGTAAGCCGTTACAGAGTCAAGGTATCTACGAAGGAGCTTTTATTGCTGCTTCCCCATTGCCTGCAGTACAAAGATTGCCAACAGAAAATCTCCGACGACCTTGACCTCTGCGAAGGCTGTGGTCGATGCGACATCTGTCAGCTGGCGCAAATAAGAAAGAAATACCAGATACCAGCCTTTGTAGTGGATGGGGGGCAATTAGCACTGGCAGTGGTAAATAGGGGGAACTACCGAGCCATTGTAGCTGTTGCCTGCGAAGAGGAGCTGGAAAAAGGGATACTTGAATCAGCACTGCCGGTGTTGGGGATTGTAAACCGTCGCCCCGAGGGACCTTGCCGTAACACCAAAGTAGAGGCAGGATTAGTGGAGAGAGCTATTAACCATTTCCTCGAAGGCAAGCAATCCCTGCAAGAAAGCGTAGATACTATTTCTATGCCTCGTAACAACAATTACAGATTAACTTTGCCAAAGGAGTAAAATTTGAAAGAGAGAGTAGAAAAAGCGATTGAACAAATCAGGCAATACCTGCAAGCCGACGGCGGTGATATTGAGTTGGTTGAGGTGCAGGACGGGATAGTCAAGGTCAAGTTATTGGGGGCTTGTAAGGGATGCCCTATGGCCCAAATAACACTCCAGCAAGGGGTGGAGAAGGTTATTAAAAAAGAAGTGCCCGAAGTAAAGAGCGTAGTTGCGGTATAGCCTTCTGTTTAAAACCCAGAAACCAAGAGCTTCTCTGCGAAAACTGAAAAAAAAACGCATCGACGGTCTCAGCATGGAATCGATAATTCTATAGGAGTTCGAGAAGGGATGATCGAGGTTAGAATTCATGGCAGAGGTGGTCAGGGTGCAGTAGTAGCTTCTAAGATATTAGCGGTCTCCATATTCAAAGAGGGGAAGTATGTGCAATCGTTCCCCAATTTTGGGGTGGAAAGGAGAGGAGCCCCCGTCACTGCCTACACCCGGATAGACGATAAAGCTATTCTCCTGCGCTGTAAAATATATAACCCTGACCATGTGGTTATATTGGACCCTTCCCTTATTGAAGCCATAAACATAACCGAAGGGCTAAAAGAGAAGGGATGGGTGATAATTAACAGTGATAAGGAACCAAGCCATTTCAATTCACTGATAAAGAAATATCGTGTAGCCACGGTAGATGCCAGCGGCATCGCTTTGAAAAATAGCTTAGGCTCCAAAGCGAACCCCATAGTCAATACCGCCATTTTGGGTGCTTTCTGCAAGACAACGGGGTTATTCCGTCTCACTTCCCTTATGGAAGCGGTTCGAGAAGAGGTCCCCTCTGCGCAAGAGCGCAATGTTCAAGCAGTGGAAGATGCATATCACCAAGTAAAATATTAGAGATGCCTCACCCCAAGAGCTAATCTTCCAAAGTGGGGTCTCTTTCGCCTTTCGGAACCCAGGCATAAAGGGAAAAGAGAACCCCCCTTCGCTCCAAAGGATGGCTTTTGACATCGTCTCTGAGAAGGTTATGTTTCGCCTCTGGCTTCGTTGTTCCTACACGGATGAGCTAAAAGAGAGAAATGGGAAGCAGAGCCTCACTGTTAAAAAAGGGGATAACCGTTATTATCAGATAAGAGGTAAGCTATGAAGGAAAAAGACGAAGATGAGATAAAGGTGGTCGTCTACCATTCGGAAAAGGAGATGCCGCCAGTTCCTATGTCGGTAGCCAACACTCTTTACAACAAAACCGGAACCTGGAAATATGTCCAGCCAATCTATCAGAACAGAACCCCACCCTGCAATGCCGGCTGCCCGGCAGGAGAAGACATTGAGGGATGGCTCTCTCTGGTGGGCAAAGGGGAATTTCTTGAAGCACTTCAACTTCTCCTCAGCGAAAATCCCTTTCCGGCTATCTGCGGACGCATTTGCTACCACCCTTGTGAGAAAGCCTGCAATCGCGGCAAGTTTGACCAACCCCTGAGCATCAACTCGGTGGAGAGGTTTTTGGGAGACTATGGAATAAAGCAAGGGGTACCAACCTCTATCTCCGCAGAGCGCAAAAAGGAGAGAGTAGCCATCATCGGCAGTGGACCCGCTGGGCTCACCTCTGCCTATCACCTGGCAAATATGGGCTATTATATAACCCTTTTTGAAGCCTCAGACCGACTGGGAGGCTCTTTAATAAAAAAATACTCCCGCGAGCGTCTTCCTGCAGAGGTGGTAGAAGCTGAGACAGAAAGGATAATCAAAAATGGGATAGAGGTAAGAGTCGGGACTAAAGTGGGGTATGATATATCACTGGAAAACTTACGGCGAGAATACCAAGCTATATTGCTAGCTACCGGCGACCAGAAAAGCACCATCCTCAAAGCTGACAAGGGAAAGGCTCTCCTTTCAGGATTGGAGTTTCTGGAAGATACCGGGGTGAAATGGGGAGTGAAGCTGGAGGGGGGTATAACCATTGTTGGTGAGCGGCATATTGCCGAAAAGGAGATTAAGTCCACCCCTCGCATAATGACTGACCCTATGGGTGCTACCCATGAAAAGGGAGTGTTCGCCTGTGGTGACATCACCTTTATTCCCAGAGCCATAAACCATGAAGTTGGCTCTGGAAAGCGGGCGGCAATGGCTATTGACTCTTATCTCAGAGGAGAGGATGTAGAAAAGAAGCTTGAGCTGGTAAAGGTGGGCCAAGGAGAAACAGTCTCTATGAGGAGCTATATCACTGGCGTGGTCAAGTGGGTCAACAAAACAGTGAGCTTTGATGACCTTAACCTCGACTACTTTGAGGAAAAGCCCCGTTTCCTCGCACCCGAGATGTTCGCTAAGGGAGCCATAATAAAAGATGAAATAACCATACAGGAGGCAGAAAGGTGCTTCCATTGTGGGGTGTGCACTCAGTGCGATAACTGCTACATCTACTGCCCTGACCTGGCTATCCATCGCCGGAAAGACAGCAAAGGATACTGGATAAACTACGACTACTGTAAAGGATGCCTCATCTGTGTCCATGAATGTCCCCGCAATGCTATGTCTTATGAGGGGGTAGTAAAATGAAGAAAATACTGATGGGAAATCACGCCGTATCCTATGGAGCGTTATTGTCCCGGGTAGAGGTAATCGCAGCTTATCCTATAACCCCTCAGACGCAGGTGGTGGAAGAGCTTTCAGAGATGTGCGCCCAAGGGAAGCTCAAGGCAAGATATATCAATGTCGAATCGGAGCATTCGGCAATGGCAGCATGCATCGCTGCAGAACAGGCTGGAGCCCGCACTTTCACCGCTACCTCTGCCCACGGGTTGACCCTAATGCACGAACTTCTTCACTGGGCGGCGGGGGGCAGACTCCCTATTGTCATGGCTAATATCAATCGCTCTATGGCACCCGGTTGGTCTATATGGACCGACCAGAACGACAGCCTCTCCCAGCGAGATACAGGGTGGCTGCAAATCTATTGCGAAAGTAATCAGGAGGTGCTCGATTCCATAATTCAAGCTTACAAGATTGCCGAACAGATTCTTCTGCCGGTGATGGTGATACTGGATGCCTTCGTTCTCTCCCACACCTTCGAACCAGTAGACATCCCGAAGCAGGAGCTGGTGGATCAGTTCCTTCCTGAGCTTGACTATCCTTATAAACTTGATGTCAAAAACCCCTGCTCATTCGGCTCCCTCCTTCCCCCTGAGTATTACCTTGAGTTGAGGTACAAAGTGCAAAAGGCTATGGAGGAAGCGCATGATGTTATTATAAAAGTAGACAAAGAGTTCCAGCAGGTGTTCGGACGGTCTTACGGAGGGCTGGTAGAGGAGTACCGAACCGAGGATGCCGAGCTGGTGCTGGTCGCCTCGTCCACCGTAGCCAGCACCTCAAGAATGGTGGTCGACCAGCTCCGAGACGAAGGGGTGAAAGTTGGAATGATAAAAATGAGATTCTTCCGCCCCTTCCCTACAAAGGAAGTGACCAACATCCTCAAGCAAGCGAAGAAGGTTGCCGTTATCGACCGCAATATCTCCTACGGGCAGGGGGGCATCTTCTGCGAAGAGATAAGGTCCGTCTTATATAATATAGACCGGCAGGAGAAACCTCCTGTCTTTGGGTATATTGCTGGACTGGGCGGGAGAGACATCACCCCGACCACTATAAGAGAGATATTATCTCACACCCTTAAAGAAGATAAGCCAAAGGAGAATATAATATGGATAGGGGTCAAGCACTAAAGACGACCATCCCGGAACAAGACTATATGACCTCGGGGCACATAGCCTGCTCTGGCTGTGCGGCACCCATTGCTATGAGATATTGCTTGAAAGCATTGGGGGAGAAGACCATCTTAGTAGTTCCTGCCTGCTGCTGGACTATCATTGCCGGTCCGTTTCCTTATTCCTCCTTGAAAGTTCCTCTATTGCATACTGCTTTTGAAACCACCGCTGCTGCTGCTTCTGGGGTGCGGGCAGCCATCGATATTAAAGGGGATACCGAGACCACTGTGGTAGGCTGGGCGGGAGACGGGGGGACCTTTGACATCGGAATACAAGCTCTCTCTGGCGCAGTGGAGAGGAACGAAGACATACTATACATCTGCTATGACAACGAAGCTTATATGAATACCGGGATTCAGCGCAGCTCCGCCACCCCCTGGGGAGCATGGACAACCACTACTCCTGCAAAGCATCCCGAAGATAAACCTAAAAAGGATATCATAGAAATCCTGGTAGCCCACCAGATCCCTTATGCGGCTACCGCCACGGTAGCCTATCCCCACGAATTGATGGCGAAAGTTAAAAAGGCAAAAGGGATCAAAGGCTCCCGATTCATACACATCCTCTCTCCCTGCCCACCCGGCTGGAGGATGTCCGATGAACTGACCATAAAAGCCTCTCGACTGGCAGTACAGACGGGGATCTTCCCCTTATACGAGGTAGAGAAGGGTCGAAAATACACCATTACGGTGCCGCGAAAGGAAGGGGTACCTGTCACGGAATACCTTAAGCTCCAGAGAAGGTTCGCTCATCTGAAGCCCGAGGATTACGATATCATTCAGAAGAATGTCGACCGGGCATATGATAGATTGCTCCGAAAAACCAAACAATCGGAAACCCTTTAGTCTAAGAGCTGATAACTGGCGGAAAGATACCGCTGACCAGGATTGCACCATAATGGCTAAAGAGACTGAAATAAGGGAACGTTCTATTTGTGAGGATTTAAGGGGTGGCTTTTTCCAGCTCTTTGATCTTTTTCCCTAAGCCGGGGAAATGTTTATTCATCTTATAAAGGAGCTGGTATTTCTCCAGCGCTTCTTCTTTGTTGCCAAGTTGTTCGTACCCTTGACCCAAGTAGAAAATTAGGCCCTCCTTTTGCTCATCAGTATCAACCCATTCCAATCCTTTCTCAAACCATTCCACTGCTTTAGCATAATCTTCCTTTTCCATACAGCATATTCCCAGCATAGTACACGATTGCAATCGTCGGCGAGGGCTCTTCAGCGAGGTATTGAATTCCGTAATCGCCTCATCAATGAGCTTCATCTCCTTATAAGCGATTCCCAGGTTGTATCGGGTCTCGTAATCCTCATCTCCAACCTGTTTGCTGATAGTCTCTTTAATTCCATGCAGTATCTGCTGAAGGGTTTCTCTCTTATCCTCATCAATTGTTTTCGTTTTATCCTCGCCTGCAAGCTCTTCAGGAGATAACGGCAGCTGCTCTAATAGCTCCTGACCAGGCTCCGGATACTCCTCTACGGGGCTCACCTCATCTTGAGGAATTAGCTCCTCTTCAAGGTCAAGAGGTTCCTTTTCAGCAACAGTCGCTGTTTCATCCTCAACCATAGCTTCCGATGGTGAGGGTTCTTTGTCTATTTCTTCCTGATCCAGCTCCCCGCTGGGGAGCTCAATTTCCTCTAATTCTTGTTCAACCACCTCTTGCTCAGGTGGTGATATTTTCTCCTCTATCTCAGTCGGAGGTGATTGCTTCCCTAAGCTCTCAATCTCTCCCAATTCCTCTATAAATGGGAGTCTCTCTCTATCCTCCTCAAGCACTTCTATTACCGCTGCCTCTTCTACTCCACTTACGGGGAAAACAGAAGGGTCAAGATATTGATTTGGCATATCCCGCACTGCCTCGTCTATAAACCGCTCTGCCTGTTCCTTCCTCCCTCTATTGTTGCAAAGCTCGACAAGAATGCTATACTCTTGAGCTGCCTTTTCATATTGCTTCTTTTGTAAATATACACTTTTCAGTGATTCGTGCACTTCAACATTCTGCGAGTATGAAGGGAGAATTTCCTCCAACCTCTCCAATGCTCGGTCATACAAGCCAAATTTGACGAAGATCTCCACCTCAGTAAGGGCATCACCGAGGCTCTTAACACCTTCCACCCTTTCGGGTGTCTCCTCCGGCTTGGGAAGCTCCTCTGGAGCACCTTCTGCTTTTTCCTCTTTGGCAGGAGCTTCTGCGGGAGGTATAGCTTTCTGCTCTTCGGGTGATAGCTGTAGCTGCAAATGGCGAAGCTTTCGGTCATACTCCACATTTTCGGGGTCCAGGTCGACCAACCTCTCCAGAACCTTTATCCCTTTAATATGCAAACCCTGATGAAGATAGATGTCGGCCAGCTTATTGAGAACCGTAGTGAGCTCTACCACATTGCTAAGGGAGGTATATACTTCGGCTAACTTCTCCAGAGTCTCAATATGAGAAGGGTCTCTGTTCAGGAGTGTATTCAGCTGGGTAACTGCTTCCTTTTCCCGTTTTTGGGTGATATTGTATTCTATTAATGGCTCCATTAGCTGATAGGCTTCTTCCAACTCCCCCTTCTCCAAGGAAATGAGCCCCAGGTTGAATTTGGCTAATAAATTTTCTGGCTCAAGGTAGAGAACTGTGCGCAATTTTTCTGCAGCCTCCTTAAAGCGGCCGTCTTTAATAAACAATTCACCCATTTTGTTCAGCAGGAGAGTATTATCGGGATGTGATTGAAGCATTCTTTCCAGCGTCTCCACCGCCTTATCGACGCTTTCTTCCTGACAATACACATCAGCCATAGAGGAGACAATCTCCGGATTTTCGGGCTCCATCCTGTAGATTCTTTCCAGCACTTCTTTTGCTTCTGCGATATTCCCTTTAGCTATCATCTTAGTGGCAAAAGCTCTGAATTCGTTGACCGCTCGAGAATGCTCTCCCTCCTGGAGGAAGAGTTCAGCTAAATGTAATCTGAACTTATAATTCTCCGGCTCCAGCTTGATAAGCAGTTCATAAATTTCCCTCGCTTTTCCTGCCTGAGCCTTTCGGAGGTAAAGTTTGGCTCCCTCCAAGTAGTTCATCTTTGTCTCCATAGGAAGCCCCTGCATATCATAAAGCTGAGCCAGCCTTACATAAACATTGGGGGATTCTGGTATG
The DNA here is from genome assembly GCA_902505605.1 of Candidatus Guanabacterium sedimentis. Lineage (GTDB taxonomy): Bacteria > Acidobacteriota > B3-B38 > Guanabaribacteriales > B3-B38 > Guanabaribacterium > Guanabaribacterium sedimentis. Next base: position 29,055 of record CABWKN010000065.1, read on the forward strand.
AGCTTGGTTATCTTCTTATAAATGGCTATAGCTTTAAGGAAAAAACCATCATTGGCGTAATGGTCGGCAATTCTCTCAAAGTAATCTATGGCGGCCTCTTTTCTCCCCATACGGGCATAAAGGTCGCCAACCATATTGATGAGCCCCCAATCCCGGGGGTTTTCTTCAATCAGCTTTTTGTATTCAGCGACAGCGCTCTCCACCTTGCCCTGCTTGATGTACTTCTGAGCTCGTTTGATTACTTTGGTTCTTTTGCCCATAAAAAGTTTTCCCCACGCCCTAAAAAAGCGTTCCTATGGTTGACCTCATGGGATTAAATGTCAAACGGTGAATAGGCGAAGGACCTAAAAGCTCTAAAGCTCTTAAATGCTCAGCAGTCCCATAGCCTTTATTTTTTCCAAGCTGATACTTGGGATACTCTTTATCGAGCTCCAGCATTATCTGATCCCGGGTAACTTTGGCTACAATGGAAGCGGCAGCAATAGAGATACAATTGGCATCACCTTTGACAATAAAAACCTGGGGAATCTCCCCCAACGAGGGCAAAGGTAGTCCATCTATCAGCAAGAGATGCGGCTTCTTCTTCAAGCGATAAACCGCCTGCTTCATTGCCTTAAAAGTGGCGTTTTTAATGTTTATTCGGTCAATCTCCCCTGCGTTTACAAATCCCACTGCCCAGCAGAGGGCATTCTCCACAATACGATAATAGTGATACTCCCTCTTCCGAGCCGATAGACATTTGGAGTCTTTTATCCCCTCCAAATCCCCTGTCAAGTCGAGGATTACAGCAGCCGCCACCACCGGGCCACACAGAGAACCTCGTCCCGCCTCATCCAGCCCGGCTACCAGCTGGTAGCCTTCCTTTATTGCTTCCTCTTCTAAAGATAACATCTGAAACAGATGACTTTCCTTGCTTACTGGGGCTCGCTCTCTTTGATACGGGCTTTTTTCCCCCGTTTTCCCCTGAGGTAATAAAGTTTAGCCCGGGAGACTTTCCCCTGCCTTACCACCTCGACTTTCTCAATAAGTGGGGAGTGCAAGGGGAAAATACGCTCCACACCCACTCCAAAGGAGAGCTTACGCACCGTAAAGGTGCCCCGATTTTTGCCTCTGCGCTTGCTTATTACTATTCCCTCGAAGACCTGAGTTCTGACTTTCTGTCCTTCTTCGACCTTTAGATAAATCCTTACCGTATCTCCTGGATTAAAATGGGATATTTTCTCCTTCATCTGTTTATCTTCCACATAGCTAAGCAGATCCATATTCTTCCCTCTCCATGCTGGCTATTTTGATGATAAGTTGAGCTCCCCTTTCAGCTTTGCTAACATCTTAATGGCTTCGCTGTCAAGTTGGGCTCTGGCGAGTAAGTTGGGGCGCTTCCTGAGAGTGTTTTCCAGGGCTTTGCGCTTCCGCCAGCGCTTTATCTCCTCGTGATTGCCCATTAGCAATACCTCGGGAACCCTCATCCCCCTGAAGGAAGCTGGACGAGTGTAGCAGGGAAAATCGAGGATTCCCTGACAAAAGGACTCATCGATCAAAGACTGCGGAGAACCCACCGCTGATGGTAGGAGCCTGGTAACCGCTTCCATAACAACCAGGGCGGGCAATTCCCCTCCCGCAAGCACATAATCCCCGATAGAGATTTCCTCGGTAATCAATTGTTGGCGTACCCTTTCATCCACTCCTTCGTATCTCCCGCAAATGAGAATTATCTGCTCCTTTTTGCTGAGTCGCTCTGCCTCTTGTTGCCCAAAGGGTCTTCCCTGCGGCGACAAAAGAATAACCGCCGCTTTCACCTCATCCTCCGAATGCCTCACCGCTTCCACCGCTTTGAATATCGGCTCGGGCTTAAGAACCATTCCCCGCCCTCCCCCAAAGGGTCGGTCGTCAACTGTTCTATGGCGGTCAGTGGCAAAATCTCTTAAATCGGTTATCCTAACCTCGATTATTTTCTTGTCTAAAGCTCTCTTCAAAAAGCCGACCAAAAGGGGGCTGTCGAAAAATTGGGGAAATATGGTAATAACATCAAACAGCATTTATCTCCAGAAGCCCCTTTGGAGGCTTGCTCACTAATAACTTGTTTTTCAAATCTATCTTTACAAAGTATTTCTTGGCTGCAGGGATAAGGTACTCTTTATCTCCCTCAGTCACTACCAGAATGTCAGTTCCTCCCCTTATCTCTATTATATCTACTACCTTACCAATAACTTTCCCTTTCTCATCCACCATTTTCATGCCAATGAGCTGAAATCTGTAAAACTCATCGGGTGGTAAGGGCGGCAAATCTTCCTCCGAAATGAACAGGCTTTTACCCACCAGCTGGCTTGCCTTCTCTATACTATTATATCCAGCAAATTTCAGAATGAGTCTCCCCTTGTGCTCCTGAAACCCTTCTATCCGAAGGGTTATCCCTCCCTGTCCCGACAGGGATAAGCTTTTATGGGGAGCAATAAGCTCTGCTCCCCCGGGGACGGGCGTCACCGTTACCTCGCCACCCTTTCCGCGAACTTTCCATACCTTACCAACGGGAATTAGCTTTTCCATCCCCTCTGGGCGGCCTCTATGGGAGGAGACCATTTACTCTAAAATCTCGAGGACGAATCTCTTGCGGAGCTTCATCCCCGCCGCTCCAAGGATAGTCCGTATTGACCTCGCGGTTCTTCCCTGCTTTCCTATAACTTTACCCAAGTCCTCCTGAGCAACCCTCAACTCAAGCACTGTGGTCTGCTCCCCATCAATCTGGGTAACAGATACTTTATTGGGATTGTCAACAAGGGCCTTAGCGATTAATTCGATAAGCTCTTTCATTTAACCCTACCTCCTCTAAACAACTTTTTCGGTTTAGCAAAGCGGAAAAAACCTGCTTTCAGTACTGTCTACACTTTTAGCAAAAGATTTTTGACTGTCGATGAAGGTCGAGCTCCTTTACTCACCCACTCCTTAATCCTATCCTTTTTCATATTAATTATCGCTGGTTCTCTCATTGGGTTGTAATAGCCTACAATTTCTATGAACCCTCCCTTACGGGCCTTCCTCGAGTCGCAGACCACCACTCTATAATGGGGCTGCTTCACAGCCCCCATCCTCTGCAAACGGATGGTAACCACTACCGACATCCCCTCCTTTCTCTTCCGCTCATGGGAACGCTAATTTCCGTCAAAAAAGGGGAAAGGAAGCTTAGCGCCCCTTTTCCCTTGAGAGATAAGATTTAGCTGTTTAATCATCTTTTTTGTCTGGTCAAATTGCCTCAACAGCTGATTGACCTCCTGGACCGAGGTTCCCGACCCTCTGGCTATCCTCTTGCGGCGGCTCCCGTTGATAATGGTATGATTAAGCCGCTCCTCTATGGTCATGGAATTAATGATTGCTTCGATTCGCTTGAGATCTCCTTCGCTAATCTCGGATAAATCCATCCCCTTCAGCTTTGAGACTCCGGGAAAAAGGCTCAGAATCTGGGTTAAGGGTCCCATTCTCTCTATATGCCTCAGCTGAGACCGGAAATCCTCAAGGGTAAAACTCTCCTTTCTTATTTTTTCCTCTAAGTCCTGGGCTTCCTTTCTGTCAATAGCTTCTTCCGCTTTCTCTATTAGCGAGAGAACATCTCCCATGCCCAAGATTCTTGAAACAATCCTCTCGGGGTAGAAGGGCTCCAGGTCGTCGTAACGCTCGCCAATACCTATGAATTTAATTGGCTTCTCAGTCACCGATTTAATCGACAAAGCGGCCCCACCCCGGGCATCTCCATCGAGCTTGGTTAATATAATGCCCGTGACATCAAGGTTCTCATTGAAAACCTTTGCACTTTTTACCGCATCCTGACCTGTCATGGCATCGGCAACAAAGAGAATCTCTGCTGGTCGTAACTCTTTTTTGAGAATGCTAAGCTCATCCATGAGATCTTTATTGATGTGCATACGCCCGGCAGTGTCGACGACAACCACATCATACCCTCCCTGCTTGGCCATCTTCATAGAATTATGGCAGACTTCCAAAGGGGAAGAGCTATTATCGGAGAACGCCGGAAGACCACTCTCCTCTGCTACAACCCTGATCTGCTCCTGCGCAGCGGGGCGTTGGACATCAGTGCTCACCAGCAAGGGCGAATGGTTTGTCTTGCGGAGCCATTTCCCCAACTTCCCTGCTGTAGTTGTCTTGCCACACCCCTGCAAACCCACCAGCATGAAAATTGAAGGGATTTTGGAGGAGAAGATAAGGTCACTCTTTTCGCCCCCTAACAGCTCGATAAGCTCATCGCGCACTATCTTCACCACCTGCTGAGTGGGTGTAAAGCTCTCCAACACCCTCTCACCTAAGGATTTATCACTTACTTTGGCAATAAATTCCCTGACTACTTTGAAATTCACATCCGCTTCTAAAAGCACCACTTTTATCTGCCTCAGAGCTTCGTCAATATGGTGCTCTTTAAGCTTCCCATACCCTCGCAGCCTCTTGAAAACCTGCTCCAGCCTCTCCGTGAGCCTCTCAAACAATGGTCTTACCTCGTATAATTACTTTTATATTATTACATTACGCCACATTTGTCAACTAAAAACAACCTTTTCGTCCATTCGCAAATTAAAGTATAACAACACTTATGTTCCTGAATCCTCTTGTAGTCTTTTTGCTTGGCAAAAAGAAATAAAAAAGGCGAGAGAATGGGGTTAATGAATTATCTCAATCGCCCCAACATCCATCCTTCCCACGAGGCGCCCCCGCTCTCCGTATATCCCTGTTTCCTCAACTTAATTATTATTTGTCTGCTGGAGCATTTATTAATAAAAAGCCTTCCTTGACAATTCCCTCTCACTTTATCCACCCCTTTCTCTCGTAGGGGGAAGAAAAAGATGGATTCAAACTACCCAGTTTTTGGTAAGTTGAGCTGGCCTTACACAGAGGTGAGCAGATGACCCAACTTGACCTTCTTTGTCCTTAGGTATCGCTCAGAAGCTTTATTGGGAGAAACCTCCAGTGGGACCCGCTCGACAATCCTCAAACCATACCCTTTCAGGGCTATAAACTTAGCAGGGTTATTAGTCATCACACGGATATCGTGAAGCCCAAGGTCGGATAGTATCTGAGCGCCAATTCCGTAATCTCGATGGTCAGCCTTAAATCCCAGACACCTGTTCGCCTCTACCGTATCTTTTCCCCTGTCCTGGAGCTCATAGGCTTTCAGTTTGTTTACCAACCCGATTCCTCTTCCCTCCTGACGCAGATAGAGTATGACCCCCTTCTTCTCCTTGGCGATGACTTCCATGGCCATATGGAGCTGATCACCGCAGTCGCATCGCAGGGAGCCGAAGATATCACCGGTGAGACACTGGGAATGCACTCTGACCAGTACTTTGTCCGTCGGCTTTATATCGCCCATTACTAGGGCAATATGATGCTTTTTGTCAATCTCATTTTCGTAAACGACAAGCTTGAATAACCCATACTTGGTGGGAAGCTGCGGTTCTGCGACTCGCCTGACAAACTTCTCATGGCGAAGCCGATACTTGATCAGGTCAGCGATGGTGATCATTTTCAGGTTATACTTCTTGGCAAAGACCTCCAGCTGAGGGACCCTGGCCATGGTCCCATCGTCATTCATTATCTCGCAGATAACTCCTGCCGGATATAGACCCGCAATGCGGGCTAAATCGACCGCAGCCTCTGTCTGCCCAGCTCGCTTCAATACTCCACCTTCTTTAGCCATAAGGGGAAACGTATGTCCCGGGCGGGCTAAATCTTCGGATTTGGTCTTGGGGTGAATAGCACAGAGCACGGTCTGTGCTCGGTCAGCCGCTGATATACCGGTGGAAACCTTATGCTTCGCCTCTATGGAAACGCAGAATGCGGTGCCAAAGGGAGCGGTGTTTTTGTTGACCATCAGGGGTATATCGAGCTCCTCCAGCCTCTCTCTGGTCATAGGAAGGCAGATGAGTCCCCGCCCATGGGTAGCCATAAAGTTGATGGCTTCGGGATTCACCTTCTCGGCAGCGATGGTGAGGTCCCCTTCGTTCTCTCGGTCCTCGTCGTCAACAACGATGACTATCTTGCCTGCTCTGATATCCTTTATTGCCTCTTCAATAGTAGCAAATAGCATCTTCTTATCGCCTTCTTTTGAGTATCAGCTATATATTATAGCACTTATTGGCTCAATCTTCTGGCAAAAATCCGTATCTGGAAAGAAACTCCCAGGTTATCCCCTCTCTTTTTTCTATCTCCTTTTTAGTGCTTAATAGTTTTTCCAGATATTTGGCTATAAGGTCGCCTTCTATATTCACCTGTTTGGAGAGGATTAGATATTTGAAATTGGTAGCCTTGAAGGTGAAAGGAATGACCATCAGCTCCAGGATGTAGGGCTCCACCGCAAAAACAGTAAAACTAATACCATCCACCGCTACTGAGCCTCGAGGTACAAGGTAGCGGTCTATCTCGGGTGAGTATTCGATTCTTACCCTCAGGTTTTCTCCTTCTGGCTTCAAACCTATCACCTTCCCCACTCCGTCGATATGCCCGCTTATCAGATGGCCCCCCAACCGGCTGCTGGCAAGCAGAGCTCTCTCCAGGTTCACATAGTCTCCTCTCCTGATGGTTCTCAGGTTAGTCCGACGGATGGTTTCCTCGGTGGCTTCCAATCGAACGAGGGGAGCCTCCACCTCAGTAATAGTCAGGCACACGCCGTTTACAGCCAGACTATCTCCCTCCTTGCTCTCGGGGGAAATGAGCGGGCATTCTATCGCCAGCTCCCTGTTGTTCCCTCGAAGCAGAACCTCCCTTATTTCGCCGACTTCCTCTATCAGTCCAGTAAACATGATCTCTTTAGGGGCACCATTTCAGGTAGCCTTCGATGGCTACATCGGGTCCCAGTCGGAAAGAGCGAACTTTGCTCAACTTATAGGCAGAGGCAAGCTCCTTTTTCCCTTCGCCTCCGAACAGGGGAATAGAATCTCTCCCTCCGATAATCTTGGGAGCGTAAATAAACAGCACCTTGTTAATGACCTTTTCCTTCAAAGCAGAGGCAAAAACCTCTGCCCCTCCTTCTATAAGGAGGCTTATTATACTCTTTTCAGCCAGTTGTTTCAAGGCGTAATTTAAATTGACTCTCCCCTCCTTTTCCCTGGCTATTACCACTCTAATTCCCAAACTCCTGAGCTGTTTAACTCTTTCTGCCGGAGCGGCTGGAGTGGTAAAAATCACAACTTCACCGCCTCTCTTCTCCTTTAGCAGGCTACACTGCAAGGGAATTCTTAGCTTACCGTCTAATACCACCCGAAGTATCTCTTTCTTCTCGGCACCCGGTAGTCGGGCAGTGAGCCGGGGGTTATCCCTTAATACGGTATTGATGCCGACCATTATTGCATCATATTCCTGCCGCAGTTGGTGGACATACCTCCTAGCTTCAGGGGAGGAGAGCCATCGGGATTTGCCCGTTGGAGTAGCAATCTTACCATCCAGGCTGAGGGCAGCCTTTATCATGACAAACGGTCTTCTGTTCTTGATAAAAAAGATGAATTTCTCGTTAAGCTCCTCCGCCTCCTGTTGGCAGAGCCCTTTTTCCACCTCGATGCCCCGCCGGCGCAAAAGCTCAAATCCTCTCCCCTTCACCAGCGGATTAGGGTCTTCCATCGCAGCTACTACCCGTGTGATGCCGGCATTAATTATAGCCTCCACACAAGGGGGGGTTTTCCCCGCATGGCAACAGGGCTCAAGATTCAAATAGAGAGTCCCTCCTCGTGGATTCTGCACGCAGCTCTCTAAGGCGACAATCTCCGCATGCTTATCGCCAGCTTTGTGATGGTATCCTTCACCTATAATCTTCCCCTTCTTGATAATCACCGCCCCTACCATTGGATTGGGGCTGGTAAATCCCTTTCCTTTAGCTGCCAGCTCCAATGCACGGCACATGAAGGCGAGCTCATCACTCACTGAAAAAACCTACCTCCCTGTATAATAAAAAATTGCCCTGTCACAGCAGGGTCTTCATTAGATATGAAATGCTCACTCAATCGGGACAGCTTATCAGCTCCTCATCGGCAGCAAAAAGAGCTTCCACAAACTCCGGGGGGGGAGAACTCCAGCAGGTCATTCAGCCCTTCTCCTACCCCGATATACTTAATGGGAAGCCGAAAACGCCTGGCGATAGCTATGGTTACCCCTCCTTTGGCTGTTCCGTCGAGCTTCGCCAGAACAATACCTGTAACCCCGGAAGATTTCAAAAACTCCTCAGCCTGGGAAATACTATTCTGCCCGGTCATAGCATCAAGCACAAGGAGAACCTCCTGGGGAGCGCCGGTAACTTCTCGACCTATAATCCGCTTTATCTTCTCCAGTTCATTCATTAGATTGCGCTTGGTGTGAAGCCTTCCCGCCGTATCAATGATAAGAAAGTCCATCCCCCGGGCTATGGATGCTCTTATGGCATCAAAGACCACTGCGGCTGGGTCGGACCCGGTCTTACCCCTCACCACCCCTACCCCTACCCGCTCAGCCCATATCTCCAGCTGCTCTGTTGCGGCCGCTCGGAAGGTATCGGCGGCACAAAGCAAAGCCTTCTTCCCTTCCTTTTTCAACTGGTAAGCCATCTTGGCGATGGTGGTAGTTTTGCCGCTCCCATTCACTCCCACTACGAGAATCACCTGCAATGCGTCGGAAGGAAGCTGAGTGGCTAATCCTCCCCCCATCTGCAGAAGGGATAAGATGTGGACTTTGACATGCTCTTTCAGTGCAGCGCCAGAAAGCGAAGGCTCTCTATTTATCTTCTCCTGGAGGGAATCAATAATCTCCCTGGTTGTGGCAACTCCCACATCAGCTTCAATTAAAATCTCTTCCAGCTCCTCAAGAATATCTTCCTGGACGGCTCTCTTTCCCTTAAATAGCCTCTCTAAGGGAAGGGTGAGCCCCTGCTGGGTCTTGAGCAGTCCCCTGCGGAGCCGCTGGAATCTTTTCCTGTCTTCCTGAGGCTGAAGTTTCATTTTACCCTTTTCTCTATTATCTTGAGAAATTCCTCTGCCTTGGCGCTCCAAGGGGTGTCGGGGGCAAGGGATATAACTTCGTAAAAATAATATTTCGCTCGGCTATAATTCTGCTGCTTGAAATAGACCATTGCCAGATTGTAATTTGCTTCCAGCATTTTCGGCTCAAGCTTAAGAGCCTCTTGATACTCTTTCTCCGCTTCCTCCACCTTCCCCATCAGCTCGTAGGTAAATCCAAGCCTTTCGTGAACTTTGGAAAGTTTAGGATTAGACTCCAGGGCTTTCTGGAAGAAGAATACCGCCTCGTCATAACTTTTGTCTGTCAGGGAGAGTTTCCCCAGGTTAAAATAGGCGACCTCCGGGGTAGCATAGTCCTTAGCTCTGATAACCTGCTGGAATTCTCTTTTCGCCCTCTCTGTATCACCCATTTCGCTATAGACCAGTCCGAGGTTGTTGTGGACATCGGTGAAATTCGGGTTAAGCTGCAAAGCCCGGTTAAAAGCCTGAATGGCGGCGTTATGCTGCTGGTCAAAGAAATAAGCCAGCCCTAAGTAATTGTGGGAGATGGGATTCAGAGGATCAAGGGCGACCGCTTTCTGGAATTCCTCGATAGCCTGCTTAATCCTCCCAGTTTTGAGGTGGGCATCGCCCAACCTATAGTGTTCATAAGGGCTGTCTGATTGTTCGGGTGATGGAGTGCTGGAGGCACAGCCATTAAAGAGAAAGAACAAAGCCAGCAGCCCAATCGAGCAACCTGTATAGAGAAGAGACCTCCTCATTTCTTCTCTCCCTTTTTCTTAAAGTCGACTACAATCTCCCCTTTTTCATACGCTCTTAGCAGAGCCGCCACCACGCGAGCATCGTATTTCACATTAATCCAATCAAACAGATATTTAATCACCCTTTCGGGGTCCATGGAATCCTGATAGGGTCGCTCCGAGGTCATAGCATCAAAGGTATCCGCTACGGTTATAATGCGCGCCATAAGGGGTATCCTGTCGCCTTTTAGCCCCTGGGGATATCCACTCCCATCCAACCTCTCGTGATGGTAGAGCATCCCTGGGATCATGTCCTTCAGCTGCTCCACCGGAGACATGATATATGCTCCTTTCAGCGGGTGTTGTTTCATCAGCTCGTACTCTTCAGGGGAAAGGTTCCCGGGTCGCCTCAATATCTCGTCATTGATACCTATCTTGCCCACATCGTGGAGGGCAGCTGCTACTTGCACCTTATAAACCTCTTCCTCCGACATACCGAGATTTCGGGCAATGGCAATACTGTATTCGGTTACTTTGTCAGAATGACCGCGGGTATAAGGGTCTTTTTCATCTATGGCGGCAGAAATCATCTTGATGGAGCCGATAAATAGCTCACGGTTTTGCTTGGCGGCGTTAGTTATTTTCTCAATATACTGATGAATCTCTTCGGTCATAAAATTGAAGGTCTCAGCTAGTTGACCGATCTCATTTTTTGCCTTGATCTCCAACACTGGTGAAAACCCTTCTTTGGCAAAAGAATGGGCGGCTTTGGCAAGCTTTTGAATGGGGTCGCTTATTCTTCGGGCAAAGATTATCCCCACAATAATCACCAGTCCGCAGACAATAAGCCCCCAAAAGAGAGTCTGCCTTATCATGACAATGACCGAATAAAAAGCGAGTCTCTCTTCCACTTGGATAAATACCCCCCAACCCACATTAGCTATAGGAACATAGGTCCCCACCATATCTCGATTCATATTTTGAGCGGGAAGCTCGAAAGAGATGGTTCCGCTGGTCTTACCTTTTGCCTTGAAAAATTCTTGCACCAGCTTTACCGAGGACATATCCTCCTGAGCTAACCCTCTGTTGGGGTCGGAATGAGCAAACAGGTAGCCCCGGTCATCAGCGGCGTAAATAGTATATCCCGAAACTCTCCTTTCGGTAATGAGCCTTTGGATGGGGGAGAGGCTAATAACCGCAGAAACCACTCCCATAATATCTTTCTGGGGAACTAAAGGGTAGGAGAAGACCACCACAGTCTCCTGAAGCTCCGCCAGGGTGCGGGGGCGGGAGAGATACTCTTTCCCCCGCCGAGCAGACTCAAACCCTTGTCGCAAATAATCTTCTATTATCTCATCGCTAAAAGTATAACCGGCTTGAATCCCCTTGCCCGTATTATCCAGCAAAAATATCTTCCTTAAATGGGCATACTTTGTAATATAGCCCTCTAAAATTTCATATGAATCCCTCCCCGTCATGGAGGAAGTCTGTCCCCCTCTTTGCAAAGAAGTTTCTAAGGCCAGGGTGACATTTCTGACTTGCTCTATGAATCTCTCAAGAAAGATAAAGATCTCACTGGCGAGAGAGGCGGCAATATTCTGCTGCAGAATCTTCTGATTAGTCTCCAAAACGTCCCGATTTATCTGGATCAGCATCCAGTCGGATATGAGCAGAGGTACCAAGCCAACCAGAAAGAGGATCAGGAGCAGAGAATATAGTATCTTCCTGCGCTTCTTAATTTTAGCCATCTCTCCTACCTACCTTGATGGTATCAAAAAGGGAACTCTTGGTCAACTAATATTACTGCCACTACTGTTCAATGGGCGAGGTAAATCTTTCTTTTTAACCTCTACTCCTCCTTGAGCTCCCGTTGCATCAACTCGGTCAAGGCTTGACGGGGGTCTTTGTCCTCATACAGAATGGCATAGACCTGGGCTGTGATGGGAAGCTCAACATTCAGCTTCTCACCAAGCTGGGCGACCGCCCGGGATGTATGGACTCCCTCGGCGACCATGTGCATCCCTTTGGTTATGGAGGCGAGCTTCTCTCCCTTGCCCAGCCTCTCCCCTACCTTTCTGTTGCGACTCAGGGCACCGGTGCAGGTAAGCACAAGGTCGCCAATTCCTGCTAATCCGGCTAAGGTTTCCGGTCTCCCACCCAGAGCCTGCGTCAGCCGCATCATCTCCGCCAGGCCTCGGGTGATTAAAGCAGCGATAGTATTATGCCCATAGCCGAGCCCGGTCACTATGCCGCTGGCAATGGCAATGATGTTCTTCACCGCCCCGGCTAACTCTAACCCAATAATATCGTTATTGGTGTAGAAGCGAAAATAAGGGGAGGAAAAGCCCTGCTGAATCTTTTTGGCAAGAGGGAGCTCTTCCGAAGCTATCACTACCGCTGTTGGAATCTCACTGGCTACTTCTCTGGCGAAAGTCGGTCCGGAAAGTGCCGCTATCTGTGGGTCAAATCTCTCTCCTATGACGCTCCTGATCACCTCCGACATCCTCATTAAGGTTTCCTCTTCTATGCCTTTAGTAGCACTTATAAAGACCAAACCCTTATGCAGATAGGGGAGCATTTGCTGATATACCGAACGGCATACATGGGAGGGAACCGCCGAAAGGAGCAGCTCAACTCCCTCGATGGTCTGCCGGAGAGAGCTGCTCGGTGTTACCGACTCAGGGATGGTAAAACCGGGCAAATAGAGGTCATTCTCTCTGCTGTGCGACATTCTCTCAGCTAAATCCTCCTCGTACACCCACAGCTTTACCCGATAGCCTTGTTTAGCCAAATGAACGGCCAGAGCTGTCCCCCACCCCCCTGCCCCGATAATAGCTAAGTTCTTCACAACTCTTCCCTCGTTCTGCCAATCCTGTTCTCTGTTCCCGCTAATAGCCTGCGGATATTGGAGTTGTGCTTACCGATAATCAGCGCCCCTCCCGCAATTGCCCCTACTACCACTAACAGGGGATAATTGAATAGATAGGTGAAAAAAGGAAAGGTACCAGCCGCAGTGATGGAGCCTAAGGAGACATAACGAAAGGCGAGGACCATGACCATAAAGAGAGCTATCGACGGAAGCACCGCCCAGGGGGCGATGGCAGTAAAGACCCCCAGAGCAGTAGCTACTCCCCTTCCCCCTCGGAACTTTAAAAATACAGAATAATTGTGCCCCGCAATTGCCAGCACTCCGGCGAAGGCTCCCCAGGCCGGGTCTCCAGTTAATCTCTGCGCAAGCACCACTGCCAGCAAACCCTTTCCGGCATCAAGCAGGAAGGTGGCTGCCCACCCCTTTTTACCGAGAAATCGCCCTACATTTGTCGCCCCGATGTTGCCGCTGCCTAGAGTGCGAATGTCGTCTCCACGGAACAGCTTGAAAATGACATAACCAAAAGGAATGGAACCCAGCACATAAGAAATCACCAATAAAGAAACCATTAGCGCCATTTTTCCAATCCTGTTCTTGCCTTATCGTTTAACAAGAAGTACTTCCCTCAGCATCTCAAGCGCCTTCTGGGCGCTCTGAAATTTGATCTTCTTCCTGCTATCGAGAAGGGTGAACTTCTCAACTCTGGTGCCTGCTTCTGAGGCCACCCCTATATAGACCAACCCCACCGGCTTTTCACGAGTGCCACCTGTGGGACCGGCGATGCCAGTAATGCCAATTCCATAATCTGTGCGGCTGAGCCTTCTCACACCCTCAGCCATCACTTGAGCCACCTCAGGGCTGACTGCTCCGTGTCTTTCTATCAACTCTTGAGGTACACCCAACTCTTCTACCTTAGCAATATTGCTGTAGGCTACAATTCCGCGATTGAAATAATCTGAGCTTCCCGAGATATCGGTTATGCGGCTCCCCAACAACCCACCGGTACAAGACTCTGCCACTGCCAGGGTTGCACCCTTTTCTCTCAGCAGAGCCCCGACAACACCCTCTAAGGTCACATCCCCCTTGCCCAGGAGGTGGGAACCCAACTTCTGGCGGAGAAGGGCTTCGTATTGGTCGAATATGCTCTCCGTCTCCGCTTTATCTCTCCCTATGACTTTCAAACGAATCTCTATCTCCCCCCATCCTGCTAGCAGACTAATGTTCCCTTTCAGCTCTGCGATCTCTTCCTTGAGGAGCTGGTCGACTTCAGACTCGTTCAGCCCTACAACTTTGAAAACCCTCCTGTCTAAAATCTGGGACCCCTTCATCATTTCCTTTAGCCGAAGAAGTACTGAATTCTGAAAAACATATTCCATTTCTCGCGGAACTCCAGGAAGGAGGATGACATTTTTCTGATTTTCCGTAACCCACACCCCTGGAGCAGTCCCGACAGGGTTTTTGAGCACCAGAGATCCCTGGGGTATCATAGCTTGCTGTTGAAAATAAGGAGGAAAGGGGTTCCCTCGACGGGCGAATCTATCCTTGAGATAGTCTAAGACTTCCTCATCAAGGGTCATCTGCCGTCCGATAGCCCGGCAAAGGGCCTGTTTGGTTACATCGTCTGCGGTCGGTCCAATTCCTCCGGTGGCTATGATTAAATCCGAGCGACGGAGGGCAGACTTGAAAGTATCTACAAGTATCTCCTTAGCATCCCCTACGGTGGTTTTCAGCTGGATCTCAAGCCCCAGACGGTTTAACTCCCGAGTGAGATAGAGGGAATTGGTATCCACCCCCTCGGGGGCTAACATTTCGGAGCCTATTGATATAACCTCCACCCTCATCAGGGGAAAAACCTCATAATTATGCGAAGAATAATGTTGGCATAAACCGCAGCCATAAAATCGTCTGCCATGACACCCACCCCCCTTTTCAGAGCCTCAACTCTTCCCGCAGGGTACGGCTTGGTAATATCCATTAGTCGGAAAATGAGGAGACCTCCCAATATACTCTTCCAGCCCAGCGGGATAAAAGCCATGGACACCAGGAGGCCAACCACTTCATCTATTACTATCTGCGAAGGGTCCTGACATAGTAGCATACCCTCCGCTTTGTGAGAAACAAATACTCCTATTACCAATAAAATCAACACTATTATACAATAAACCACAGGGGAAGCAAAGAGCGAGATAATAAGCAACAAGGGTATAGCAGTTACAGAAGCAATAGTCCCCGGCGCTAAGGGGGAGTAGCCCACATAAAACCAGGTAGCAATAAGGAGGATGAGATGTTCCTTCAGTGTTCGGGGATGAGACCTTAAAGAACCCCTATTCTGTGCTTTCATAGGAACCTCAATAACCTCCTCTGGTATATGAACTGGACAGATGAAAAAGCCTTGCTACCTGACTCTCTCTGTATGCGGATGTCTAGCGGTAGCGGACTATGCTACTTCGTTACGCAGCATATTCTGCCTACGAGGTCGTAGGGATAACCCTCCTCAATTCTCACAGGGACAAACTCGCCGGGGCGGCTCTCTCCCTTGGATATGAACACCACCCCATCCACCTCGGGAGCCTGAATGGAAAGCCTTCCCCAATAGGGATAGGAATCCCCCTCCCTTTCCCCTTAAATCAGAACCTCTCTCATATTCCCGACCCTAGACGTGTTTTTGTTGGAGGATATCAATGCCTGAAGCTCCATCAACCTCCTTTTAAAATCTTCCTTTACCTTCTGAGGAATAGGGTCGCCATAGCGGTAAGCCCTGGTCCCCTTTTCCCGACAGTAAGTAAAAACCCCCAGATGGTCAAACTCTATCTCACGACAGAAATCACAGAGAAGCCTGAATTTATCTTCGCTATCGGAGGGGAAGCCGACCATGAAGGTGGTCCGCAAAGCAATGTCAGGGACCACTTTTCTAATGCGGGTTATGAGAGCAGTAAAAGAAGCCCTGTCCCCTTTACGCCCCATCAGCCGCAGGAGCTTCTTGTCTACATGCTGAAGAGGTATATCAAGATAAGAACAGACCTTTTCCTCCTCAGCTATAACTGCTAATAGCTGGTCGTCAACCCTATCGGGATGGCAGTAAAGGAGCCTGATCCACTTTAAATCGCTTATTCGCACTAATCTCTTTAGAAGTTTTACCAGCGCTCCCTTCACGCCGCGGTCGAATCCAAAGAAAGTGGTATCCTGAGCAACCAGATTGACCTCTCTTACCCCCCGGGCCACTAATCCCTCCGCTTCGGCTACCACCGAGTCCAGCTCTCGGCTTCGATACCTCCCCCTGAGGGCGGGCACCAGACAGAAGGCGCAGGCGTGGCTGCACCCCTCGGCAATCTTGACATAAGCGCTGTAAGGAGGGGTGGATATAACTCGTGGGGTGAGATGGTCATACAGATAGGTGGGATTGGAGGAGAAGGCGAAATGGTTTGTGGGAGAAAGGGAGTCTGACCGACATAGCTCAACAATAGTATCGAGATGGTCTACCCCAAGGATGTAATCTATCTGAGGAAAAGAATGAAGGAGCCGATGGCGATAGAGTTGAGGTAAGCAGCCGGTCACCACCAATCGCCTACATTTCCCCTTCTCCTTGTACTCTGCCATCTCCCGAATGGTGCTCACCGCCTCTTCCCTGGCGGAATCGATGAAGGCGCATGTGTTTACTATAAGAATATCGCACTCTTCTGGTTTAGCGCTTATTCTGAAGCCTGCCTCCTTCAGGTAGCCCAGCATCACTTCACTATCGACCCTGTTTTTAGCACAACCCAAACTGACCAAACCAATAGTTGCTTCCTCTGGCAAGCTATTTCCCCTTCAAGGATAGATTCTATAAAGCATACGAGGATAAGGAATGGCTTCTCGGAGGTGTTCCAGACCGCACAGCCAGGCTACTACTCGCTCTATTCCCATTCCAAATCCGCTGTGGGGAACGGAGCCGTACTTACGAATGTCCAGATACCATCGGAATGCTTCCTGGGGAAGGTTCTCCTCTTTAATTCTTTTCAGCAAATAGTCATGGCTCGCTGTGCGCTGACCGCCACCTATTATTTCTCCGTACCCTTCGGGAGCTATCATATCCACACACAGCGCTACCTCCGGACGCTGGGGGTCGGGTTCCATATAAAAAGCTTTGACCTGGATGGGATATCGGTGTATCATAACCGGCAATTCAAAGCATTGCGATATGGTATCCTCTTCAGGAGCCCCAAAGTCGCCTCCCCAACTGAAATCGATCCCCTTGTTTTTCAAAATCTCCATCGCCTCGTCATAGCTGATTCGAGGAAAAGGTGGTTTGATTTTCTCCAGAGCCCTGAGGTCTCGCCCGAGGCTTTGAAGCTCTTTGCTCTTAGTCCTTAGCACCTGTTGAACAATTTCGGAGACAAAGTCCTCTGCCAGCTCCATGATATCGTCGAGCTCAGCATAAGCCACCTCAGGCTCCACCATCCAGAACTCTAATAGGTGGCGACGGGTTTTTGACTTTTCTGCCCTGAATGTGGGACCAAAACAGTAAACCTTGCCCAAAGCCATGGCAGCGGGTTCGAGATACAGCTGCCCGCTCTGCGTGAGAAAAACCTTCTCCCCGAAATAGTCGGTCTCAAACAGGGTGGTAGTCCCCTCGCAAGCTGCCGGGGTGAGGATTGGGCTGTCGATTAAAACATATCCCCTCTCGTCGAGATAGTTGCGGCATGCTTTGATAACCTCGCTTCGGACCCTCAGAATACTGTGCTGCCTACTTGACCGAAACCATAGGTGGCGATGGTCCATCAAGAAGGTAATCCCGTGGGGCTTGGGAGTAATAGGGTATTCTTCGGCAATCTGGACAATCTTGATGTCTTTCAGGGAGAGCTCATAGCCTCCTGGAGAACGCTCCTCCTTCCTTACCACACCCTTGACAATTAGGGACGATTCCTGGGTAAGCTTGTCGTAAAGCTGGAAAATTTTATTCGGAACATCACTTTCGGAGAGAACTGCTTGAATGAAGCTGGTGCCGTCTCGTATTAAAAGGAACCTTATTTTACCGCTGGAGCGTTTATTGTACAGCCACCCTTTGACAGTTACCTCTTGCCCAACATATTTGCTGATGTCTTCTATGTATACCTGGTCCATTTTTATATACCTTATTTGTTCAAAATATTATAAGTTTTTATGCTATCAATGGTCAAGGGGTTTCTCCTTCAATGTCAACCAACGGATAGAGGAAAGCTTGAAAAAGCGGGATGCAATGGCTTATAATCAATTATATTATTGACAGCACCCTGGATATGTCAATAGAATATAAAATAGAGTTCGGGACGACAATATCCTTATTGATAATATCTCCCCTCCAATGGGTGGGAACCTCCGCTATCCCTTTCTACAAAGAGGAAGTGCTTAGGGGTGAGCCATACCATGAGGGAGGAATACAAGGATGCCATCAGATGCTACGAGAGGTTCCGCCACCTCGGCTCCCCCACCCCTGCTCTGCTCAACGCCCTTGGCGAGGCATATTACAAATCGGGGCAGCGAGAGAAAGCGATGGAGGTTCTCTCGGAGTCCCTGAAAGTTGACCCCAACCAACCCCAGGTCAAAAGCTTTCTTGAGAAACTCAAGGAAAGAAAGATAAAGCCACGCTGAGGGAAAAGGGGCTTATCCCATATTTATAGTTCCCTCCCTTTAAATGTCAGAAGGAACTAAAGAATAAAAATATTATGCCTATATAATGTTGAATAAGAAGATATCTGAGGTTATAATAAATTAAGTTTCAGAATTTGCAAAAAAGGAAACAAAAGTAGTAGAAAAATAGTAATATAGACTCCAAGAGGTATATAAAACCCTGAGAATACTTGCAGGAGAAGTCGGTTATAATGTCACTTGTAAAATATGTCCCATTATCGAAGAGTGCGGGATTGAGTCATACCTGAGTATAGCGCAAGTCTACAAACTTTTTTACCACATTAGAGCAAACAAGGGCTATCGTATGGATTTTTCTACTTCAATGTTGACTTGTTATCATTTCTGTTGTAATGAATATATAACAAGGGTTTTCAAGCACTCTGTGTAATCAATGAAGTTGCCGATAGACTGCTAAAGGGTTACCTTGTTAATCCTTTACCTTTATTTGTATTGAAGGAAACGGTGCTGAGGCATAGGAAACTAAGCAATAATGATGAGTAATTGGAGCCAAACTTCACCTAACATGCAGTTATTTGAAGTATTCTTTGGATGGTAATAACTGCAAAACAATAGGAGGAAAGAATGGCGCAGGCAAAACAGGGTGATACCGTTAAGGTTCACTACACAGGCAAATTGGATGACGGCACGGTATTTGATTCTTCAATTAAGCGCGACCCTCTGCAATTTACAATAAGCGAGGGTCGGGTAATCCCAGGCTTTGAACAAGCCGTAGTCGGGATGAAGCCGGGCGAATCGAAAACCACCAAAATCCCGGCGGACAAAGCGTATGGCCCACACCGTGAGGAAATGGTACTGGAGGTAGATAGAAACGAATTTCCGGAGCACTTGAAACCAAAAGTCGGTGAGCAGTTACAAGTCCGTCAACCGAATGGTAAAACAATTATAGTCACGGTAAGGGATGTCTCCGAAGCGAACGTGAAATTAGATGCCAACCATCCTCTGGCTGGGAAAGACCTGACCTTTGATATCCAGCTCATAGAGATCGTTTAACTGTTTCGTTTATGGTGACAACTATTGGCCTTATGCCGGATAAGGCAAGAACGACAAAAGAAGTGAGCGATATGAGGCCCGTGGAATACATAAGATCACACGGGCCTAGCGGCTTACTTCGTTCGTCCAGGTGCTTCCGCAAGATATAGCAAAGTTAAATCATTATAGCGAGAAGACGAAATAAGGATATTGTCGTCCCGAACTCTATTTTATATTCTATTGACATATCCAGGGTGCTGTCAATAATATAATTGATTATAAGCCATTGCATCCCGCTTTTTCAAGCTTT
>CABWKN010000066.1 GCA_902505605.1 Candidatus Guanabacterium sedimentis
ATTTATCATCAGGTTTTATATGAAATAGGCGGTGTAATCGAACCTATGTTCTGTCCCAAATGTGGTAGAGAGATACCTTCCGAAAAGAAGTTCTGTATAAATTGCGGGATTAATATAGAGAATCTTGCTCCATCGAAGCCTCAGGAGCTTGAAGAGGAAGGACTTTTTGGCGGTATTGACCCCGTCTCCCTGGTAGATTCCTTTTTTACCCCCTTAGAAGAAAAATCCCCCGAGTCTCGTTTGCAGATTGAAGAACCCTCCAGCTTCTCTCCTTTTAGAGAGGCGGAAGTCATTAACAATCGCTATGAAGTCAGGGGAATTTTGGGTCGGGGAGGGATGGGTGTAGTTTATAAGGTTTATGACCGGATTCTTAAAGAGGATATAGCTCTTAAGGTGTTGCTTCCCAGTCTTATGCGCAGTGAAAAAGCGGTGGAGATGTTTTTCAACGAAGCCAAAATCTCTCTTTCGCTAACCCATCAGAACATTGTCAGAGTTAGAGATATTGGAGAAGCAGGCAAAGTGAAGTTTATCAGTATGGAACTCCTCGATGGGATAAATCTTCGCGATTGGATGGCGCTCCCACGCAGTCATAGCGGTAAGATAGTAGTGGAAGATGTGACGGCTATCATAAAGCAGGTCTGCAATGCATTAAGTTATGCTCATCGGTATACTGTTCATCGAGACATCAAGCCAGAGAACATCATGGTTCTAAAAAACCTTCAAATCAAGATAACCGATTTTGGGATTTCTAAATTACTCCCACCCATTGAGCTTTCCTCTACTGTCCTTTCGGTAGGGACGGCTTACTATATGGCGCCGGAGCAATATATCCATGGGAATGAAGTGGACCATCGCGCTGATATTTATTCGGTTGGCGTTTTGTTATATGAGCTTTTAGTAGCAAAGCTCCCTATCGGGAGGTTCAAAGCTCCTTCGCAACTAAGAAGCGACCTCCCCTCCATAGCTGACCATATCATTTCTAAGTCTTTGGAGGCTGAGCCCGATGACAGATATACTAACATTGAAGAGATGAAAAGCGATATTCTAATAATGGAAGACCAAATCAAGCAGCTAAGTAAAGCTCCCTCTCAGCCACCTGTACATAAATTCCCCTCCAAGCCGGAAAAAATTGATTTGAACAAGGACTTTTTCTTCCATTTTAACTTAGGATTGCGCTTTCAAAAGCAGCGCAAGTATCGGCTGGCCATTGAGCAATATCATAGGGCGATTGAGATTCAGCCCAGCTTTGCTCAGGCATACAACAACCTGGGGAGCGTTTACTTCCTCAGCGGGAGCTATCCCGAGGCGATCGAAGAGTATAAGAGAGCCATAGAGCTCAAGCCCGATTATGCAGAAGCCTATTACAATTTAGCCATGGTCTACGAAGTTACCAGAGACATAAACCAGGCAATTGATTGCTATAGGATGGTAATAGGTATTCGCCCCGACCATGAAAGAGCCCACCAGGGATTAGGGAGCGCCTATAAGACCCTAAGAGAATACGATAAGGCAGCCAAGGAGTATCAGCGGGCGCTAAGTATCAATCCCCATGATCCTATAACCCATAACTTGCTGGGAAATGTTTACATCTTGAGCAGAAAAGTAGAAGAGGCAATCACAGAATACAGAGAAGCCATCCGCCTGAAGCCCGATCATAAATATGCCTTGAAAAATTTAGAAAAAGCAATGCAAATTGAAAAAGAGATTAAAACCTCAGGCGATACGGTGAAATAGCAACCGGGCTATAAATCCAGCAATAGGAGGAAAGACTAAAGTAGAGGCAAATCTGAGGAGGGTGAGTTTGGGTCCCAGGAGCCCGATTTCATAAGGGAGTCTGCTAAATGCCCAGAGCGACCAACCGGTTAAATAGGCAACTGTGGGACCAATTCCCATTCCGGCTCGATACAGAGCAGCTACTAAAGGGAGGAGGACATAGGGACCCCCAGGGGTGAGCCCTCCGGCGAAAGCAGCGATAAATATCCCCTTAGCACCCGCTTGGTCTCCGAGCCAGGCAGAAAAAAGTTCCCTGGGTATGAGAACCTGGATTAAACCCGCTACTACGAAGGCAGACACTAACAACGGGAGAATGCTCAGAAGGGTTTGTCCACTAAATTTGAGCCCTTGGAATAGAAGCCGGTCGCCGCGGCTGTAAGCGATAACTGATAAAAGGGCTGCAATAATAATCATTATTATGGTCGCTATCCTCATTTCGGTTTCCTCCTCTCGTCTTTGTTGCAGGAACAAAGGGGATAATTTAATTCATTCTTTGTCATTAATACACAATTTTTTTATTTTAGTATAATATAACAGAGAGAGCAATTGAATATTTTTATTGTGTGTAATATTAAAAGGGATTAACACATATTTACCAGGAGGTGAAGGAGGTGCTGGAAAAATGGTTTAAGCTAAGGGAGAATGGCACTACCACCCGGAGGGAGATCGCCTCGGGGATGACTACTTTTATGGCGATGTCCTATATCATCTTTGTGCAGCCCACGGTTCTCTCGGCGTGCGGGATGGATTTTGGAGCGGTGATGATAGCCACATGTATCTCCTCTGCCATAGCTACCATCTTGATGGCTTTTCTGGCAAATTATCCCATCGCCTTGGCTCCGGCTATGGGGCACAATTTTTATTTTGCGTTCACCGTGTGCGGCGCATTAGCTGCCAGGGGATTAGGCTATCCATGGGAGGTGGCATTGGGAGCGGTATTCATCTCGGGAGCGCTGTTTATCATTCTGTCTTTCGTGGGATTTCGGGTGAAGATTATCGATGCGGTCCCTTCCACCTTGAAGAGCGCCATCGCGGTAGGCATTGGGCTGTTGATAGCTCTAATCGGTCTGCAATGGTCGGGGGTGGTAGTCGATAATCCGGGCACTCTGATTGGTTTGGGTGACCTCTCCTCGGGTCCGGTGGTATTAGCCATTATGGGCTTGACGATAATTGCCCTTCTTCTGGCGCTGCGAGTGCCGGGAGCTATCCTGCTGGGGATTATAGCTACTGCATTGATAGGTCTTCCTTTCGGTATTGTGAATTATTATGGGGTGGTTAGCAAGCCCCCATCGGTTCTGCCTACTTTTTTAAAGCTCGATGTGTTAGCGGTGTTCCGGCAGGCAGATTTTCTGAGCGTTATCTTTGTCTTTTTCTTCCTCGACCTGTTTGATACCATCGGGACACTAATTGGCGTGAGTGAGCAAGCAGGGTTCCTTAAGGATGGCAAGCTCCCCCGGGCGAGGAATGCTCTTCTCTCCGACGCCGTTGGTACAGTCAGCGGGGCGGCATTGGGCACCTCGACGGTGACCAGCTATATTGAGAGTGCTGCCGGAGTATCGGTCGGTGGGCGAACCGGTTTTTCCAATCTTATTACCGCCTTTCTTCTGCTGATATCGGTTTTCTTCTATCCTTTAGTAAGAATGGTAGGAGGTGGCTATCAGACTCCCCAGGGTGCGGTCTTGTATCCTGTTATCGCTCCCGCCCTGATAATTGTAGGGAGCTATATGATGAGGGTTGTGAAAAAAATAGCGTGGGATGATGTAACCGAGGCTATCCCTGCTTTTCTCACTATGGTGATTATGCCACTCACCTTCAGCATTACCGAGGGAATTGCATTTGGCTTTATTTCCTACGCCTTTATTAAACTGGTCAGTGGCAGGGGGAAAGAGGTTCACTGGATTATCTATGTGTTTGCCTTGCTGTTTATTTTGAGATATATTTATCTCTAATAAATCAATAAAAGGGGTGAATTAAGCACCATATGAATGAGGGGACAACGGTCTTTGTCCCCTCATATGCTCACTCAAATAATTGAATTTTATATCTGCCTTCTTTTTCTCCCTATTGTTCCCATTTTCTATGAAAAAAATGTCTCTCCTCTAATCTGGGAAGAAGGCGTCGATCTCTTTGCCTGAAGAGCATCCTACGACCGTGAAAAGGCTCGAATCGATCTCTTTGCCTTAGGAACATTCTCCGACCGTATAAAGGTTTTCTTAGATGTTTCATTTTTTCCCACTGCTCTGGGGTTAGGATGGTTCTTCTTTTCAGGGAGTAGTCAATCCACTTCTTCGTCATCTCATTCCTAAGATTGTTTATTTTGTCGATTTGAGCATAAACCTTGGCTTTATCCGGCTCCTTTGTATCTAACAGGGTTGTCAAATCAAACTGTAACAATCTTAGATCAGCTCTCAGTTTTATCATTTCTTTTTGGTTCTCCAATCTCTGCTTAGCCAGCTCTTCCCTCTGCTGCTCGGTCAGGTTAATCTCCTCGAGCATTACTCTGATTCTCGTTCTCAGCGGTCTTTCGGGCGGCTCCTGTGCCCGGGCATTTGCCAGGCTAAAGGTGCTTATCAGGAAAAGAAATAGGATTGGTAGTGATACTAACCTTTTCATTTTGCGTCTCCTTTCTCAAACTATTGAGTCATATTCTTTCTTTGGGAAGACCAGAAAAAATTTTGCTTTCATTTCACGGTATCTCCTTCAGCCTTCCCCTTGCAGACAAGCTTTATTTCTACCCGAGAAGTCTTTTCAGTTTGTATGATTCCATCCTCTTATGATTAAAATTTATACCGTTTCTACCAAGTGTCCTTTATATTTTAGACTAATAAAGGGGACTAAAGGTTAGAAACAGTTAGGATATTTTTTGCTGGTTTTTAACTTTTTGCAGCCTGGAGAGGGAGAGAGGGAGCTCCAGGTCGTTAGCTTCCAGAAGATGGGGATTGGATAAGAGTTCCTCGGTTTTGCCATTGGCTCTGATTTCTCCTTGATTGATTATCATACAGCGAGGGCAGACATCAAGGACAAGGTCGAGGTCGTGGGTGGCGATGATAATGGTCTTAGTTATTCCTTTTAGCAGATTAATAAGACGGCGGCGGTTTTTAGGGTCGGTATTGCTGGTTGGCTCATCTAAAGCAAGAATTTTGGGGTCGTAAGAAAGGACAGTGGCGATTGATACTCGTTTCTTCTCCCCATAGCTTAAGTGATGGGAGGAGCGATTTTCATAGCCTGGCAGTCCTACCTCTTGCAAGGCCTGCTTTACCCTAATTTTAACTTCCTCGGCGGACAAATCCTGGTTCAAAGGAGCAAAAGCGACATCATCAAAAACAGTAGGTGAGAAGAGCTGGTCGTCAGGCTCCTGGAAGACCAGTCCCACCTCTCTTCTGACTTCCTTGAGGTTAGCTTTACTGATACCCTTACCCAGAATTCGCACCTCACCCTTACCTCTTAAAATTCCATTAAAGTGTAGCAGAAGAGTCGATTTGCCAGAGCCGTTAGGACCCACAATGCCAACTTTCTCCCCTTTGCCGATTTCAAGCGATATATTTCGCAGGGCTTCAGTACCATCCGGGTAGGAGAAGCTTAAATTTCTGACTTCAATGCAGTGTTCATAATGCATGGCTGTTGGTAATTAGTTTCACTAATACTATAATGGTTATCAGAGCAAGACCTACCATTGTCTCAGCCATTCTGAGGCGGATGGTATTAAGAGTGCGGATAGTGCCATCAAATCCCCGAGAGCACATAGCACTATAAACCATTTCCCCTCTCTCGTAAGTGCGGATGAATAGAATTCCTATGAGGGGAGCAGTACTTTTTATCTGCCGCCATTTTCCGGCGCCAAACTCACGAGACCTCTTCCCTCTAGTAAGCCTCATTGCCTCATCCACCAGGATATAGATATAACGATACATAAAAGAGAGAAGCAATATGAATACCTTGCTTATTTTCAATCTTTGTAAGCCCTGCAGAATAGATGGGAAGGGAGTAGTAGAAGAGAGAAGTGTAAGGACTAATATGGCAAGATAAGACTTTATCACTATTCCCCTAAAAAGAAATCCCCCGCTATATTCTGCGCTCAATCCGGTGCGGTCAAAAAGGAGGAACAAGCTTATCAGTACTATAAAGGGTATAATCATCAGGGAGCGCTTCAGGATAAAGAGGGGCGGAACTCTGGAGACAATAACCAGAGAGGCGATTATCACCCCATAAAAGGCGAACTCCAGGAGATTGCCAGAGCTGGTCAATAGAATAGAGAGTACGAAGAAGAGGGCAATCAATATCTTCAGTCGGGGATCAGCCCTATGGATGGGGCTATTGAGGTTGCTATATTTATCTAAATAGGAGTGTTGCACAATATGTTGCTATCCTTTTATGCCCATCTGGTTGTCGCTACTTCCTTTTTCCGCACTCTTATATTTTCTCAATAGCGTACCTATGGCAACCACAGCTCCGAAGACCACCGCCATACCTGCAAGAGCAGCTAAAGCTGTAGAGGCTATCGGTGACTTTATCCTGGGGAAGCGGTATTCGGGTAAGGGATAGAAATCAGGAGAGGGGGAAGTTTCCTGCTGGCGGTCGGATATTCCCAGTTTTTCCATAACCATTTCCATTCCGTCAGGCAGCTCAGAGGAAAAAATTGATACCAGAAGACACAGCACCAGGGCGATGAGAAAGCCTGCAGAAATCCTTCTGCTTTTCATGGTGTAGTTGCCGATATTCTTAACAGGTCGGGTCTTATTTTATCAATAATTACGATGATGAGTATAGTAATAATGGCTTCCACCGCTCCTATCAGGGCATGTATGCCGGTCATAGCTATTAAAGTTGTTTTCCACGGGGCGACTCCTGACAGACTCAGTTCACCGGCGCATGCAGCCGCCGGTATAACCACCGAAAGCCAGGCTCCTGTTCCACAAGCGGAGAGGAATATTCTCTTTCTCTGGTTCCTCAGAGGAGATAGTTTGACTATCCATAACCCACTTATTGTCCCCAGGATGGCGATATTCAACAGATTTGCTCCCAGGGAGAGCAGTCCTCCATCCTGAAAGACGAGGCACTGGATGATAACCACTGCCGCCATAACTGTGGAGCCCTCCCACACTCCCAGAAGTAGCGCAGCTAAAAAACTCCCCAGCAGATGCCCCGAGGTTCCCCCGGCGATAGGAAAATTGAACATCTGCGCTGCAAAGATGAATGCTCCCATCACTCCCATCATGGGGACCATTTTTTCGCCCAGTCTCCCCTTGGTTCTCTTAAGGGCGACAGATATCCACCCTGCAGATATGCCATAACAGAGAAGAATAGTTTTAGGATCCAAAAATCCATCGGGTATATGCATAATACCTCCTATATAAAAGCCATATAAATTTGACTTATCATCTTACCACAATAAGATAAAATATGAAACTGAAAAGGGAACTTTTTCGGCCAGTATTATTTATGATGGTTAAAAAATCATTTCCTTGCGGATGTAATTATGCTAAAATAAGAGGGTTTTTGATGGCTATAAGAATAGATAAGAAGAAAACTTTTATAGTGCTTACCATGCTGCCAGGTGGGAATATTAATTATGGAGCAGTTATGTTGAAATAATTATGCCATATATTTATTTAGCTTTAAATAGTATTATAAAGGAATTCAGATTATTTGCCCCTAAGGTGGCTTTATTAAGCAGGAGGTAGATTATGAAAAAGTTGACTGCAGTGCTCTTTGCTATGAGCTTTTTGTTAGGATTCATATGTGGGCAGCTACTTGCAGCGGATGAATCCTCCACATCCAGTAGCGTTTCCGAAGTTACAGTAGCTGAAAGAAGTCCTAACTCAGTGATTTCTCTCATATCAGATACTTCCAGCGAAGAGAAGAAGACAACACGATTTGCAGTGTCATTCTATTCAGGACTGGGCGCTGGGCACATCCATACCGCCCTATCCTTCGGGGGAGCTTTTGATTATTTTCTTAAGGATAAGATGGCCATAGAGATTGAGGGAAGTTACTCTATGGGAGGAAAGGATAGGGTAAACATCCCCGAGGTAGTGAGCTTCACTACTAAGGGACCAGGGGTTTACATCTTTCTGGCTCACCTCCTTTATGACTTCAAGAAGATAAGAAAATTCGTATTCTATGGCAAGGTTGGAACAGGGGGCGTAGGCTCTTCTTCCAAAGAGGTAGTGGCTAACCCCAGAGCAGATTTATTTTATAATGTGAGATACGACCCGGTTAAGGATTTCGCGCTAAGCATTGGGGGTGGATTCAGATATCAACGGAGTTCCCATTGGTTTATAAGGGTCGACCTCAAACAACTGATAGTCTTTGCAGAAGACACTTCCGGTATTTTTATTGCTTTAGGCGGATTGTGCTATTCTTTTTAGAGCCAATAATTGCCGCCTTCCTTTCGCTCTTTATTCATAAATGGCGGTATAATTACATAGCCACCATCGCCCGCCTTCAAATATAGCGGTATATATGTGGGTGACTATAGTCTCTGTTTGCTGTCCATCGCTCTGTCTTATGCCTACAATCTTGGTAGTAACGCTGATATTAGAGGCACGCGTTGGAGTCAGGTGACCGATGCTCACATCGGAGAGAAAGTAAATTTTCAGGATAAATGGCTCAATCTGATATTGAGCTTGTAAGTAGAGGATAGTTTCTTTCTGATGCTCTCTACCACCACATGAGGGGGTGAAGTCCTTGACAATCTCATCTGCATCGAGGTACATTAAATTTTCGAACATTCGGAAAAAATTGATTATCATCTCCGAAATTATCCTCTCTGCCTCTTCCATGTTGAATGCGGAGGCTACATACAATTGCTGGGAGGTTAATCCGATAGCTCCCACATTGTCCGAGACTGTTAACACTACTTCAGGATTCCCTTCCTCTTGATACATATGATTTACAATCTTCCCTTCCTCTTTTTCTCCATCTCCGAAATCCCAGCTATAGCTGCTTATTTGCCCATCAGAGTCATAAGAACCTGAAGCATCAAATAAGAATTGGGTATATTGGGCATATCCGGAGGAAGGGGCTACTTTAAAAGAAGCCACCGGGCAGAGGTTAGGGAAAACAGAGAACAGCCCTTCGGCAACGCTGGTGAACTCCAGGGAATTTTGGACTACGATATTGCGGGGTCCTACCTGAGCTTCTGGAAGGACTGATATGGTGGCAATAGCTGAATTGGAGCTTCTCACATCCACCTGGCTGACATCAATATCAGCCCCGAAATTGAGTATCATATTGGGGGTGAAATTCTTTCCTTGCACAGTTATATTTTGATTAAATGCGCCCTGTCCTGCAGAGTTCGGCTCAACTTTTTCTATATCAGGAGGTAATGTGGGGGAGGTGATTTTGTTCTGGCAGCCTGTAACAATAACAAATCCTACCATAATACAGCATAACAAGATATTTTTTTGCCTCATGGTGCCCACCTCTTAATTTTGAATCAGTTATTACCGCGTTCCTTTGCTAATTTATGGAGAAACCTTTTGCGCATGAATAAGGAGCGCATAGCCTTGCAAGAAAAAAAGCATTCTATCCCCCTGGGATAACAGCCAGAGGATGGGATAGACCATCTTGTATATGCGCAGCTTTTTCTGATGATGCTTAAATTCCTCAGCAGAGGAAATAGTCAAATGACCATTCCTCAGCTTCTCTTTCTTTCGTTTTCCAAATGTGATATTATACACCAAATTCAGCGCATATTCGATAAATTCGGTAAAAAACCTAGAATAAGTGGAAGAGGAGACTACCTGGAATCCATCTTTCTCTAACCTCTTGATGAGCTCTTCGAGCTCATAGCCTTCGCGAACATGTCCATATTCCTCCAGGGTTAGTCCGCTCTTCCTTTTCAGCAGATTTACTATATGAATCCCTCCTACCGATGGGGTAGATAAATAAAATTCCCCATTCTCCTTTAAGGTTCTTTTTATCTCTCTAAGGCAGGCTTCATCGTCTTCCACATGTTCTAAGATGTCCAGGGCGACAACCACGTCGAAGGAGCCATCTTGAAAAGGGAACCGATAAGGCTGAAGCTGAACCACATTGTCCCTGACCAAATCTCTGGTAGCCATAAGATTCGCATAATCCAGGTCAGCGCTGACCCATCTTCCCCCCATTTGCCTCAGAAAATAGCTTATGGTCCCCTTGGCGCATCCCAGATCAAGGCATAGCTTGTTATCCAGAGGGGGGATAAAAGAATGGAGGAGCTTCACCTTTTGCTTCTTTTTGAGAGAGTGGCGATAAATGCGCAGTTGCCAGCTCTCATAGGGTCCCCCCTCTACTGACTCCTTTTTCATCGTTAATATTCTTCCTTATACCTCTTTCTCCTGATATACCCTCTTAAACCATCGCCGCATTAACTTGTAACCCAGAAGATTCTCTTTGAGGAAGGTTTTCATGTTAATGGTGGGTATTCCAATGAGAGTCTTTCTCCAGAGGCGGTCACAGTTTTTGCAGGGGCTAATATGGTCGTAGTTCCGGGTAATAAAGTTCCGCCGCAAGCTAATCATAGCCTCCCCATTCCACACCTCCATAAGAGATGAATTCAGAAGCGAACCCAGAGGTATCTCAGCAAAATAATCTTGAGGGCAGGGGAGTACTGTCCCATCCCAGAGAATGGTCATGGAATACCAGCAGAAGGTGCAAGGGGAGTAACGCTTCTCTTTCGCTGCCGCAACCCTCTCCTCGGGGATGTTTCCACCCCAGTTGTGGGGGAGCTTGATATACAGTCTGTCAAGGGGAAGCCTATCAAACTGGCGAATAAAATCCCGCTGTACTCTGGAGGAGACCTCATCTCCGGAGTCTATAGTCTGGAATATAGTATAAGGCTTCTTGAGTCTCAGTTTTTGCTTGAGGCGGAGGAAGTTGAGTATATTATTAAGAGTCTTTTCGTAATGCGCATTGACCCGAAGCCTCTCGTAGGTCTTTTTTTCAAAACCATCAAAAGAGAAAGATATCAGATCAAGCCTTGAGCATAGAAGCTCTCGTGACATCTCTTCGTCCATAATGGTGGCATTGGTATGGAGGCGTGTTTTTAATCCCGCCTCTCTGGCTGAGATTATCATGTCTATAATTCGCTTATGGAATAGGGATTCCCCGCGATGGCAAAGATTTATGTCGTAAACGCTCCCTTTCGCCTCGTAGATGATCTTCTGGTAAAGCTCATAGTCCATATATCCCCGTTCCATTGGGCGAGCGGAGCTCTGAGGGCAGAACGGGCAGCGGAGATTGCAATAATTGGTAGGCTCGAGCCATATGCGGAGAGGGGGATATTGACAGACTTCCTTCCCCTTTTTATACCCCTGGTAAGAGTTCCACAAATGACTTAAATGCTCACTCTTTCTCATCATCTTGTGCCCCTGGTATGAATTCTACCCCAGCAATGTGACATTTCCAAATAGTATTAAAGATACCCATTTTGGACATACCACCCCAAGGTCTGTCTTAGCCCCCGCTCCAGATTTACTTTGGGGCGATAGCCGAGTTCGCGTTTAGCTTTACTGATGTCGTAAGCCCTGTTTTTCGCAAAAAAGGCGATCTTTGAAGGGCTCATCGGCGGCTCGAAGCCCAGGAGTTTTCCACTCCAACCCATAACCCAGCCAAAGGGACGCAGGGTCCACAGAGGAAGCTTTACCGAAGGGAGTTCCACTCCCAGCAGAGAGGCTATTTTATTAATCAACTGCCCAACGGTGATGAACTCGTTCCCTCCAAGGATAAAGACCTCTCCCTTGGAGATATCCCCTTGGACGCATAAATAGAGACCCTGAGCGACATCCTTTACATAGACGGGGTGCTGTAAATTGTTTCCTTTGCCTGCTATTAAAAACCTGCGCCGCCTGATGGCACGGAACAGTTTCAAAGTTCGAGTATCCCGTGGACCGTAGACCCAGGTGGGTCGTGCTACTACTACCGGGAGCCCATCTTTAGCATACTTCAGGGCAATCTCCTCGCCTTTACATTTTGACTTTTCGTATATCTCATCAGGATTGTAAGGAGCTTTTTCATTGGCGGGTGGATTTTTAATATCCCCTGAGACAGCCACTGTGCTGCAGTATACAAACCGAGAGATATCTGTTTTTCGGCAAGCCTTCAGGATATTCTCAGTCCCCTGAGCATTTACCTTGAAGAACTCCTTATTGGAGATGGGGGTTGCTCCCAGAGCGGCAGCTAGATGGAATACCACATTCACACCGTTGATTGCCTCCCGGAGCGATGGGGGGTCTAATATATCACCCTGAATAAGCTGTATTTTCTTACCGAACAGCTTTTGCGCTTTGTCAGGATTTCGGACGAGAATCTTAACTTTAGCCTTCTTGTTGAGGAGATAGCTAATTAGATGGCTACCAATGAATCCTGTTCCTCCTGTGACCAGCGCTTTCAAACTTTCACCCCACCTTTCTGTCGGCTTTAATAGTAAGAGGGCCCCCGAAGAAGGAGTTAATTTTCAGCTTGCCAAAAAGACTTTCGGTTGCGGTGGAAAATTTCACTGACTTGAGCTTGCGGTGGACAGCCAAAGGCAGCACGAACTCTCGGTGTGTGGAGACCATCTGGAACCCATGCCTCCCCAGCTCTCTTTTAATGGCAGCCATCCGTAAGATGCGGTAGGTTTGAGTCTCTTTGTCCACAAGCTTTTTCAGACGCAAATAAGGAGGGTGAAGCAGGGCGAAGCTCCCCCACGGTGAGAAGTCAAATACCACTCTCCCTCTGGCTACACGGCACAACTCACCGATTACCTTTTTCCAATCTATGGCATGGATCAATAATCGGAAGGAGATTACCATATCGAAGCTCAAATCAGGATAAGGGAGTTGATGGGCATCCCCGTGTTGGAATCTTATATCTGCTCCACAGGCTTCCGCTTTATCTCGGGCTATGGTTAACATTTCTGCGGAGGCATCCAGGGCGGTAACCTCGGCACCGAAGAGGGCAAGAGGGATGGCAATTCTGCCGGTGCCTGCTCCAATGTCAAGAACCGTCTTTCCCTTGAAATCCCCCAGCAGGGAAAGGAGAGTGGCTTCCTGTTTTTGTTGGATTAATTGACCGATGGGTCCCCCAAACCTGTCCTCATCAAACTTTGTCGCTACCTCCGGGCTGGCGTATACCCGGTAGCTGTAATGCGAACTGGAGAGCTCCTCCTTATTAGGAGAAGGATTTCCCCTTCGTTTAGTTTTTATCCGGCTGAGATGCTGATAGCAGAGCTTGACCTTCTGCAGATATTCCGGGTAGCTATATCTAGTCTCTACCAGTTTTCTGGCGCTTTTGGTGAGCCTCTGGCAGAGATTGTGGTCTTTAAGCAGGAGGTTTATCCCCAGAGCAAAGGATTTGGGCTCGGGGTCGGTCAGGACCGCTACCTCCGGGTTAAGAACTTGCGTATGGGCGGAGATGTTGGTGGCGACAATTGGTTTGCCGGTGGCAAGGTAGAGATAGATTTTCAGCGGGACATTATCGCCTTTGATTCTGGGGGAGATCAAAATGTCAGCTAACTTGATATACAAGGGCATTTCTTGATGGGGCCTCTGTCCGGTGAAAGACACATGCTCATCAATTTTCAACTGACGGGCAAGAGCCTTAAAACTGGCTACCTGCTTCTCCTTGCCTCCAACGATGAGGAAGTGGACATCATCGCTGCTGTCCACCACTGCAGGCACCGCCCGCAAAAGCAGCTCCAATCCCTGATAGGGCTCAAAGGTTCCGGTATAAAGGATTATCTTTTTATCTTGCAGCTTCAGGCTTTTCCTGAGCTTCAGGAGTTGCGTTTCATCCCCCTCATGCTCATCAAACATCAGAGGTGGATTTTCGATGATGTAAATCTTTTTGTAGGGGTCGATTTTTTTGACCACCTCTTCAAGATAAGGGCAGATGCCGATTATCATATGAGACCCTTTAACGATGCTTCGCTCCATCAAAGAGACCAGTTTAATTATGCTTCGAGAACGGGTGAAGTTGAAGTTGACCATCTGCTGAGCCAGGTCGGAGTGCATGTCGTAAAGGGTGGGTATTTTGAAGAGTCGGGAAAAGATTATCCCCATAAATCCCGCTTCCTCATGAGTGTGGATGAAGTCATAATGATTTCGCCTCAGAAGAAAAAAGGACTTGAAGAAGAGAAAGAAGTTAAGGGGTAACTTTGCCCACGAAGGACCAACCTTGACCCCTTTAATCCCTGGTGGCCTGAAAGAGCGGAAGATTCGGAGGTTTGGTATCTCCACATTCTCTCCGAAAGGATAGGTGGCCAGGTCGATATGATAACCCAGCTCTGAGAGGGCTTTTATCCGATAATACTCGCTGAACGGAGTACCCCGGGGCTGGAAAAATGGCTCCGGGGCAATCATCAATATTTTCATGTCTCTGCTACCTGCTTCTGGCTGATTCATGGGATAAAAGCTTATTAAATTTAACCTTTATAAAGGCTTTAAACATGGTCATATATCGCTTAAAATCGCTATAAGTGCGGATGCTTTTGATAGCCCTGGGTATCTTATTCAGAACTCTATACCGCTGTCCCTCAGCCCATTCAAACATCAGCCTGCTCAAATACTCCCAGGAGAGCTTATCCACAAAGATGGGCACATTTCCCTGAGCAGAAGGCAGGGTAATCACTCCTCGCTGGTCTTTCTTGGCCCAGGAGAAGTCGGCGGGGAGAAGCCCTTTTTCTTTGGCGGTTGTTTCCAGGCGGGTTCCCGGGTAGATATGAAGTAGGCTCAGACTTATGTCGCTGTGCGCAGGCCAATTTCTCATCATCTCAATAGTCTGCTTTATGTCCTCCTTGGTCTCTTCGGGATGGGAGAAAATGAAAAATGGATTGCTCTTTATCCCCAGCTCATCGCACCAGCGGGTTACATCCCTGACCTGCTGGAGGGAAATCTTCTTTCCGATGACCTCGTCCAGAATCCGCTGGGAGCCCGATTCCACTCCGAAGGCGACACAGTAACATCCCGATTCTTTCATCTTTTGCAGCAGCTCTTTGTCCACGGTGTCCACCCGAATCTCGCAGAACCAGCTGAGGTCGTGCTTTGCATCTAACAGTCCTTGGCATATGTCCCACACCCTTTGCCGGTTGCTGGTGAAGGTATCGTCGAAAAACCAGATGCCCTTAATCCCATAATTTTCCACCAACTGTGAGATTTCTCGGAGGACATTCTCAGGGGAGCGAGCCCGGAACCGCCGCCCCCAGCTGTTCTGGGTAGCGCAGAAATTACAGGAGAAGGGGCAGCCCCGGCTGGTTATGAGGTTGGCATGCTTGACCTTTCCTTTTTCGGGCACCTCGAGGACAAAGTTGTATTTTTCCCAGGGCATGAGGTGCCAGGCAGGGGAGGGGACGGAGTCTAAGTTTTCAATGAAAGGACGACGAGGGTTGTTCCTGACCTCTCCGTTCCTCCGATAGCTGAGACCCGATACCCCATTGTAATCCTTTCCCTCCTCCAGGCAGCGAGCCAGCTCCACCATGGTGGCTTCTCCTTCTCCTCGGACCACCAGGTCGAGCGAGGGGATGTTCTCCAGGGTGTCTGTCGCCGTGGGAGTGACATGTGGTCCACCCGCTATGGTGATTACTCGGGGGAAGGCTTTTTTGACCTGCTCTATGAGCCGGAAGGCTTCAAATCGATTTTCCGTGGTGAAAGAGAACCCTACTGCAGAAGGGGATATTTTCTTCAACATCTCCTCCAGCCTTCTCCAGGAGAGATGCTCTACATGGGCATCGATTATGTGAACCTCATGCCCCTCCTGCTCCAGGGAGGAGGCTATATATCCCACTCCCAGCGAGGGCATTAGAGCTCCCTTCTGCCATCTCTCCGCATAATACCCCCCTGGCGGGATAATCAAAACAATGCGCATCTTATTAATCCATCAAAAAAACCCGCTGTTAGCGGTTGCTCATCTATTTATATACTTTATAAAATATTAACTTAAACTCCTTCTATTGTCAATAGTTATGCCGAAATGAAGGAGAAAGTGAAAATTAGTTGCCCCC
Organism: Candidatus Guanabacterium sedimentis; assembly: GCA_902505605.1. GTDB lineage: Bacteria > Acidobacteriota > B3-B38 > Guanabaribacteriales > B3-B38 > Guanabaribacterium > Guanabaribacterium sedimentis. The sequence continues at coordinate 15,734 of CABWKN010000066.1, forward strand.
TTAAAAGGGCATCCTTAGGGAATTATAGCCGATACTTCATTGCCAGATATATACCTCAGGCAGAGCAGTCAAATAAGTCTTTAGGCTAAGGCTCCCGGCCAAGATTGTTTTGAGGTAGTTACTTTTTTGCTGCCGAGCCGCCTTCGTTTGATAAGAAGCCATATCACTGCGAGAGATAAAATTCCAATACCCCAGACGTAATAGACCACCCTGGTATATGTTTCTACTCCCTGCTCAATGCGGAGTGCGCGCAGCGTTGGAATGGATGGGAAGAGCTGTTTCTTGTTGATGGAGGTTTTATCATGCCCACGCTTGAGTGCTTTAAAGAGAAGTGTATCAGCCCCTTCCCCCTGACAGTAGCGAATCCAAATGGAGTGAAATCCTGGCAGTAAAAAGATTTCACCGCTGACCTCCTTCAGTGAATGGAATCCACCATTATCAACCACCAGGATATTGTTGATAAATACCACGGAACCGTCGTCGGAGGCGGTGGTAAACTCATAGAGTGCCGCTTGCTCAATAAAAATGTATCCCTCCCATTCTATGCTGTAATTCTGTCGGGTGGGGGAGAGCTCCTCTATTTTAGCCTTCCTAAGGTCAATCTTTTCTTCCAGCTCCTTAAATACAGGTTCATCGTAGAATCCGCGGTTATTGTAATAAAGGGTCTCCAGCCCTCGGGGAATACTGTATTTCCTTTCCAGGCGATAGCTGACCACCGAGGCAACAAAGAGAGCAATACCAAAAAAGGAAAGTCCCTTTTTGATGTAATAGTGTTGCTTATTTACTTCGTTCATCCTAAAGATAACAAATTCTCCTTATCCCATTAGAGATGAGCTTATACCCTTTCTCCATAGATATCAAATGGGGTTTATCTCAAAGCAGTGGGGTTGAGGAGATGATTAAAACCTATCTGGTCTCTTGCGGGATGTGGCTTCTTTTCTGTTCTGCACCACCTTGGCGGGAATACCATATGCTATAGAAAACTGCGGAATATTTTTGGTAACCACCGACCCTGCCCCAACTATAGAATCCCTCCTTATGGTAACTCCATCCAGCACCACCACATTAGAAGCCAGCCAACAATTCTTTTCGACTACAATTCCCCCTCTGCTCAGGGAGGGTTGCCGGATTATGGGGAGGTCGAGGCGTGAGAAGTCGTGATTCCCTCCGGCAACCAGATGACAGAAGGCAGCTATAATGACATTTTCCCCTACTATCAGCGAACTCTCCGACTGGAATATGCTGTTCATAGCCACCGTGGTGTTATCCCCAATCTCAATGAACCCCCCCTTGCAGCCCAATATCACATTTTTGGTTATGATGACATTGTTTCCAATTTTTATGTAGCTGTTTTCCCCTTTGGCATCGAGCACCGCGTTGTCGTCAATGATTGCACCATTGCCTATGAAAATCTTGCCTGGATGCCTGATGGTGATGTTTCTACCAAATACCACCCCCTTTCCTATTTTACCGAAGATACAAGGGTAAAAGAGTCTCCTTAAAAAGAGCCCCACCGCCCCTGGCAGCCAGCTGAAGAGGATCAGAACCAGCTCGTATTTTAAAAAATCAAAAAAACGACTGCTCCCTACAAATAGCTCCTTATAGCTTTGAAAGGGTGATCGGCTTATATCTTCAACCTTATCTTTAATTACCGTTACACGGTTGGCTTTTTTCATCGGTCGCTTTTATTCTCCTTAAGATTTATAAATAATAGCAGATTTTACCAAAGCTGGCAATATTAAAGAAGAAAATAAGCCACCATCCCGGTCGAGAAATAAAATTTGACATCAACAATGTTATATATTATTATAACACCTAACATAAAGATATTCAGGCAAATAGAGGGGATTTTTAGAATCAAAAGGGGAGATAGAAGAAAAAAGCGATGAAAAAAATCAAGGTTATGGAAGTGTGTGACCATCTGGGCTGGAGAAGCTCCAAGGTTCATGGGGTAGTGAGGCTGTTCACCTTTATCCTTGACCGCTTTGACAAAGAGAAGTTTGACATTACTTATTGCTGCTTACGCCAGCCGTCGGAAGCCGGCAGAAGGCTGGAGTCAATGGGCGCGCACATCACCTACTTGAACCGCTCGCGCTTCAACCCGTTCACCTTCTTTGACCTTTACCGGCTATTTAAAAAGAATCAGGTTGATGTTGTCCATCTCCACGGCAACGGAGCCAGCACCTTTGGACGGCTGGCGGCCAGGATGCTGGGCATACCCAATGTGGTGCACGAGCACGGCGTCCAGCCCAAGCTGCCCCGCTACGCCATATGGACCGACCGACTATTGGCACCTCTCAGCTACAAGATTGTAGCCGTTGGTCAAGCGGTGCGAGATTGGGTGATAGAGAACAAGAAGGTTGACCCCTCCAGGGTGGAGGTTATCTATTTCGGGGTGCCTCTGGAGAATTATAAACAGGCAAACCCGGAAAAAATGCGTGCAGAGAAGGAGAGGCTGAATATCCCCTCTGATTACAAAGTGGTGGGAACGGTCTCCCGATTATACGAGCAGAAAGGTGTCCGCTATTTTATTGATGCCATTCCCATTATCAGGGAGAAATACCCCAGGGCTAAATTCATAGTTGCCGGAGATGGACCCTTACAAGAGGAGCTGGAACATCAGGCTCGCCAGGTGGGGGTAGAGGCGGATACCATTTTCACCGGCTTCTGTCCTGATATGCCCTTTATTCTAAGCCTGTTAGACATCAAGGTGCTCCCTTCTCTGTGGGAAGGAGTTCCCTTCACCGTATACGAAGCAATGGCCATGGGAAAGCCGATTGTCTCAACCAATGTTGATGGGCTGAAAGAAGTGCTGGAGGATGGCAGAAATGCGTTGATGGTGCCCCCTAAAAAACCATCCTTGCTGGCAGAAAAAATTCTCTATCTCATAGAGAACGAGGAAGTAGCCAGGAGCTTAGGGGAGCAAGCCAGGGAGGACTCCAAGAGGTATCACATCAACCTGACGGTGAGGAAATTTGAAGAGCTCTACAGCCAGATGTACGCCCTGAAAAGTGGAAAGGCTATAGCCTAATTAATGGATGATAAAGGCTTTACCTTTTATGATTGGTTTTCCAAGCGACCCCGTACCCGTCTGGGATTGAAAAGAAGAGGCAGAATAGATGAGTTCAAGTTCCAGCGCCTGCGGAGATATATTCCCCCCCGGGCGGTCTTGTTGGAGATAGGTCCTGGAGAGGGGCGTTTTGCCGAGCTTTGCCGAAGAGAAGGTATAAGGTATTTCTGTATTGAGCCGAGCCCGCCTCTGCTAAAAATAATGAATCAGGAGGGGTATCCCACCATTGGCGGCTTTGTCCCCCCTATTGCGGTGAAATCTCAGAGCATCAATGTGCTCTATGCCGACCAGCTGCTGGAGCATATGCCCGATTTTAGCGCCGCGGCTCACTTTATAGCCGAGTCTAACCGGGTGCTGAAGAACGATGGATACCTGGCTCTTATTTTTCCTAATTACTTAAAAGAAAAAGAGTTTTTCTTCGACATTGATTACACCCACAACTTCATCACCACCGAAAGGCGGGTGGAGCAGATGCTGTTCGATTGCCGCTTTACCCCAGTGGATAAAGTTTTTTCCATCGGTTGTACCACAGGCATCCGGCGTTATCTTCTTAAAGCAGCCACCTTCTTCCTCGGTTGGGGCATTACTGCAAACATCTTTAGGATATTTAGCGCAAGTGATTTTTTAGTGCGCCTGAGGAAGAACCTTTTTGAGACGATAATGGTAATTGCCAAGAAAGAGCAGGGAGGATAAGGGGAGAAGGTTATTATGTTTGGGGGGAGAAAGTTCAAATGGGAGCAATTGAAGCGGGCTTTTATCTCTATTCCCCGGGATTTCTTCACCAGCAACCTCCTTACCCATTTTACTGCTCTACCTCCCTCAGTGCTGGTCTATAATGTCACCTTTCGCTGTAATATGAAGTGTCGTATGTGCCTCAACTGGACTAAAAAAGAACAAAGGGAGCTTACCGTCTCCGAGTTGGAGAAGGCATTAAAGAAAGGAGACCTTTTCCACCGGATAGAGAATGTCTCTATCAGCGGCGGTGAGCCCACCCTCAGAGCGGACCTACCGGAAATCGTAGAGGTGCTCTACAGCAATTTACCCCGTGTGCGGAAGATGAGCATAGTCACCAACGCCTTGAATACACGCAGGGTAGTCGAGCAAGTGGAAGCCATTGCCAGGCTCAATCAGAAACGGAATGGCTTGCTCAGCATCGGCGTTTCCCTCGACGGTATGGGTGAGATTCACGACCGCATAAGGAATGTCCCCCGAGCCTACCAGAGGGTCAAGGAAACCATCCATGCTTTGATGGAACTCAGGGAGAGCGTGCCGTTTAGCCTGGGAATGGGGACAGTGGTGGTTCCGGATAACTTCGGCGAGATGAATAAAATAGCAGAGTTCTGCCAACAGAATAATATTGACCTCTCCTTCTCCATTCTCAGGTTCTCCGATAGCATTTTAGGAAACGAAGCCATTCAGAGCGAGCTGGTTTATAACGAGGAACAGCGAGCCTTTATCGGAAATTTCTTCCATCAATTATTGCAGAAGAGCTCATTAATAGACGGAGATAGCTATCTGTATATGCACTGGCGCAGTATGCTACTCGGCAATAGCAAGAGGACCATGCCCTGTCCTTTTATGGACCAGGGGATCCAACTCAATCCCGAAGGCGACCTCTACTATTGCGAGATGAGCAAGCCCATCGGTAATGTCCTCCAGGAGCCAGCCAAAGCTATATACTATAAACCCGAGAATCTGGCGTATCGCCAGAAACTGATCTCCCGCAAATGTTCCGCTTGCATCAGCCCTTGCCATACACTGGTCAGTGTCCGTAAAAAGCTCTATCCGTATGCAGGGTTTGTCTTTTATCTATTAAGGTTGAAAATCGCTCGATTGTTAGGAATAATCAAGGAATAAGTGATCACCGTATGATGTGAAAGGGGGATAAAATAGGGAGGGGATTCTTACGCAGAATTAAGGACAAATCTGCAGGCTTCAGAAGGTTCTCGCCGCTTTTCAGGACAGCACTGAGTGCTGTCTTAATTGCTTTAATTTTTTATTATTTGGTAGACAGCAGGCAGTTTGTCAAGCTTCTGGCTGCCGCAAAGCTATCCTTTCTTCTCCTCTGTATTACTCTTATTGCCGCTGACCGATTCGTGATGGCCTGGAAGTGGATGCTCCTCCTTCGCGTACAGGGTTCAGGTGTCTCCTTCAGGGATATAACTGAGCTGACCTTTGTGAGCACTTTTTTTGGTCTTTTTCTCCCTTCAATCCTGGGAGGGGATGTGGTTCGCGCCTACAGCCTGACCAGGAATATTTCCGATGCCAACTTATCCATATCTTCGGTGCTGCTTGACCGCACCATTGGAATCAGTAGCATGATGGCGATTTCCCTGGTTAGTGCCCTCGGCTCTTATAGATATATCGCTGAGCCCCGGGTTCTGATAGTGGTATTCCTTTTCGCTGTGGTTTTCGGGACTTTCGTCTTGTTGGTATTCAGCTCCTCGGGTCCAAAACTCCTGGATAAAATTCTACCTTTCAAGGGTTCGGGGACTTTAAGGGAAAAGTTGAAGGGTATATATGACTCCTTCTTGCAATTCAAGGCTTACAAGAAGGTGCTGTTCTATGCTGTAGTTTTATCGGTCGTAGTGCAAATTATGCGCATTGTGGGAGTCTATATCTCATCTCTGGCACTGAACCTTTCCACCGGCTTCGTGTATTTCTTAATCTTTATTCCTTTGACCATCATTCTCAGTCTTCTGCCGGTCTCCATTGCCGGAATTGGTATCAGGGAGGGTGCCTATATTTACTTCTTTACCAACGTGGGGATGACGGGCTCCAGCGCCTTTACTCTGGCTTTATTAATATATTTTTTGACTGTAATTGCTACCCTCCCGGGAGCATTTATCTATGCTTTCAGGGGACTCTCTCGCAAAAAAGATGAATCATAACCAACCCCGATTTACAGAGAGACGATTTTCTGATAAAATTGGGCTTGTTTGAAGGGGCGATGCAGAAAGCTATGAAGGCAATAAAAGACAGAGTGCTGCTGATTTTTCCTCAATTTAAATCCGAGCTTTACTATGGGAGATTGAGCAAGGTTGCTCCTTCATTAGTTCCGGTATCTCTGGTCTATCTGGCAACTTTCCTCCAGAAGAAGGGGATTTCTGTTAAGATATTAGACGGTCAAGTGCAAGAACTCACTCCCACCACCCTGCGTCAGCAGATAGAGGACTACTCCCCGAGGTTTGTGGGCATTACTTCGCTCACCCCTATTGCTGAAGCGGCTCACCAGGTAGCTGCCATAGCCAAAGAGGTTTCCCGTGAGATAACAGTGATTATGGGCGGCACCCACCCTACTGTCGTGCCAGAGGAGACCATCCAGGATGAGAATGTTGATATTGTTGTCCGACAGGAAGGGGAGCATTCCCTGTATGAGATCGTTGAGGCAATAATCGGAGAGGGTGATTTGGAGGGAATTAAGGGGCTTACCTTCAGACGAAATGGGGAGATTATCCACAACAAGCAGCGACCCTTTCTGGAGCAGCTCGACTCTCTTCCTATGCCAGACTGGAGCCTGGTCCCTCTGGACAGCTATCATCAGATACCCGATGCCACCTTTCGAGAGCCGGTGAGGTGTCTGCTCACCTCGCGAGGGTGCCCATTTCGGTGCATTTTCTGTTCAGCAAGGTTATCTTCAGGCTATCGCTATCGGGTGCGCAGTCCTCAGAATGTTATGGAAGAGATTGACATTCTGATAAATCGTTACAGAGCAAGACAACTTGCTTTTCTGGACGACAACTTCATAGTCGACCAGAAGAGGGTGATGGAGATCTGCGACCTTCTCATTGAGAGGGGATATCATAAGAAGGTGGTATGGACCTGCGCCGGGAGGGCGGACCAGATATCGGAGCCTTTGCTGAGAAAATTCAAGGATGCCGGCTGCGCCCTTATATCCTATGGGGTGGAGACCGGCTCACAGAGGCTCCTCGATATTATAAGAAAAAGTCTTACCATCGAACAGATAGAAGAAGCCGTTAGGTTGACAAGAGAGGTGGGGATTAAGGTTCGTGGGACATTGATGCTCGGTCTGCCCACGGAAACCCCGGAGGAATCGCAGCAAACTATTGAGTTTGCCAAAAAACTGGGATTGAACTTCGCCAAATTTTCCCTGGCAACGCCTTACCCGGGCACGGAGCTATACCGGTTAGCAAAAGAGCAGGGGCTTTTGAAGACGGACGATTGGCGGTACTTCAGCTCAATGGCTGGTTTCGGTGGATATGACCCAGTCTATATACCCGAGGGGCGAGATGCCAAGGAGTTAAGGCAATTGCAGAAGAGGGCTACTCGCGAATTCTACCTCCGACCGCGCCAGATATGGGACCTGTTGCGCAATATCAATTCATTTCATAATATCAAGCTCTATCTGGGAGTAGCTCGGGAGCTTCTATTCTCATAAGGTTTAGCACATGTTATCCGTTTCCCGACTTTATCAATTACTGACCCATGCTTATGCAGCCATCCCGGAGCATCTTTTCAGAGGTGGTTATTCCTTTCCACCCCTACGAGTTGCCTTTATTCTGACTCATCGCTGCAACCTTCAATGTCGATTCTGTATGGTGTGGAGCTCTTATCAAAAGGAGCGGAAGAAGGGGATTAAGCGACAGGAGCTGAGCCTGGAGGAAATCAAGGGGGTAATCGACCAGCTTCCAGGCTATTCGGTCATTACTTTCACCGGTGGCGAGCCTTTCTTGCGGAGAGAACTGATGGAGATAGTGAGGTATTCCACAAAAAAGCATAGATGCCATATTGTTACCAACGGAACAATATGCAATGAGGAGGAGATAGAGGAGATAACAGCAAGGCGCGTTTCCAGTATTCTGGGCAAAGGAGTTCTATCAGTGGGGATATCAATAGAAGCGGTGGGAGAGGTTCACGACAAAATAGTAGGGATTCCTGGTTCCTTTGATAAGACGCTAAGGACGATAAAGACCTTTCAGCAGGAAAAGTCAAAACGGGGATCTCGCTACCCTCTGATTGATTTAAAGATAACTATTGGGGATTATAACTTCTCCTCTTTGAGGGAGCTCTACGACTTGGCGTTGGATTTTAAAGTCGACCTCTGCTCCTTTCAGGTATTAAATACGCAGTCCTCCTCGTATGGGATAGAGGATAATAATCCTCTTGCCCATCTCACCCCACCTAAGCCTTTTACTCCTATTAACTCTGATCTGCTGCAAGAACAGCTTCGCTATCTGGCAGAGAGAAGCGTCAAAGCGTTTACCAAGGTTCGCTTTAACCCCAATATGCCTCTCGCGGAGGTGGTGAATTATTATCTTAACCGAGTGGAGTTGAGCAAATTTAGCTGCCATACTCCTTGGCATACCATGCATATTGGTCCCTATGGAGAGGTTTATCCATGCTTCAGCTATTCTATGGGAAATGTGAGAAAGAAGAAGATCTCAGAGATATGGAATGGGAAGAACTATAAAAGATTTCGGAAAGAATTGAGGAAAGAGGGAGTTTTTCCAGGCTGCGCCGGGTGCTGTATCATGGAATATAAGGGTTGATGGACATGAATAGGGAAAGGTATTACAACTATTACCTGGGAATTTTCTAAATATAGCTATTCTACTTCTTGGGAATGGTGGTGATTTACCGTCTCAGGATTACAGAAGAAGTATAGCAATGGGGCAAATTTACATCTTTCAGATTTCTTAGTAAGGGATAACCTTCACCCTGGCAAAAACTCCCAGGTAGCGAGTGTCACGGCTTCCGGGAACAGTTTCCCTGGGGACGAATCCTTTCTCTGACCCTATAGTGAGATAATAGTAGTAGGTATCATTGCCCAAGCGATAATGGAAAGAGGGGTAGAGGGTCCATTCTACCTTCCCTCTACTTTTGTGTCGTAGTTTAGTAGAGTGCATCTGTTCATATATGCCAGCTTTAATCAGGTTCTCCTGAGGAGACCAGAGATATAATTTTATCCCTCTGAGCTTTTCCCTGCTCTCTATAACGAAATTCTCCTGACTCTCTCCCTTTATCCAGAATCCCTGCAATTCGCTTCCAAAGAGGCTCCATTCCTGCCGGTAAAGGGAAGCTCCCGAATTGCCCAGTATAGGGAGCTTCGCATTCTTTTGTAGATTGACACGGGGGAAAATGGCAAACAGGGAGAAGCATACAGCGATAATAAACAAAGCCATCCACAGATGCCAGCCAGGCCTTATCTTTTGAGCGATGTGAGATTCGTCTCTTCCCCCTTTTTTCCTGATATAAAGGAAAAAGAGGGTAAAACTGCCCAAGAGCCAGATGTAGTTAGGTATCCAGTTGAAGTTTCCCCCTGCAAGGCTGTAGGAGGGCAAGAAATTGGTGAAGTTTAACTTTAGATTGCTTAAAGTGATGAAGAGCTTAGCCTCTCTGGAAGTATCCACTGCCCAATGGGTATGATAGAGGCAATTAGGGTAGTATATGAGAAGGATAACTATGCAGAGGCTGACAGCTCCAAGAATCTTTGCCACGGTATAGAACGTTTTGCTTCTGTTATATGCGAGAAAATAAGCTAAAGAGGCTGCCAAAATCCAGGTAACTGAAACCAGTGGTCTAGTGGGAGGGGCATAACCCCCGGTCAGCTTGAAGCCGACATACACTGCCAGGTAAGTGATAAAAAGAGAAAGAAGCTGAAAAGCTACCCTTTTGTCCTTTTTGATTAAGAGATACAATCCCAGCAGAGCGAAGAAGTAGATGGGTGAGTAGACAAAAAGACCTCTCTTTTGGTCGAAAAAGTAGGTGAAGAGAGTTCCCAGTGTCAACCTCGATTCTTCTTTAATCCTCTGGATGAAAGGTATGGTAGTTGGAGATGGGCTTTTTCTTAGACCCCTCTCTATCGCCATGGGCGAAAATAATCCATACATATGATAGATGAAAGCAAACATAATAAGAAGGGAGATTAAAGCAGGGATGATAAAATAAATAATCCTTGGTTTTATTCTATGCCTCTTCCAGAAGAAATAAAGAAACATGAGGGAGAGCACCCCAGCCGTAACTCCATATTTTACTCCGAACCATATTATTATTCCCACCAAACACCCCTGGAAGAAAATCTTCCAGGAGGAGATGAAGCTCGATGTTCTGAGCTTTCGGAATAAATAAATGGTAATCAGGGCAACCGCCACCTCGGGATAGATATGGCGAGAGTAGAAAGCCATAGGGACCGTAAAGGTAAAAACCAGCCAACTGTAAAAAGAGACCTTCGGCTTGCGTAATAATTCCAGCAAAAGGAGGTAGAGTTGGACTGCTAATAAAGAAGTTAACAGAATCATCCCCAGGCGGACAAAAAACATCACCCCTATTGCTGGCAGACAAAGCCCTAACCAGTAAAATGGGACCAGGTAAAGGGAGATGCCGAACAGGTGGGTAGGATATTGGTAGCTGGCACCTCTCTTTCCTGTCCGGCTATGGGTAGCAAGTTTCCCATGGTAGAAATGGCTGTAATCTCGGTGATCATAATTATTTCTCAAGTTAATGTCATGGTCTTTAAGAAGACTGTGGCTTATTAGGAGATAGTGAGGCTCATCACCAGTAGGCTGAAATAAAGGTGCTAATATCCCTGAGGCAATAAAAAGGTAGATCAAAAACGACAGCAGGAATAGGATGACAATCCTTTTCTTTCTCGGATACTCTGGCGAGGAAATGAATTCCTTGAATCTCTCCCTAAGAGTTATAGCAGCAGGATGCCGCGCTGTCGACCATAGCTGATAAAAATGGACCCCTTTCAAATAGAGACATCCTCCTATCACCAGCACCCATAAGATGAGGTTGTTTTTAAAAAGGTCCGCTTTATAGAAATAGAAATGGGCCGGAATATTGGATAGCAGTAAAAACCATAAAGGGATATAGGTGAGGGTATCTCCTCTCCTGATCTCTCTACGGTTCAACTTCAGTATGAGCCCCACCAAGATGGAATAGCCCCACCAGATAAATATTATGGTAAGCAAAGATAGTGCAACATACAAATAGAAGCTGTCTGTATTCCATTTTATTCGGGGGTTTCCCACCGTAAGCTCAGGGATTTTGCTCCTTGCGTAAAGCCCTACTGCTAGAGAGATACCCGAGATTAAGATTAACGGAGCTCTTTTCCATAAGTAAGTCATATTATTTTTGCCTCTCAATTAGTTATATACCCCAGCGCTTCATTTTTTAACCCTTCTATACCTGCTAGGGAAGGAAGCTTAATTATAATGGGTATGCGGGTGCTCTCCTCATAGAGGTGAACATTATGACCAAAAAAACCATGCTCCCATAGGGCATCGCCGTGGTCGGTTAGTACTATAATAATGGTGCGATTGTATAGACCGCAGGATTTCAGCTTATCTATAATTTTGCCTATTACACTGTTCACAAAGCATATGCTGGCATCGTTAGTATATATATTATATTGAAGTTTACGGGGGAACAACTTTATATCGCTGGACATTATCGTTTCCCTATCCTTAATAGAAGCCATAGGCACCGCAAGATGGAATAATTGATGAGTTTATTGCGTTTTAAAACATGCTCTCCCATCCTGTTTACAAAATTAATTAGTAAAGAGCTTTATAAATCCAGACTGTAGGATTAAAGATAAAAATCGGATTTTTTTCAAATTTTTTTATTAGCTTGCATCTTTTATTCAGCAATAAATAAAATTCAATATGTGTAGGGAAATATTTTTCTCCTGCTTTAAAGTAAATATTGCGGGATAAGCTATTTGTTATAAAATAATTAATTTTTCTATCTTGATAATATTTAAATGTATTATCACCAAGCGAAAATTGAGGATATGTGACAATCCCTTCTAGAATAGAAGGGTTGGGACCGAAAAATTCATAAGTTACTTTAGAGCCTCGAGGAATATTTTCTCTTATCCATTCTAAGGCAAGTTGTCTTGTATCTTTTTGGCACAAATAATAATCTAATTTAATAACATGATAAAATGGGATTGAAAGCACAACGATTATTATTCCTATCAAGAATGCTTTTGGGAAGCTAAGAATGTATTTGCTTAAAAAGAGAATAAAAATGCTACTCATTAAGAATAAAAATGGGTAAATTATAAGTGTATATCGTGGAACAGGTGTTTTTGACTGACCTGCTATTAAAAAATAGCATACTGGGAAAGATAATAGCAGAAGATATGGATATTTTCTTTTAAATAAAGATAAGATAATTCCGGCCAAAGATAAAACAAGCAGGAAGGGCCCCATCCCTTCCCATAGGAACTTGAAATCCATTGCCCAGCTTGATGATTGGATGCCTTTAAAATATATAGAAGTGTGTTGTAATCCTTTCTGACTCTCGGCTACCCAAGAAACATCTTTGGTAAATTTTTCGAAATTTAGTAATGAATAAGGACAACCAATTAAAAATCCGATTAATACAAATATGATGATAATTATAGTTTTCATATAGAATTTTTTGTTAAATGAATAATCATTTTTTAAAAACAGAAATAAATGAGCGAAAAATAAAGGAATAATTATAATAGCAGCATTATATTTGGCAGCAATAGCTAATCCTCCTATGATGCTGGCTTCAAAATAGTATTTAAATCGACCTGTTTGATACATTTTCATTGCAAAATAGAAAGACAGCAGAGTCAAGCAAACCATAATTGTGCTAATAATGCCAAGGTGAGAATATAATACAGGGTAGTAAGCTAAAGCGATAAATAACGCGGCTATTAGACCGGCTTTTTTGCTTGATAATTCTTTGCCTATAAGATAAGTGACTGGTATAGTTATGGTTCCAAAAATAATCGAAAGGCTCCTACTGATTAAATAATAATGGTATGAGGTTACAATATTGGAATCTATTAACAGGTAGAGTTTTTTAAATGGATGTATGAATCCAAAAAAATATTGAAGTAACCAGAGCAGACAATAGGAAAATTTATAAGATATTGCGATTAAATACATATAAAGAGTTGGCCAAATAAAAAAATGGGGGTTAAGATCACCGGCTATTATTTTTGAAGCTATACTCATTACCTGTTTCTCATCTGGATGATAAGGCTGAGGTAGTCCATAACCGATTCCAATAACTCGAAGGATGAATCCTGTAGCGATAATAATAATTAGAAGATAATGCGTTTTTATGGAATAAAGATAATTTATATCTGCTTTTTTGCTTATTGCTCTCACAATTTTAGTAATTAGAAAAAACAAAAGGAAGATAGCTATAAAGCCCCAAATAGCACGTAACACAATATAATATTCCCTTATTGTCTGGTCAAGCATTAGGGGTTGGTGCGATGGGAGTGATGGAAATAATTGTTCTCTATGTATAGGCATCCTTTTAGTTCCCAATTTATTGCCATAAAATAGTAGGACATCAGCCCCTGCACCCTGACAGTAGCGGACCCAGATCGAATGAAAACCCGGTCGTAAAAATATCCTGCCGCTAACCTTCCTCAGGGGATGGAACCCTCCGTTATCAACAACCAGGATATTATCGATGAATACCATAGAGCCGTCATCGGAGAAGGTGGTGAACTCATAGAGATCTTCCTCATCAATCAGGAGATAGCCTTTCCATTCTATACTATAATTTGTTCTGGTGGGTGAAACTTCATCAATCTTGGCGGATTTCAGATTGATCATACGGCTTAATTCGTGAGCTTTTGGTTTACCATAAAAGCTTTTATTCTGAAAATATATAGTTTGCAATCCCCTGGGAAGCTCACCTTTCTTCAAAAAAACATAACTAAAAATAGATAGGATGAAAAATATTACTGCTGATATTAAAGCTGCCTTACCTCTACGGGAGATTATTTTTTTATACGAATGCTGCATATTTTTTGGCATCATGCAAACTTCAAGGTAAATAAGTAACTATGTTTAACACTTATTCAGCATTGGTCATGAATGCCATGATGTAATAAAGAAAAATCTTAATGAGAAAAAAGGGAATATTAAGTCTTCTTTATGCCGCAAAAGTATACGATAAATTTTCAGATAATAATCAAGCAGATAGAATTTAAGTAAATGGGAAATTCTGTATTATTGTTTGATAGGCCTCACATGGGGTCC